>NZ_CP108569.1:7301886-7627830 GCF_036010505.1 Streptomyces sp. NBC_01197
GGGCTCCGCTCGGTCTCCCGTCGCGCCTCTTCCCGGCCGGCCACCCAGGCCGACAGCCCCGACCAGCACGGCCACGTCAAGCAAGGAGATGAGTCATGAGTGCGCAGTTCTCACGCGCGGGGACGGTCCGCAGGGCATTCCGGTCCGCGGCCGGCCCCGACGCCGTCACGATCGAGCCGTTGACCGCCGACGGCAACCCGCCGATGGTGGTGCGCCCGAAGGAAGCCGGCACCGACCTGGCGACCTGGGCCGCCGCGAGCAAGGAGTGGGTGTGCGACACGCTCCTGGAACATCGCGCGCTGCTGTTCCGCGGCTGGCCGGTGGCGGACGCCCCGGGCTTCCAGAGGTTCGTCGCCGCGGTCTCCGACGGTGAGCCGCTGCAGTACCGGGACCGCTCCACCCCGCGTGACGAGGTGGGCCAGAACGTCTACCTCTCCACCACCTACCCCGCGGCCGAGCGGATCGAGCCGCACAACGAAGGCACCTACTGGTCGACCTGGCCGCAGAAGCTGTTCTTCTGCTGCCTGACGGCTCCGCCCGTCGGAGGCGAGACCCCGGTCATCGACAACCGCAAGGTCATCGAGCGGATCCCGGTCGCCGTCCGGGAGCGGCTTGAGCGGCTCGGCGTACGTTACGTGCGCAACTACAACAGCGGTTTCGGCCTCACCTGGCAGGAGGGCTACCAGACCGACTCCCGTGAGGACGTCGACCGCTACGCAGCGGCCAACGGCACGGTCACCGAGTGGCTGGAGGGCGACCGCCTGCGGACCGTGCAGATCCGTCCGGCCGTGCGCACCCACCCGGTGACCGGCGAGAAGCTCTGGTTCAACCACGCCGGGTTCTTCCACATATCGAGCCGCGACCCGCAGATGCGGGAGGCGCTCGTCGAAGCACTGGGCGAGGACGGACTGCCGACGACCACCACCCACGGCGACGGCTCACCGATCGCCGACGAGGACGTGCGAGCCATCAACGAGGCTTATCGCGCGGGGGAGATCGCCTTCCGCTGGGAGGTGGGCGACGTGATGCTGCTTGACAACATGACAATGGCGCACGCCCGTCGTCCCTACGAGGGCGACCGCAAGATCGTGGTCGCGATGACCGATCCCGTCAGCGGCGGGGATGCCGCGCAGTACGGTCCGGCCGTCGCGGCCGATGGCGAGGAGGCGTGATGAGCGACGACATCGCGGGCTTCCGGGTCTCCCCGGCTCAGCACCATCTGCACCGGCTCAGGTCGGCACTCACCGGGGCCGCCCCGTTCGTCGTGCGCCTCGACGCGGAGCTGCCGGGCAACGTCGACCCGGAGCGGCTGCGTCAGGCCCTGCTCACCGAGACGGCCCGCCACGAGATCCTGCGCACCCAGGTGATGGCGGCCCCGGGCGTCGGCATCCCGGTGCAGGTCATCGCGGACGAACCCGGGATCGGCACCGGCGAGCCCGACACCGCTGACGGTGCTCTCCCGGTCCGGTTCAGCATCGGCGAATCCGCCGGCGGCACCCGCCGGCTGACCCTCGCCGCCGATCCGGGGGTGGCCGACCCGACCACCCTGACGGGACTGCTCTCGGCCGCACTCGGCCGGGCGGGCGGGGACGACGAGGAGGAGCCGGTCCAGTACGCGGACGTAGCCGAGTGGTTCCATCAGCTGCTCGACGAACCGGAGACCGCAGCCGCGCAGGACCGCTGGCGACGGGTACTGGCGGCCGATGCGGCCGAGCCCGACCTGCCGCTCCGCCCGGCAGCCCCGACGGACTACCGCCCCGAGACCACCGCCCTCGTCCTCGCCCAGGGCCCGTCCCGCGACATCGCCGCACGGGCCGCCGGACTCGGCATCAGCGAAGGCGCGTTGACCACTGCGGCATGGGGCGTGGCGCTCGGCGGCGGCGGGAACGGAGAGCCGCTGACACTCGGGGTGACCGTGAACGGCCGTACCGCCCCGGAGCTCCAGCGCGCCCCGGGCCCGTACGACCGCACCGTGCCGATAACGTTCCCGGGCGGCGCGGACACCTCCTCGCTGGCCCGGGCGGTGGACACCGCGATCCGGCAGGCCACCGAGGACAGCGACGTCTTCCGGTGGGACACCGTCGTCGCGACCGGCGACCACGAACCGTACTGCCGCTTCTCGGCCGGACATCTGGACGTCTCCGCGCTGGTCACGGGCGACACGGTTCGCGGCCTGGCCGTGACCGACCGGGCGGACCGCCACGATCTGCGGCTGCTGGTGGTCCGGCACGCGCAGGACCGGCTCGAACTGCGCCTCGACTACGACGCCGACCGCTGCGATCCGCAGACCGCCGAGCTGCTCGTGGCCCGGACGGCCGCCGCGCTGACGGGGTTCTGCGCCGAGCCGGGGATCCCACTCGGCGACGTCGTGCTGAGCACCGGGCGGGACGCTGAACTGTCCCGGCGGTACGGCACCGGCGAGACTCCCACGGACACGGGCACGGACAACACGGTGCTCGACGTGATCCGTGAGCACGTACTCGCCCGCCCGGACGCCCCGGCCGTGGTGTCGCACGACGGCCGGCTCGACTACGCCGGACTCGACGCGGCGGCCGACTCGCTGGCAACCGCGCTGCGCGCGGCCGGCTGCGCGCCGGGGGACCGGGTCGCGCTCTGCCTCGACCGCGGCGTGCTGATCCCCGTGGCGGTGCTCGCGATCCTGCGCTGCGGAGCGGCCTATGTGCCGCTGGACAGCCGCAATCCGGCCGAACGCCTGGCCGGTATGGTCGCGGACTCCGGGGCCACCGTGCTGCTGGCCGACGAGACGGGACAGCAGGCCCTGGCGGACGCGGACCCCGGCCTGCCGGTGGTGGACCCGGCCGCGGCGTGGACCACCCCCGCGGACGGGACCACGGTGCCGGGCACGCCGGAGCGGTCGGCCTACGTGATCTTCACCTCGGGTTCCACCGGGCGCCCGAAGGGCGTCGAGATCACCCACCGCAATCTGGCCCACTCGACCCGGGCGCGGTTGAGCGTCTACCGGCCCGAGCCGGACAGCGCCGCACTGCTGATCCCCACGATCGCCTTCGACAGTTCCGTCGCCGTGCTGTTCGGCACGCTGTGCGCGGGCGGCTGCCTCGTGGTGCCGGGCGAGAAGGAGTCGGGCGACCCGGGCGCGCTGGCCCAGCTGGCCGTCGAGCAGGGGGTGACCGATCTGCTCTGCGTCCCCTCGCTGTACCGCCCGCTGCTGGAGGAGCTCGCCGCCCGCGAGGGGGTACGGCTACGGCGTGCCGTGGTCGCGGGCGAGGAGTTCCCCATGGTGCTGGCGGGCCGTCACCACGAGGCGCTGCCCACCGTGCTGCTGTTCAACGAGTACGGGCCGACCGAGGCCACCGTCTGGTGCACGGTCCACCAGGTGAGCCCGGAGCGCTCCGAGCGGGTGCCCATCGGCCGCCCCCGGCCGGGCGTCCAGCTGTACGTGGTCGGACCGGACGGCGCGCAGGTGCCCTACGGCGCCCGCGGTGAACTCTGGATCGGTGGCCCGAGCGTGGCGGCCGGCTACGTCGGCAGTCCGGAACTCACCGCCGGGCGCTTCCTCGACGACCCGTTCGCCCCCGGGCCCGGCGCCCGCGTCTACCGCACCGGTGACCTCGTGCGCTACCGGCCCGGCGGGGTGCTGGAGTTCCTCGGCCGCACCGACCGCCAGGTCAAGATCCGCGGCTTCCGGGTCGAGCTGGAGGAGATCGAGAGCCGGCTGGCGGCCCAGCCCGGAGTCACCGCGGCGGCCGTGGTCGACCGCACCGACGAGTCGGGCTCGACCCGGCTCGCGGCCTACGTGGTGCTGCGGGCCCCGGCAACCGCCGATTCGGTGCGGGCGGCGGCCGGACGCGCGCTTCCCGCCTACATGCTGCCCGCCATCGACGCGCTGCCCGAGCTGCCGGCCCTGCCCAACGGCAAGGTCGACCACGCCGCTCTCCGGAAGCTCGCGCCGATCCGGGCCTCGGCCGTGTACGTCGCGCCGCGCACGCCGGTCGAGCAGGCCCTCGCGGAGGCCTGGCAGCAGGTGCTGGGGTGCGAACGTGTGGGTGTCGAGGACAACTTCTTCGACCTTGGCGGCGATTCGATCCGGGTGGTCCAGGTGCGCTCGCAGGCCCGCAGGCGCGGAGTGCTCATCCAGGTCACCGACCTGATGCGGCATCCCACCATCGCGGCGCTCGCCCCGCTGGCGACCGCCGTCGAGGACGGCGGCGACGGGCCGTCCCCGAGCGCGACCGAGCTGCTGCCCGACGCCGTGCGTGCCGGGTTGCCGGACGAGGTGGAGAACGCCTGGCCGCTCTCCAGCCTCCAGGCGGGCATGCTCTTCCACACCGCCTTCGAGCGCGGTGAACGGCTGCTCTACCACGACGTCACGACGCTGCGGCTGCGCTCGACGCTCGACGTGCCGGCCTTCGAGTCGGCCGTCGCCGAGCTCTGCCGCCGCCATGCCATGCTGCGGGTTTCGATCGACCTGGCCCACCCCGCCGGGCCGCTCCAGCTGGTGCACCGGAGCGTCCCGGCCCCGATGCGCGTGGTCGACCTGCGCTCCGCCCCCGCCGGCCGGCAGCGTTCCCAGGTGGATGCCGACGTCGAGCGCGAGCGGGCGACCCCGTTCGTTCTGGAGCAGGCCCCGTTGCTGCGCTTCGTCCTCCATCTGCTCGGCGAGGACGAGTTCCAGCTGACCCTCGCCGTGCACCACGCGGTGCTCGACGGCTGGAGCGTCACCGTCCTGCTGACCGAGCTGATGGACTGCTACCAGCACGCGGCGGATCCGGCCGCACCCGCGCCGCCACCGGCTCCCGCAGCCTCCTACGGACGTTTCCTCGCCCTGGAACAGGCGGCGCTCGAAGGACCGGACGGCGACTGGTGGGCCCGTCGGACGGAGGATCTGCCGATCGGCCGGCTCGGCGGCAGCGGCCTGGCCGACGGCGCCGGCGAGCAGCGGCTGGGAGCGGAGCTCGTGCCGGAGGTCTGTGAGGCACTGCAGCGGGTCGCCGGGCAGGCCGGTGTACCGGTCAAGAGCGTGCTGCTGGCCGTCCACCTCAAGGTGCTGGCGGTGATGACCGGACGCGACGACGTGGTGACCGGTCTGGTCACCAACGGCCGCCCCGAGGACGAGGAGGGCTCCGACGCGATGCTCGGGCTCTTCCTCAACACCCTGCCGCTGCGGACCGCGCTGCCCGGGGGCAGCTGGCTCGACCTCATCGGGCATGTCTTCGCGGAGGAGCGGGCGATGCTCCCGCACCGGTGGTACCCGATGAGCCGGATCCGGCAGGCCCGGGCGGCGGACTCACTGTTCGAGGCCGCGTTCAACTACGTGCACTTCCACCGCTACGGCGAACTGTCCACCCGCGGCGGGCTGGAGGTGCTGGAGGCCGCATTCCACGGTGACACCAACCTGCCGCTGATGACGGACTTCATCCAGGACCCGGTCAGCGGCCGGATCGAGCTGTCGATCGCCTTCGACCCCTCCCTCTACCGCCCGGAGTTCATCGAGGCGATGGCCGACCGGTACCGCTCGGCGCTGGACGCGGTCGTCGCGGCACCGGAACTGCCGCACACGGCGGACCCGCTGCTGTCGGAAGCCGAACGGCTCCGCCTCACCGCCACCGCGCACGGCGCGAGGACGGCGCCGACCGCAGGCAGCCTGGTGCCGGGGCTGGCAGCCGCGCTCACGGCGGCCGGTGACCGTACGGCAGTCGAGGCGCCCGACGGGTCCCTCAGCCACCGGGAACTACTCGATGCGGCAAGGGCGTTCGGCGCTGCGGCCCGTACCGAGCTGGCCGCCTCCGCGACCGGCGGGGAGCCGGTCGTCGCCCTGCTGCTGCCGCGCGGCGTGGCACTGGTAACCGCTGCCGTCGGCTGTCTGCTGGCCGGTGTGCCATTCGTGGTCTGCGACCCGGGCCGGCGGGCCGAGCGGCTGCGGGACATGCTCCTGGACGCCGGGGCCGGTCTGATCGTCGCCGCCGAACCGGACCGGCTCGGGGGAGCCGTGCCCGAGGGCGTGTCCTGCCGTACGCCGGGCGGGCTGAGCGGCTCCGGCACGCCGGGCCTGGATGCCGATCCGCACCCGGAGCAGCTGGCCTACCTGGTGTTCACCTCGGGCAGCACCGGCCGCCCGAAGCCGGTGGCGGTCTCGCACCGCGCACTGGCCAACCGGGTCGAGTGGGCGCAACAGACCTACCCGCTGCGGCCCGATGACCGGCTTCTCGCCCTGGCCTCTCCCGTGTTCGACTTCGCCGTCTGGGAAGTGTTCGGCCCGCTGCTGGCCGGCGCCTGCCTGGTCGAGGCCCCCGAACTCACGGACACCGACAGCAGCCTCGCCGAGCTGCTGCGCAGCACCCGGGCGACGGTCGCACATGTCGTGCCGTCGCTGCTGGGCGGGCTGGTGAGCGATCCCGCGCTGGCCGAGGGCAACGAACTGCGGTTGCTGCTCGTGGGCGGCGAGGCGTTCCCCGCCCCCCTGCTGGCGGAGCTCCGCGGGCAGCTCCGATGCGAGGTGATCAACCAGTACGGACCGGCGGAGGCGACGATCGACGCCACGTTCCACCGGGCCGGGCCGGCAGACTCCGGGCAGCCCGGCCGGCCGGGCACCGGGCCGACCAGCGGGCCGGCCACTGTGCCGATCGGACGGCCGATCAACAACGTCTCGGTCCACCTGCTCGGTGAGAACCTCGTCCCGGTGCCGCCCGGCTGCGTAGGCGAGATGTTCATCGGCGGAGAGGCGCCCGCCCGCGGGTACCACAGCCAGCCGGCCCGCACCGCCGAAGTGTTTCTGCCCGACCCGTACTCGGAGGCCCCGGGTGCCCGGATGTACCGGACCGGGGACCTGGCCCGGCTGCTGCCGGACGGCGCGCTGGAATTCCTCGGCCGCACCGACGACCAGGTCCAGGTGAACGGCGTACGGGTGGAGCCGGGCGAGATCGAGGCCGTTCTGTACGCGGACGGGCGGCTGGCGGAGGCCGCGGTGGTCGCACACACCACACACCGCGGTGGCGTGCATCTGGTGGCCCATGTGGCGCCCCGCGAGGGCGTCGGCCTGACGCCCGACGAGGTGCTCGACGGCCTGACCGGGCTGCCCGACGCGCTGCGTCCTGGGCTCACCGTGGTCCACGGCGCCCTGCCGCGCACCGCCGGCGGCAAGATCGACCGGCTGGCACTGAGGACGGCCGGGCTGCCCGGCCGTCCCGGGACCGACCGGGTGGCGGCAGCCACGGAGCTCGAAGAACGGCTTGCGGCCCGGTGGTCGGAGGTCTTCGACACCACCGCCCTCGGCGTGACCGACGACTTCTTCGAACTCGGCGGTGACTCCATCCTCGCCCTGCAGCTGGTGGCCCGGGCCCGGCGCGACGGAATCGCGCTGACGCCCCGGTCGATCTACACCCACCGCACCATCCGGGCCCTGGCCCGGGTACTGAGCGATGCGGAACCCTCCGGGGCCACAGCGGTGCCGGGCCAGGGGGCCGCCGCGCTGGTGGCGCTGCGCGCGGACGGCGACCTGCCGCCCTTCTTCTGCGTACATGCCAGCAACGGCTCCGCCGCCCCCTACGCGACGCTCGCCACCGCGCTCCCCAGCCCCAGGCCGTTCTTCGCCCTGGACGCTGAAGGGCTGGCACCGGATGGCCCGGAGCTGGCCTCGGTAGCCGCTCTTGCCGCGCACTATCTGGCTCAGGTGCGCGCCCAGCAGCCGAACGGCCCCTACCGGCTCGGTGGTTGGTCGACCGGCTCGGCGGTCGCCCACGAGATGGCCGCCCAGCTCAGGGCGGCGGGTGAAGACGTCGCCGCGCTGGTCCTGCTCGACCCGTCGGTGCCACCGAGGCTTTCCTCTCCGCCGGACCAGGCCGACCTGCTGTGGCTGTTCCTGAGAGACCTGGCGGGGCTGGTCGGCCGTCCGGCACCACAGCTCGACGTCGAGCAACTGAGGGAGTCAGGCCCGGCCGCCCGGCGCCAGGCCGTGCTGTCCGTGATCCGCTCGGCCGGGCTGGTGACGGAGGAGGCGATGCCCGAGGTGGCCGCCCGGCTGGGAGTCTTCGGCGCGGTGGTCTCGGCCGCCGCCGTATGGCAACCGGCCCGCTATGACGGCCCGTTGACCCTCATGGTGGCCGGGGACGCCGAGGCGGCAGCGGAACGGCTGTCCGGCTGGCGTCGGTTCACCACCGGGGAGGCCACCGCCCGGGCGGTGGCGGGCAGTCACCACACCATGTTGCGGTCGCCCGCGGTCGGCGGACTGGCCGAGCTGCTCGACAGCCTGCTGAACCGGTAACAACCGCTCACAGGCGTTGCCTCCGACGGACGGGCCCCGGTAGTCCACCGGGGTCCTGTCCGCCGTCAGCCGAGCCGTCTGCCGGTCAACTCGTCTGGACCCACCAGTGGTTGAGTGACAGGACGGAGTTGGCCGACTCGGGCGCAGAAGCAGTAGACCGCCTGGGTGACGCAGGCGGGCTTGTCGCTGCCGTCGGTCTCGACGGCCAGGTCGACAGTGACCTCGATGCCGCCCTTGACCTCCGTGCCGGATGCGACCGTACCTCTGGCGCGGATCTTCGCGCCGACGCGGACGGGGGAGGGAAAGCGGACTTTGCTGAGCCCGTAGTTGACGGCCATGGGCCTCGGCACGGGCGGAGGCTCCGGGATGCAGGACGACGACGGCCCGGCCGACCTCGCCCCGCCCGGCGGCCCGCTGGCGATCATCTCCGTTCCGCTCACTGCCGGCACCAAGGCCGCTCCCGTCGCCACGGCCGCCCTGGCCCACGGCTTCTCCGTCGGCCCGGTCGTCTGCGGCGGCGGCTCAGCGGCGTCACTCGTCATCGCCCTGCTGCTCCTGCGCGGACGGACGGAGGAACTCGTGCTCCGACGGCCCCGCGTACCGGCCCGTAGCGCCCCGGTTCAAGCCGTTGCGGCAGGCCGGCTCACGAACCGTCGGGGGCTTTTCCGGTCGTCACGTGAGCGATGTTGGAGCGTACGCCGTAGTAGAACGCCCTGACCCGGTAGAAGGCGTGCTTCTCGTCCGGCAGTGTGCTCAGGCCGAAGGAGTTGATGTCCGGGGCCAGTACTGCGACCACCCGGTAGGTGCTGTTGCGGCGCGTCCTGAGCTCCAGCAGCCAGCCCTGTTCGTCACGGGCGTGATCGGTCCAGGTGAACCTGATGCCGTTCGCCCGCACGGCCGTTGCCCGGAGGCCCGTCGGGGTCCCGGCGCCCGGCACCCGGAGTGGACCGGCGGCGGGCGCGTGTCCGGAACGGACGGTCCGCGGCGCCGCCCAGACGTTGTCGTCCTTCTTGTCCTTCGAACTCAGGCCGCCAGGGGGCAGGTTGACCTCGACAGCGGAGGAGGCCGGCCCGTAGTAGGGGCGGAGCCGGTAGTAGAAGGGCGTCTGCGGCATCAGCCTGGAGTGGCGGTACGCGTGGTGTGCGGCCGGGAGGTACTGCAGCAGCGTGTACGGACCGCCCGGCGCGGTGGCGAACTCGACGGCGTGTCCGGCTGCGCCCCGGTCGCCTCCGCCCCAGCTAAGCGTGGCGTCGACCGGCGAAGCGAGCGCGGCGTGCAGGGTCACGCGGGTCGGCGCGGACGGCGTGGCGGAAGCCGCCGTACCCCGGGTCTGGACCGAACAGCCCACCGGGGCGGCGCAGATGACGAGTGCGGCCAGGCAGTGGAGCAGGGGGCGGACGCGAACATTCAAGGGGAGCCTTGTGGAGGGTCGGCGGCCGGCGGGCACGGCCGGCGCGGCTGCGGTCGGCCGGGAGGGACCGCCCCGGAACGCGGGCACGAGCAGCCCGGGGCGGTCCGGCGCTCACTTGCTCCAGAACTTCACGTTGCTCCAGGTGACAGTGATCGGGCCGTTCCCGCTGCTGGTGCGGTACGCGCCGAACTTGTCGTAGTAGCTGCCGGACGGGCTGTTCACCGTGTTGGCCAGCGAGCCGTTGATGTAGGTGCGATGGGTCTTGCCGACCTGGTTGACGGTGTTGACCCTGACCGTCGCGCCGACGGTGCCGGCGTTGGACACCGTCGTGCCCCCCTCTACCGTGTAGAGGCGGCCGCCGTTCTCCACGGCGAGCAGGAAGTACGGCCCCTGGGAACCGCTGGTGTCCCGGAAGGTCTGCTTGAGCGAGATGCGGCTGCCGCCCATGCTGGAGATGCGGAAGTACCCCTCGAACTGGTGCGTTCCGCCGGTGTACGTGTCGTAGCGCCGCTCACCACGCTGCTCACCGCTGGTGTCGCCGCAGGTGAGGCTGAACGTCAGGCCGTCGACATGGCCGCACCCCTTCTCCTGGACCTTGTAGCCCGGTGACTGAGGCGTCCAGCCGCCGGGTTCGACCTCGGCGTTCGCCTGGGGGGCGGCCATGAGCAGTCCGCAGACGGCCGCGAGACCGGCGGCCCATCGGTACCTCTTCACATCACTCACTCCCATTTCGCGCTGAATGGCAGATCGAGCAGAACTTGAGCCGGTCAAGGCTGCGCACAGCGTAGGAGCGGGGTCCTGAAGCGACAAGACTTTGAGACAGATGTGAAACGAATTCTTGTACGTGAACAAATAACTGGCACAAAGCGAGTGAATGGCCGTCGGTGCTGAAGATCATGAGAGACTTGTTCACACATGTGGCGGGTCCCCGCCTCCCGGCAGGGGCCCGCCGCGCGCGGTCGCTCAGTCCTCGAGCGAGTCCTTCATGCCCTGGGCGCGGTCCTTCGCGTCATTGAGGGCGCCCTTGGACTTGCCCTTCGTCTGGTCGGTCCTGCCCTCGGCCTCCTGGCGCTTGTCGCCGGTGGCCTTCCCGGCCGCTTCCTTGGCCTTGCCCTTGATCTTGTCCATGGCGCTGTCGTCGCCCATTACTGCTCCTTGTGCGATGCGGATAGCCGGCCAGCTGGATAGCTGGCCAGCTCACGGTAGGACGGTTGCGGGGGTATCGCCCGATTTCGCACCCAATTGCGCACTGGAGCCATCGGCGGCCCCCGTCCTCACCGCGCCGCCGGGCAGTGCCGTGACCGCGCCGGCGACTCGCTCAGCAGGAAGTCCGCCACCGCGTCGGCCGCGCACCCCTTCGCCATGGCCACTCCGTGACCGGTCGCCTCGACGGTGACCATGGCGGCCCGCCCGCCGAACGCGCGCAGTGTCCGGCGGGCTTCGCTCAGCGGAGTCGACGGGTCCTGGGTGTTCTGCGCCATGAGGAGGTTGTGCGGACCGTGCGGGACCGGCTTCGGCGGGTGGTCGGAACCGGCCTTGGGCCAGAAGGCGCACGGCCAGATGTTCGCGGGTGATCCTGCCGTCAGAGGGAACAGCGCGGCGCTGCGGGTGACCGCCCTCCGGTAGCCCGCGACATCCTTCGGCCAGACGCTGTCGTTGCAGACGATGGCGTCCTGCGCGCTGAAGAAGTTGTCCGGGAACACGCTCTCGAACTGGAGCTTCGACGTCACATCGGCAGGGATCGAACCGGCGTGCGCCGCACCGAGCAGCTCCGCGAGCCCCGGAAAGTAACCCTGCTGTTCGAGCAGCGCTTCCGTGGCCTCCAGCAGCAGATTCCCGCTGAGGCTCTTGCCGGTCATCAGCGGCAGCGGTGTCCCGTTGAGCTCCCGCACGGTGGACAGGACCGTCCGCCGTACGGCCGGCGCCGAACGGCCCAGCCGGTAGGTGCTGTCCCGGGCCGCCGCCCACCGCGCGAAGCCGCCGAAGGCGTCCTCGACCCCACGCCCCTTGTTCTGGATGACCGCCTTCACCCCGCCCGGCGGTACGACGCTGTCCAGCAGCACCCGCCCCGAGGTCGCGGGGTACAGCGAGGCGTAGACCTGCCCGACGAACGTCCCGTACGAGGTGCCCGTGTAGGACAGTGTCCGCAGCCCCAGGGCGATCCGGATCCTGTTGATGTCGCGGGCGATGTTCACCGTGTTGAAGAACGGCAGTGCGGAGCCCGCGTGCTGAGTGCAGGCCCTCGCGACGCGCCGGGCCCACGCGACATTGGCATCGATGCTGCCGTCGGCCGCCGGATAGGAGATGCCGGTGGCCGTGGTGCGGTCGGAGGGTGCGATGCCGCAATGCAGCGGGTCGCTGTGGCCGATACCCCGGTAGTCGAGCCCGTACAGGTCGGTGGTCCGGGTGACTCGTGCGGGCAGTGCCGACACGTCCTGCGACGGCAGGTCGAGCCCGCTGCCGCCGGGGCCGCCCTGGCCTGTCATCAGAGACTTCGGGTGGGGCGCCCCGGAGCGGATCCGGGACACCTCGATGGTGAGCCTGCGGCCGCCGGGGGCACGGTAGTCGAGTGGTACGCGGACCGTCGTGCACTGCTGGCGCGGATCACGTTTCACCGGGGCGCCGACTCCAGCACCGGCGTCCGCCGCGGGGCAGGCGCCCCACCTCGGCCCCGCCCCGCCGGACATGCCCGCGGTCGCCGCCGTACGTTGCCCCGTCCCGCCGCTGCACGCGACCGCCCCGGCCAGGAGGGAGGCGACGACGGTCAGGGACACCGCGGCGGGGCGCGACTTCTCGCCCAGTGGTCGCGAGGTGAGCGGGCGGGCGAGCAGCCGGACCAGTACGACGACAGCGACAGCGGCAGCGGCGTCGTGGACGCCGGGGCTATTCACGGAGATGGGCCTTTCAGCGCGACGGATGGAGCCGTTACCTGCTGAGTGTGTGGCCTTCGACCCGCGAGATCGGTCAACCCGTGGGGCGGCGTTTTGGGCGGAGTCCGGCTGAGCATCCCGCTCGGCGGTCGTACGGGGGCGGCGCGGCCGACGGCAGCGCCCCGGCTGCGGGCGCAGTCGGGGCGGTGGGGCAGCGGGGACGCCGAGGACGGCAGCGAGGATGTGGGACCGGCCTTGCAGGCTCGGGGCTGTCGTGGGCTGCCTTGTGCTGAGTGGCTGGGCCCGTCAGTGCGGTTGCGAGCGCTCAACGGGCCTGTGTTTCAAGGGGTGTTGCGTCCGGTGTGGTTCGCCGGCCCGGTGTGCCGGCCGGGGGCGGGCTGTGCGGGGGAGGAACGGCACGAGCCCGCCGGTGGGCGCGGTCCGTTGGGGGGATCCGCTGTCACCGGGGCTCGTGTCCGCCGTTCATCCGGGGCTTTCGCTCACCCGCGTCAGACCGGTCCACGTCCTGGATCTCCGGCTCAGTACGCGGAGTTGACGTTGTCGATGGAGCCGTAACGGTGGGCCGCGTAGTTGGCGGCGGCCGTCAGGTTCGCGACCGGGTCGGTCAGCTTGTCCGCGGTTCCGGGGACGTGGTACGTGTCGAAGGTGGGCTGGATCACCTGGAGCAGACCCTTTGAGGGGATGCCGTTCTGGGCGTTGATGTCCCAGTTGTTGACGGCGTTGGGGTTGCCGCTGGACTCACGCATGATGTTGCGGTGCAGGCCCTCGTAGGTGCCGGGAATGTGGTGGGCCTTCATGATGGCCAGCGATTCCTTGATCCAGCCGTCGAGGTTGTTCTTGTAGATCTTGGGCGCGGCTGCCTTGTGCTTCGCGGCGCTCTTCTTGGCAGCGGCCTTGGCCTTCGCCGCCTTGGCTGCCTTGGCCTTGGCGGCCTTGGCCTTCGCCGCCTTCTCGTCCTTGTCGCTCTTCGCGGCGGGCTTGGCCGCGTCCTTCTTCGGCGCGTCCTTCGTGGGAAGGCCGTTGGCGGAGACGGGCTTGACCGAGGCGACGGTGTGCGCGGGTATCTGGGCGCTGCTCGGCTCGGCGGTGGCGGCCAGGGCGGTGCTGGCTCCCACGGTCACGAGGACGGCGGCGGCGATCTTGTGCGTACGGGTGGTGCGGGGCAGGGAGATGCTGGGCATGCTGGCCTCTTCCAGGTGGGGAACGTGACGTGCGGCCTTCGGCGGCGCTGTGGATGTGAACCGAGGGTCTTGGCCGCGTTCGCCGACTGGCGTTGGTCGCTGGCTCGTTCTCGGTGCTTGGCGAGATCTATGGTTAGCGCCCGATTCTGGTGGTGGCAATGACCCTCTGTACTACCCCTCATCGTGAGATGAGGTGAAATGACCGAAATCATGGCTGTTATTCCGTGGGAGACGGGGGTCGGGACCGACTATCAGGGTTCGTAAGTGACATAGGTCCTGTGGCTGGTGTCACCTCGCCGAGCGCCCGAAAATGCCCTGAAAGTTGTGTGGGTCACAGGGGTTGGGGCGCTTTTCGGTGATTCAGCGCCGCTTCGACGGGTATGCGTATGCGCCACCTCCGGCGGACGCGGCCTGCCGGGCCGTCGTCGGCGTGGGCACGGCACCCGATGAGGGCTGGAGCCGGAAGAGGAGCGGGCGCCAATAGAGAAGAGCGGGCGTCAATAAAAGAAGAGAGGGGGCGCCGATGAAGAGGAGGAGCGGGCGCTAGTAAAAGGGCCCGGACTCAATGGGGGAGCAGGCGCGGCGGAAGAGCCTGAGCCGGAAGCAACGGCGGCGCCGGAGATACCCTCGTATCAAGGGGATGCCCCGTCCGTTATCCGGCGATATGAGGGCCGTGGCGCGCGGGACACTCAGCGAGGAGGTTCCCCACGATGACTTCCACGACACGGCTGATGCACGTTCTTCCCGCATTCCACCGCGAACGCCTGATGGACCTGGCCCGCGACGTCTTCTTCCCTCAGGACGCGCGGATCTTTGAGGAGGAGTCGCCCGCGGACAAGTTCTGGATCATCCATACCGGCACCGTGGCACTCGACCTGCACGTACCGCAGCGGGGCAGGGTGATGGTCGACACCCTGGAGGTCGGGGACCTGCTCGGCTGGTCCTGGCTCTTCCCTCCGCACCGGTGGCACTTCGGCGCGGAGGCATTCAGTCCGGTCCGGGCGCACGAGTTCGACGCGGTCACCGCCAGGGAAGTGTGCGAGTCCGATCCCGAGCTGGGCCTGGCGCTGGCCCGCTCGGTCGCCGAGGTCCTCGCCACCCGCCTGGAGGTAGCCCGTGCGAAGCTCCTCGACCAGTACATGCTCCACGGGGCCACCGGCGTATAGGGGCCCTCACCGGGCCATAGAGAGCCGGGGCCGTATAGAAGCCGGGCCATGTAATCGGGTCATATAAGGAGACAGTGCGGGGGAGCGGCCGGGAGCGGATCAGGGCCCCGGAGACACGGGCAGCGCACCGCCGGTCACGGACTGTGCCGAAGACGTCACCGCCGCGCGGCGGAGGTCCCGGAGCCGGTGCATCACGTCATTCGCGCCCCGGCCGAAATAGTCGTGCAACCGGCAGTACTCGGCATAGAGGAGGTCGTACGACGCCGACCTGGCCGGATCCGGCTCGTACACGGTGGGCCCGGTCCCGCCCATCGCCGATGCCGCCGCGTGGATGTCCGGGTACGCGCCCGCAGCGACTGCCGCGTGCATCGCCGAGCCGAGCGCCGGACCCCGGGCCGAGCGGATCAGACTCAGCGGCCGCCGGGCGACATCGGCGTACAGCTGGCTCAGAAAGGTGTTCTCCAGCAGACCGCCGGCGAGCGTGATGCCGGTGACCGGCACCCCGGCCTCCTCAAAGGACTCGATGATCCGGCGGGTACCGAAGGCCGTCGCCTCCAGCAGGGCGCGGTAGACATCCTCGGGCCGGGTGGCCAGCGTCAGCCCCACGACGGTGCCGCTGAGCTCGTGATCTACGAGCACCGACCGGTTGCCGCTGTGCCAGTCCAGGGCCACCAGACCGTGCTCCCCGACGGCCTGCGCTGCGCCCAGCCGGGTCAGATGATCGTGGAGCGTGCGGCCCAGCCGCCGTGCCTCCTGCGCGCAGGACTCCGGGACCCCGGTCCGCACGAACCAGGCGAAGATGTCGCCGACACCGCTCTGCCCGGCCTCGTAACCCCACAGGCCCGGCACGATGCCGCCGTCGACCACCCCGGACACGCCCGGTACCGGGCTCGGGTCCGGCGCGCTCACCATGTGGCAGGCGGAGGTCCCCATGATCAGGACCATCCGGCCCGCCCCGGCCGCACCCGTCGCGGGCACGGTCACATGCGCGTCGATGTTCCCGACACACACCGCGATCCCTTCGGGCAGCCCGGTCCAGCCGGCCGCCCGCGCCGTCAGACCGCCCGCCCGGGTCCCGAGCGCGCCGGTGGGGTGCTCGACCTTGCCGCTCACGAAGTCCCGGAACCCGGGGTTGAGCCCGGCGAGGAACCCGTCGGACGGGTGGGCGCCGTCCTGCAGCAGGCCCTTGTAACCGGCGGCGCAGGCGCTGCGGACATAACGGCCGCACAGCTGCCAGACGATCCAGTCCGTCGCCTCGACCCAGTGGTCCGTCAGGGCGTACAGCTCCGGGTCCTCCTCCAGGAGCTGGAGCCCCTTGGCGAACTGGCCCTCCGACGAGACCCGGCCCCCGTAGCGGTCCAGCCACGGCTCGGCCCGCTCGGCCGCCAGGGCGCTGATCCGGTCGGCCTGGGCCTGCGCCGAGTGGTGCTTCCAGAGCTTGACGTACGCGTGCGGCCGCTGCTTGTACTGCGGCAGCTCGCAGAGGGGTGTGCCGTCGGCCGTCACCGGGATCATCGTGCACGACGTGAAGTCGGTCCCCACCGCGACCACCCGCTCCGCCGCGACCCCGCTCGCCTCCAGCGCCTGCGGTACGGCGTAGCGCAGTACCCCCAGGTAGTCGGAGGGAACCTGGAGCGCCCACTCGGGCGGCAGCCGCGGGCCGCCATGGGGGAGCGCCTCGTCGAGCACGCCGTGCGGGTAGAGGTGCTCGGCAGCGCCCAGCTCGGCGCCGTCCCGTACGCGGACCACCACCGCACGTCCCGACAGGGTGCCGAAGTCCACGCCGACGACGTACGAATCCTGGTCCCGGCCGCTCCCCGGCACTGCGCTCACGACTCACTTCTCCTGCCCGTAAGACCCGTAAGGAGGGGCCGGCCTTCGCTGCCGGTTCCGGTCGGCGGCGGATGCGCGGGAGCGCCGCTCGCCGCAGGTCATCGTACGCGGCCGGGGTCCGGGCGGAGGGCCTGCCGGGCCGGGACGTGGAAGCGCCGCAGGGTCTTGCCGGGGGACGGATTATTCACCGCCCCTGGTCCGCGCCCAGGCTGGGGCGGACGGGGATCCGGTGCCCGAAGTAGTCGAGGACCGTTCCGTCGTCCACCGGGGTGCCCGCGCCGAGCGCGGGGGAGCCGGGGCGCAGGCGGACATCGTCCGGCGCCGTGGGGTGCGCGGAGCGCAGCAGCGGGTCCGCGTCGACAGCGGCGGGGTCGCGGGGCTGTGCGGTGTTCCAGTACAGGTTGCCGGAGTACGTACTGAGGGTGTCCATGACCGGTGAGCCGCCCCCGGCGCCGACGAAGACATTGTCCGAGAACGTCACCCCGGTCTGGCCGTTGTCGGAGACCATCGCGGTGTCCGGCCGGTCGGTGACCACGGTGTTGCGGTAGACGCGGGTGTCGGTGGTGCTGCCGCAGACCACCGAGATCACCCCGTAGGGAGCCGAGGTGTTGCGGTCGTTGATGCTGATGTTGTCGTGCACCCGGTTGCCGGCCGTGGTCGTGGTCGCACCGTTGCAGACCAGCAGGAAGCCGCCCTCGTTGTCATGGCTGTAGTTGTAGCGGTAGACGTCGCCGGTGTTGGCGCCGTCGATGTCGTACGCCATGGAGTCCCGGGTCCCGTGGCCTCCGCTCACCTCGTTGTACTGGTAGAGCACATCGTCCGAATTCCAGGCCCACACACCGGCGTTGTAGGCGGCGGAGCGCATGTTGAAGCCGTCGACGCGGTTGTGCTCGACCAGCGCCCCGCGCGCGTTCTGCACGACGATCCCGTCGCCGCCCGCGTCCGAGACCTTGTTCCGGTCGATCACCAGACCGGCGATGGCCTGCCAGCTGCTGCCGGTCCCGTCCGGGTTCTCGGCCCGGTGGCTCCACGTCGAGGACGTTCCGATGCCGGTGCGGTCGGTGTGCCGGACGGTCGAATTCGTGATCCGTACGCCGTCGAAGCGGGTCGGCACATCGGTGCCCTGCACCACGAAGAGGATTCCGCCGCTGGGGTCCGGGTCCTTGCTGTCCGAGCCGTTGACGTCATGGACGTCCACGCCGTCGACGACGTAGTGGTGGCCGACGCCGAAGTCCCGTAGCAGGACGAGCAGTCCGGCCCGGCGGTCCGTGGTCGTCGCCGGGCCCGTGTCGGAGAGGTCGAGGTCGCGCACCTCCCAGCCCTCGGAGTCGCGCAGCAGGACCGCGGCGCGTGCGCCGGCCCCCTCGATGTGCGGCTTGGCCCCGGTGCCGTACGCGCCGAGCCTGATGGGCTCGGCGGCCGTGCCCGAGCCGGTGGGGGCGAGCGACCCCGTGCAGCTGCGCCCGCGCCGCAGCAGCAGCTGGTCCCCGGGGACATAGGCCCGGGAGGCCTTGGCGAGGCTGTGCCAGGCGCGGGCCGCGCCGGTGCCCGGGGCGCTGTCGCTGCCGTCGCGGCAGTCCACGTAATAGGTGGTGCCCGTGTGGTGCTGGGCGGCGGCAGCGGTGGGCGCCAGACCGGCGACGGCGGCCGCCAGCATGGTCAGTACGGCCTTCGTTCGCAGCAGTTCTCTGGGCATGGCCGGACGGTAGCCAGCGCCCTGCCGCCCCGGCCATGGACATACGTGCAGGGCACTTGGACCTCCGTTTGCGCGGTGGCCGCCGCCGCGGAACGCCTCAGCGCAGGCCGGCGTCGGCGACCCGGCGGGCGGTGCGCACGATGTCGCCGGCCGGCTCCGCGCGGTACGGGGGATGGTCGCGGATCCAGCCGTCCTCGATCGCGTACCAGTCGATGTCCCTGGGTGCCCGCTTCTCGGCCAGCGCCGAGTCCAGCTCCTGGAAGTATGTCTTCCAGCGCAGCGTGTAGAGCCCGCCGACCAGCCCGGCCCACTCACGGTTCGCGTAGTCGCGCAGCCCGCCGTCGTCGGCCGCGCCGCGGTCGCCCCAGACGGTCAGGAGCGACACCGCGTCCTGGGCGAGCCGGTCCTTCTCGGTGCTGTCCGCGCCCCACGACCGGGCGTCGGAGATCCAGCGTCCGAGCAGGAACCGGCGGTCGGTGGCCACGGTCTCCTCCAGCAGCCCCATCCACTCGAACCACTCAGCGGTGAGCCGCCGGAACGTGGCCCTGTCGGCGCCGTCGTACGCGGCCTTGATCCGCGGGAGGAGGGTGCGGCTGTGGTTGGAGACGGTCTGTCGGGTGACATCGAGCAGGTCGTACCGGTAGGCGCTGCTGCGCCGCAACGCGGCCGGTACCGACAGGAGTTCGGGCAGCGCACGGGCGAACTCGGCTGTGTCGTAGCGGAGGCCGCCGGGCGACCAGGCCGCGGCGCTCCGCGCGGTCAGCGAGGGGCGGGCGCCGAAGAGGCCGTCCGGCGCCTCGCTCCAGCTGTCCCGGCGGGTGGTCCCGTACGCGGTGCGGCGCAGGATGTCCCAGGCCGCTGCCGCGTGCCGGTCGGGCGCCCCGTACCGTTCGGCCGACCACTGGTCGAACCAGGCGGTGAGGGAGACCGGCCCCTCGGTCCAGGGCAGATCGCTGAAGAGAGCGAAGGCGGCGGGGTTGTTGTCGGCGCCTTCGGGCATCAGCGCGATACCGCTGAGCGCGCTGCCCTGCCTGGTGCGCCACTGCTCGTAGAGGGCCGCCCAGTCGGGGGTATTGGCCCCCATGGTGGTGTGTCCGCCGAAGTTCCAGATCGAACCGAAGGCGTACGGCGTTCCGGCCCAGTCCTTCTCGCGGTCGGTGACGGTCGGGAAGCGGTCCGAGAGACCGTCCACGATGAACAGTTTCGACCGGTCGGCGGCGTCGATGATCTCGCGCCGGGGGTTGGTCTGCCAGCCGAGCACGGTCCAGACGGCCCCGGGATGCGCGGTGCGCAGGGCCTTCTCCACCGCCCTCGCGGCTTCGCCCACCGGTACGTCCCCGGGGTCGCCGCCCTCGTGCAGAAGGTCGGCCTTGTACATGTCCGAATCGCCGAGGAGGTCGCTCTGGTTCCGGTAGAAGGTCTCGGCGACCCGCCCGAAGACAGCGGTGCGGGGATCCAGCCAGTCGGGCCGGGCGAAACCGGCCCAGTCGCCCTGCGGTACGACATGTGCGCCCTGGTTGCGGTCGGCGAAGCCGGGCGGGACCGTGCCGAAGTAGCCGGGGAGGACCGGCGTCATGCCCAGTTCGCGCACCCGCGCGACGATGCGCTGCGCGAGGCGCATCCGCCGGTCCAGGAGCTGCTGGGACACCGGTCCGCCGAAGCCCGACATGTTCTGCAGGAGCCACCACGGCTGGTGGGCCGGGCCCGGTACCCAGGCCCGCAGCTCGGCGTCGCCGTATCCGAACTCCTGGAACGTGCGGTGGTAGACGGTGTCCGCGCCCGCGTAGACCAGGACCTCGTTGTAGCCGTGCAGGGCCAGCACGTCGAGTTCGTGCTCCCAGTAGTCCCAGCCGCTGTAGGGGCCCGTGTAGCCGTCGTTGGTGTCGTTGAAGGCAAACCGGTGAGCGACGTTCGCGGACTTGACCAGCGGCTTCCGCAGACCGGGCAGTCGGCGGGGCAGACCGGTCTGCTCACCGTTCCACGAGAAGTGGGCGTACGCCGTCGATCTCAGATAATGGTGCACCCCGGTGAGCTGCACGGCGGGGGTGGTGCCCTCGACCAGGATCCGCCCGGTCGTCCCGGACACCCGGAAGGCGTCTGCGCCGTCCCTGGCCGGCACCGTGCGGAAGGTGACCTGGTCGCAGTGGCGGGGGAGGAGCCGGGCCAGCGCCCGGGCGGCCGCCGGCCGCTGCACCGCCGCCGTGCTGCCGTGCGTGACGCCGAGTGCGGCGGTGGCGCCGAGAGCGGTGATGATCGTGCGTCGGCCGATGTCCATGGGGCGACTCCCTAGCGGCAGTGGGGCGGACTGGATCACTGGGCGGGGATCTTAGGCGCAGATGCTGACAGCCGGTCAAGGTGCGCGCACGAGGGGAGTCGGGCGGGTGTGCGTACGGACTCGCCGGAGACGGCGGCGGGCCGGGCCCCGGCGAGGGACGCGCCGGACCCTCATTCCCGGTCAGTCCGCGAGCGCCGCTCCGCCCGGCCCGTCCCACAGCCGCAGACCCGCGGTCAGCCCGTGGACACAGCGTGCCGCGAGTTCGGCGGGTCCACCGGGGCCGTGGTCCGCCGCGTCCGTCGTGGCCCAGACCTCCACGGCGACACGCATCGCGGTGTTGGCGGCGGCGGAGGCCAGCCGGATCTCCAGCGGGTCCACCTCACGGCCCGCCAACGCGGCGAGTACCGGGGTGAGTTCCTCCTCGGCGTCGTGTGTCACACGCAGCCAGACCGAGAGCAGGGCCGGATGGGTGTCCATCGCGCGGATCAGTCCCCGCGTCCAGTGCAGCGCCTGGGTCTCGGCCTCGTCGGTGGGGGTGAGCGACCGCAGTGCGGCCCGTTCGAGCGCCCGGGGCACGGGCAGATCGTCCGGGCTGTCGCGCAGATCGGCGATCCACTGCTTCACTCCGCTGGACAGCAGCGGAGCGACCGCGTCCTCCTTCGTCCGGAAGTACCGGTAGAAGGTGCGAAGCGCGACCCCCGACGCGTGAGCGATGTCCTCGGCGGTGGTGCTGTCGGCGCCCCGTTCGGCGAAGAGGGCGGCGGCGGTGCGGGCGATCTCCAGCTGGGTCGCCGCCTTGCGGCGCTCGGTCAGTGAGGGCCGGGTGGTGGCTGTCCGGGACGTGTCTGGCATGTCCAAAGGGTATGTCCCGGTGCCCTCGGTCCGCTCGATCTGCCTGTGTGGCACATCATGCCAACAAGGCGTACCGTGCAAGGGAAGGGCTCGAAGGCGAGTCCGGAACGGAGACAGGGACAATGAACCGCTTTGACGGACGCCGCGTACTGGTCACCGGTGGTGGCTCGGGCATCGGGCAGGCCACCGTGGCCCGCATCCTCGCCGAGGGCGGCACCGTCGTCGCCGTCGACATCGTCGAGGCCGGCCTCGACGCCACCCGTGAGCAGGCGCGCGCGGCGGGAACCGAGAGCCGGCTCGCGACGGTCGTGGCGGACATCTCGGACGAGTCGTCGGTGCACTCCGCCATCGGCGGCGCCATCAGCGACCTGGGCGGCCTGGACGCGCTGGTCAACGCGGCGGGCATCCTGCGGTCCTCGCACACCGCCGACACGACCCTGGAATTCTGGAACAGGATGCTCGCGGTGAACCTCACCGGCACCTTCCTGGTCACGCGCGAGGCGCTGCCCGCGCTGCTGGCGAACGGCAGGGGCGTGGTGGTCAACTTCAGCTCGACCTCGGCGTCCTTCGCGCACCCGTACATGGCGGCCTACGCGGCGACGAAGGGCGGCATCCAGTCGTTCACCCACGCCATCGCCATCGAGTACGCCAAGCAGGGGCTGCGCGCGGTGTGCGTCGCGCCGGGCTCGATCGCCTCGGGCATGACCAGCGACCCGGGCCTGCCCGCGGACGCCGACTTCAGCCTGCTCGCGAAGCTCTCCCCGGCCATCGGACAGGGCTTCGCCGGGCCGGAGACGGTGGCGGGCGTGATCGCCATGCTCGCATCCGACGACGGCGCGTTCGTCACGGGCACCGAGCTCCGTATCGACGGCGGTACGCACGCCTGACCCGCTCCTCCCCGCGACTGCGGCGGCCACCACCCGCCGATCACCCCTCCGGAACCCCTCCGCCGGGTGATCGACGAGCGGTGGCCGTCCTGTTTGGGCAGACTGGAGTGACCGGACGAGGCGCCGTCGCGGCGCCCTGCCCTTCCGCCCCGCCGCAGTGACGACACGCGGCCCGCGTGGTGCGGTGGAAGCGGACGGTTCCCGGCGGACGAGGAGGAGATCCCGGTGGATGCCGCAGGCGTGGAGTGGAGCGACGCGGTGTCCGGGGCCCCCTGTTGGGTCAACCTGACCGCACGGGATCTGGCCGCGGCCCAGGACTTCTACGCCTCGGTGATGTCCTGGGAGTTCCGGCCCGCGAAACTCGGTGAGGAGTTCAGTGTCGCCCTGCTGGACGGGGCGCCGGTCGCCGGGATCGGTGCGCTCGCGCCCGCTCTGCAGGTCGCCGTCGCCTGGACTCCGTTCTTCGCTGTCGCCGACGCGGATGTGGCCACCGCACGGATCAGGGAGCGCAGCGGCACGGTGGCCATCGGGCCGGTCTCCCTCGTATCGGGGCGCGGCGCGCTGGCCGCGGACCGGGACGGGGCGGTTTTCGGGATCTGGGAGGGGCAGCTCCTGTCCGGCTGGGCGGCGTGGCGCGACAGCACGCCCGCCTGGCTGCGGCTGCGCACCCGTGACGCCTTCGAAGCGGCGATCTTCTACGGGGGAGTGCTGGACTGGGCCAGCGGACTTCCGGGGAGCTGCGAGGTCGAGTACGAGCAGGAGGAAGTCGTCCTGCGCAGTGGCGGCCATGTGGTCGCCCGGCTCAGTTCCGGGGCGCTGGAGGCGGCGAGTGACCCGGCGGTCCGGCCGCACTGGCAGGTGCACTTCCCGGTGCCTGACGTGCCGGCCTGCGTGGAGGCGGCGCTCGCCCGGGGCGGGACTCTCGTCGCCCGCCAGACGACACCATCCGGTGCGGAGGCGACACTGCGCGACCCGGACGGCGGTCTGTTCACCGTGACCCCGATGCGTCCTGGGGATATGGGCGCCCGCCTGTCACCGGGGCCGGCCGACTCATAGCCGAGTACCGAGCAGGGGCCGTGCAGGAACCGGCGCAGTACATCTTTCCCACCGCGCCCGATCCGCCCTGACCACCGACCGCCCCGGCCCCGGCCGCCCTGAACGCCGGCCACCTCTCTGACCGTCAGCCGTCAGCCGTCAGCCGTCCTGCCTTCCGGCCGGGCGGCTGTTCTGTGTGTACGGCTCCCGCTGGCCGACGCCGCATCAGATGGAACCGGGGCAGCACCTCCGGCGGGCTCCACGGCACCAGCTCCCAACACCCCAGTGCTCAGGTGCGGTTAGCCGTCACCCCCGTCACGACTGTTCACTCCCCCTTGCAGGCAAGCCTTTGGCCATGGGATCCCCATCGGTAGTCCTCAAGAGTAAAACGCGGGTACAGACGCCCCTTTGCATCTTGTTGACGTGTTCCTGACGACCGTAGGTTGTGGCCGCCCTGCCGCGTAACCCCGTCGGCCCGGGCTGCAAGCGCACTTGCACAGCTCCTCGTTCCCCCACAAGACGGAGGCAGAACGTTGTTGCGCAGATCCCTCTCCCTCACGGCGGTGGCCGGTATGGCCGCCGCCGCGCTCGCGCTGGCTGCACCCATCGGCCAGGCGGCGCCCGCCCATTCGGGCTCATCGGCCCAGGGCGTCAAGGTGGCCCGCTCATGTGCCGAGCCGACGAAGAAGAACGAGATGGCGTGCAACGCACTCCATGTCACGTCGGGTACACCGGTGACGGCCAACACCGAACGCGGCATCACGGCCGCCGCCGCGCCCTCCGGCCTCGGCCCGTCCTCGCTCCAGGCGGCGTACAAACTCCCTTCCGCGACCGCGGGTTCGGGTGCGACCGTGGCGATCGTCGACGCGTATGACGACCCGAAGGCCGAGTCCGACCTCGGGACGTACCGCGCGCAGTACGGGCTCCCGGCGTGCACCACCGCCAACGGCTGCTTCAAGAAGGTCGGCCAGGCCGGCACCTCCACCCTGCCCTCGGCGGACGGCGGCTGGGCCGAGGAGATATCCCTCGACCTCGACATGGTCAGCGCGGCCTGCCCCAACTGCCACATCCTCCTGGTGGAGGCCAAGACGCCGACGATGACCAACCTGGGCACCGCGGTGAACACGGCCGTCAAGCTCGGCGCCAAGTACGTCTCCAACAGCTACGGCGGCGGCGAGTCCTCCTCCGACAGCTCGTACGACACCTCGTACTTCAACCACCCCGGCGTGGCCATCACCGTGAGCTCGGGTGACGGCGGCTACGGCGCCGAGTACCCGGCCTCTTCCCGCTACGTCACCGCCGTCGGCGGTACGTCGCTCAGGACCGCCTCCACCAGCCGCGGCTGGGCGGAGTCCGTGTGGAGCGGAGCCGGTTCGGGCTGCTCGGGCTATGACGCGAAGCCGTCGTGGCAGAAGGACACCGGCTGCGCCAAGCGCACGGTCGCCGATGTCTCAGCGGTCGCCGACCCCAACACGGGCGTCGCCGTGTACGACTCGTACAGCCCGGGCACCGGCTGGATGGTCTTCGGCGGCACCAGCGCGTCCTCGCCGCTGATCGCAGCGGTCTACGCACTCGCGGGCACCCCGTCGTCCGGCTCCACCCCGGCGTCGTTCCCGTACGCGCACACCGGTTCGCTCTACGACGTCACCAGCGGCTCGAACGGCAGCTGCGGCTCGTCGTACCTGTGCACCGGCAAGGCTGGCTATGACGGCCCGAGCGGTCTGGGCACCCCCAACGGAACCGCGGCCTTCAAGGGCTGACATCCGTTGCGTCCACTCCTCGCGGGGCGGTCCCTGGGGACCGCCCCGCGAGGCTGTCCGCACGCGGCGCCGGGCGGCACCGGCTGACGTCGTCGGCCCTCAGTCCTCGGCGGGTGCCAGGTCCTCCAGCAGACTCCCCAGTGCGCTGAGCACCAGCCGGGAGATCTCTTCCGGGGCGGCCCCGGCCAGGGGCTCCTTGGCCACGACGACCCGCATCAGGCCGATCCCCAGCAGCCACGCCATGGCGAGATCCGCACGCAGGAGGCTGTCCTCCTCGCCGGACAGGGTGGACAGCGCCGCGGAGTACTCGTCACCCAGCGCCCTCACCATGTCGCCCGCTTCTCCACCGGTCCCGATCGACCGCAGATAGACGGCCAGCGGCAGGTCCGCCGCCTCTTTTCCGCCACCGGCGAGCATCCCGCGCAGCGCTGTGGCGAACAGCCGCTCCGGCGCCGTCGTGCGCACCTGCTCCTGGCCCCCGGACGCGATCACCTCGGTGAGCAGCGCCTGCTTCGAGCCGAAGTACCTGAAAAGCAGAGCCTGGTTGACCCCCGCCACCGCGGCGATGTCGCGCACCGTCGCAGCCTCGTATCCCCGCTCGGCGAACAGTTTCGCCGCCGCGTCGAGGAGCAGCCGCCGGGTCCCCTGGGCGTCACGGCGCCGCTCGGCGGACCCGCTGCTGGGGCGTTCCTCCATGATCGGCTCCTCCTCGGTGAGGCGACAGCATAACGGCCGTATACCGCCGTTGACGGTGCCCTGATGCAGACCTAGCGTATGTAAGCAAGTGCTTACAAGGAGGAGAGCAGTGTGACCACAGCCAGCACGGAACCTCTCGCCTATCCCTTCAACACAGCCGAGGGCCTCGCCCTGGCCGAGGAGTACGAACAGGTACGCAACCGGCCGGGACTGCTGCAGGTCCGGATGGCCTACGGCGAACCGGCCTGGCTCGTCACCCGTTACGAGGAGGCCCGCCTGGTCCTGGGCGACCTGCGCTTCAGCCGGGCCGACGGGTACAAGCACGACGAGCCCCGCCAGGGCGAAGGACGCAGGGACAGCGGCATCCTGGGCATGGACCCGCCCGACCACACCCGGCTGCGCTCGCTGGTGGCCAAGGCGTTCACGGTGCGCCAGGTCGAGAAACTGCGCCCCCAGGTACGGGAGCTGACCGCGGGACTGCTGGACAGGATGGAGGCCGCCGGACCGCCGGTCGACCTGGTAGAGGAGTACGCGCTGCCGATCCCGGTCGCCGTGATCTGCCGGATGCTGGGCGTACCGGAGGAGGACCGGCCGAAGTTCCGGATCTGGAGTGACGCCGCGCTCTCGACGAGTTCGCTCACGGCCGAGGAGTTCGATGCCAACCGCGAGGAACTCCGGGCCTATATGGCCGGATTGATCGCTCAGCACCGCGCCGAGCCGCGTGACGACCTGATGACGGCGCTGATCGAGGCGAGGGACGGCGGCGACCGGCTGTCCGAGCTCGAACTGGTCGACCTCTGCGTCGGCATCCTGGTCGCCGGGCACGAGACCACCGCCAGCCAGATTCCCAACTTCGTCCATACTCTGCTGGACCACCCCGGTGAGTGGCAGCGGCTGGGGTCCGGCCCGGGTCTCATCGACAGCGCGGTGGAGGAACTGCTCCGCTTCATACCGCTGGGCAGCGGCGCGGGCCAGCCCCGGTACGCGAAGGAGGACATAGAGGTGGGCGGCACGCTGGTGCGCGCCGGCTCTCCCGTCCTGGTCGCGGTGGGAGCGGCGAACCGGGACGCGCTGCGTTTCTCGGCCCCGGGCAAGCTGGACCTCTCCCGCGCCACCAACCAGCACCTCGGTTTCGGCCATGGGGTCCACCACTGCCTGGGCGCCCCGCTCGCCCGGCTCGAACTCCAGGAGGCGCTGGGCGCGCTCACCGCCCGCTTCCCGGATCTCCGGCTCGCGGGCGACATCGTCTGGAAGGACGAGATGCTGGTCCGCGGCCCCCGTGTCATGCCGGTCGGGTGGTGAGCCGATGACATGGCATGTGGAGGTGGACCGAAGCCAGTGCATGGCATCGGGGATGTGCGCGGGAGCCGCCCCCGACCTGTTCGCCCTCGACCACGACCGTGCCCGCGCCCTCAACAGCGACATCGCCGAGGACGAGCGGGCCCTGGACGCGGCGGACATCTGTCCGGCGATGGCCATCACGGTCCACGACGGGGAGAAGCCCATCGGCCCACGGCCGTAGTACTCCAGCCGTACTTCTCCATTACTGGTCTGGGTCTGGGGAGTGTAACGGGGTGGGTCCGGGTGCGGGGCGGTCCTGACGGACCGTCCCGCGAACGTGTGACCGCGCCGCATGTAGTGACAGTGCCATGTCGCTTGATCTACGAGCGTGGGTCGCCTCCTTGGCCGCCCGCTCCAGGCGGCTTCGGTAGTCCTCCCACCATGGGTGCCGCGTTATCGCTCGTAGGCCGCTGTCCCGTGGTCCCGTCGAGGAGCACCAGTGGGGTGGCGGCAGGTGCCTTCGAGGGGCCCCAGTTGCGACGATGCCGAACCGGGACCGGTGCTGAGGCGTCCGCTCACTGGCCGCCCTGGTTCTGCGGGCCGGCCGAGTCGGCTGCCTCGGCCACCGCAGAGCTGAGCCAGGGGCCGATGGAGCCGTCATTGCTGAGGTCGGTGCGGTTGGCCATTGCAGCGATCACGTAGCAGTGGGACATACGGTGGGACTCGTAACGGTAACCATGGGAGATTCCGGGGATACACGGCTTGGCTCCTGCGCCGCTCTGAGTGCACCATGTGGTGAGATTCCAGCGTGCCCCGCCGTTGAGGTAGTTGGACATGTCCCCGGCCGTTGCAACGTCAGGGAACGGGAAGACCTGAATCGACACCAGAACGGGGTTGCCGGCGTTGGAGTTGGGGCCAGGCTGCTCAAGGTAGACCCCCGTCATCACCTGGGTACATCCGTGGGCCGTCAACTCCTTCACGACGTCGCTGCCTTTGAGTGGGCCCTGGCCGGACGCTGCCTGGTCGCAGGGCCGTGCCCCGCCCTCCACTCGGGCGAAGGTGATGCCCTTGTCGTCAGTGAACTGCCGGGGCAGCAAGGCGTCTTCGGTGAACGAGGTCCGGTCGGTGCCGCTGCTGTCGTAGGACGAGGGCCCAGGTGCGGGGCTGGTGCTGGCCGTCGCGGTGCCGGTCGTGGCCGTGGAGCTGGGTGAGGCCGTATCGTCGGCTGAGCCCGTCGGGCCGGTCGCGTGACCTGCGCAGTGGCCGGCCATGGCCGCCGCGCAGGCCCGGGACGAGGGCCACTGCGTCCACAGCACGATCCCGGCGAGCAGGACCAGACAGACCAGCGCACCCACGGCCGCAGTGCGCCGGGCCCGCCCGGGGGTTCCCGGTACCGGGGGCGCGGCAGCGGCAAGTTGATCCTCGGAGTCGCGGGGGTTGCCAGGATCGTCCGGTGCGAGCGGCGGGCCAGTGAGGACTCGTGTGCCGGCCGGGGTCGGCATGTCGGCTGTCTGGACGGCGACCTGTTCGGCGGCGCCGTCGCTTGCCCGTTGCGCCCAGCTGAGCAAACGGTCGATCTCGGCGCGCTGGTCGTCGGCCAGGGCACACACCGTGGCAGGCCAGGGCCGCGCGGAGGGAGTGAGCTCACCGATCATCTCGCGTAACCCGGCCAGGTCGGGCCGGGCGCCCGGGGCCTTGGCCAGACACGCAGCCGCGATCTGGCGTACGCGCGACGGCAGCGTGGCCAGGTCGGGCTCGGCGTGCACCACGCGGTACAACTCCTGCGGAACAGAGGCCGCGGCGAACGGGCTCGCACCGGTGCAGGCCATGACCAGCACGGCACCGAGCGAGAACACGTCGCCGGACGGGCTGAGTTCGCGCCCCTCGGCCTGTTCCGGGGACATGTACGGTGGGGAGCCGATCAGCCATCCGGTTTGCGTGAGCCGATTGCCGCCCGTCGCCACGTCGAAGGCTCGGGCGATGCCGAAGTCGATCATTCTGGGGCCGTCCTCGGCGAGCAGCACATTGGCGGGTTTGAGGTCCCGGTGCACCAAGCCGGCCCCGTGGACTTCGCCGAGCGCCGTGACCAGCCCGGCTGCCAGCCTCAGCACCGCCTCCTCCTGCAGCGGGCCGCCCTCGTCGACGGCTCGCTGCAACGACGGCCCGGCCACAAACGCCGAGGCCAGCCAGGGCGTCGGCGCATCAGCGTCGGCGTCGACGACCGGCGCGGTGTAGGCGCCGGACACCCTGCGGGACGCCGCCACCTCACGGCGGCATCTCTCCCGGAACCCTTCATCCTCGGCCAAGCTGTCGTGGACGGCCTTGACCGCGACAAGCCGACCGTCCGGAGCGCTGCCGAGCAGAACCCGGCCCATCCCGCCCCGGCCCAGTTCGGCCAGCATCCGGTATGGCCCGACCTGCGTCACGTCGGTCCACCAGGACCCTCATACAAGTTCCTCCCCTGGACCGCTCCGTCCCCCGAAGCCTGCCACGATCACGGCTCGTGCGGACTGCCGGGAAATAGAAACCGCAGGTTCCGCGCCGCTGCCATGACAGCGTGGATGAGCACGTACCAACCGTGGAGCCGTAAGTGGTGATGGTGGGCCGGTCAGCTGTCGGGGCCGGCGGGCGTCTTTGGGCGATGGGGGCCCTCATCGCGTGCCGTAGCGCCTCCGCTGCGCGGATCGGATCGTCGAACTCGCGGCAGACGGCGAGCGCTGCAGTCAGGTAGTCGGTCGCTGCCGCGAAACGGCCGAGCTCGGAAAGCGTGCGTCCGAGGTTCTTCAGCACGATGCTCCGCCCTGACGGTCACCGATCTTTCGGAGGTGACTCGATGAGCACACAGCGTATGGAGCTGTGTGGGCGGATCTGTGCGGCTCAAGTCTACTGACGGGAGGCCGTGTTGACGCTTTACGTTGGTGAGCTGGGCCGTTCGAGCCGGTTTTTCGCAGGCGAGGACCTACGGCGCGTGCTCCGGCATCGCTTCGTAGTCGAACGCGGGATCCGTCAGTACGCCGTCCACGTCGCGTGCCGCCCTACAAATCGACATTGACCTGCACATAGTTCATATAGAGCAACGTACCGAACGAGAAGAGGAGCCAGGCCAGCAGCAGGGTGTAACCATCCCAGGAAGTAAGTGCCGCACCCAGCGGTCGCCGGGGCCGCATCGCCTTGGCCCTGGGGAGCCAGGAACTGTGAGTGGGAGAAAGAAACGGGAGCGGCGCCAGGACGAGGGCAACAATGTACCCGCACAGCAATGCCACGAGGCCGACGACGAGCAGCCCCGCACCGGGCTGGTCCTTGGGCAGGAAAGTCTGGGCGACGCCTCCTGGGAGCAGAACCGGGGTCCATAGAATCGAGGCGCCCGTCGCGCACCAGAGCACCGCCAGTGTCAAAGCAACCGTATGAGAACGGGTGAGCTGGGCGGGCGTCAGGCGCCGGGCGGCCAGTCGGCCGGCCATCCGGAGAAGTACCGCCGCCGAAGCCACAGCCAGAACAGTCAGGGCCGCGCTCTGAGGACTCGTCGGCGCGAAGAACAGTCGCGCCAGGGCGAACCCCGGAGCGAACGCCGCGGCCATCCGGAACATGGAAACGAGCCCACGCGCCGGAAGCGGGGCCCGGAACCGGTCGGCGACGACAGGGACGGGCACGGGGTCCGCCATACCTGGCTCGGAGTCGGGCCGGCTCACCGCGGCGACCAGGGCGTAGAGATGCTCCGGTCGCTGTTCACGGAAATCCAGCCACTGATAGCGCCTCAGCTCCTTGGTGTCGTCGGGTACGTCCACCTGGTCCAGCAGCACGCAGATCGTACGCGGTGCCCCTTCCCTGGTGGCCTCCGCCACATCCACCCAGTCCACATGTGAGCTGACGAGAACAAACGACCAGCCCGCGCTCGGTGCGACGGTCTCAGTGCGCGTGTCAGCGCCCGTCTCAGAGCTCGCCCCGACGCCTGCCAGCTGGAGGGCCGTGCGCAGGAGTTCAGCTATGGGCTCGTCGGCACGCGCCAGGCACTGCACCTGCAGGACAACATTCCCGACCGGTCGGCCCCGTCCGACCCCGTTCCGCCTGCACAGCACCAGCCACTCCAGAAGGAACCGCCAGTTCTTGCCGCGCCACTGCACTCCCGGCTGGGGCTCACGAACTGACTGCCGGATCTCCCGCCACCTGGGCCGTAGTCCCGGGTTCCGACTCGGACGGAGGGGACTCCGCCTGGGTCCCGAAGCTGCATACGGGACCTCGGTGGCGCGGCGGCGCTGGTAGGCGACGCCCAGTCCGGCGGGCAGCCAAAGGTAGAACCACCGGGACCACAACGCGCAGCCCAGGCAGACCGCCGCGGCCACGGCTGCAACGGTCAGGAGCCGGGTCACGGCGGCTGCCTCTTCGGTCACCGCCGCCGGAGTGGGCCAGATCTGCCTCGCCACCGTGGGATCACCGATGTCCGGCGGGGAGAGGAGTGCCCTGACGCTGTAGCCGCACGCCGCCAACACAGTCACGGCGCAACCGACCGTAACCACGAGCGAGACCCAGCCGCAGCTCCGCCGCGCGAGGCCGACCGCTACAGCCAGCACCGCCGGCCCGAACGGGGCCATCATCGCGGTCAGCGTGAGGAGGCGGTATTGCGTTTGGTGCCAGTGGCGCAGGCGAAGCCCGTTCAGCGAGTTGCTGTGCAACAGCCGGGACGGCTCGCCGAAAGGGCTCCCGGCAAGATGCCCCACCGAGATGTCCAGCCTCATCATGAGCACACTCGCCCACACCAGGGCGACGCCCATGGTCGCGGCGCAGACCACGAACCCGGCTATCGAGGCGGGCACCCGAAGTCGCGGCAATCGCTGCGACGGTCGCTGCGGCACCGGCCGCCCCGGCCTGGACTCGTCGCCAGCCGGCTCACTGCCACACTGTGCCCCGGTTCTGACAATCTCCTCGCCGAGCGCGTGCATCCGCTGCCAGAAACGGACGCGCAGGTCGTGCACGGGAGAAGCGTCTAGCTCCGGCGGCACATCGGTGCCCGCAGTCACGCCGACGTACACCGGGATCCCGCGCTCCAGCGCCCTGCCCCACTCCATGCGAACGTACTCGGAGGCAATCGCCGAGGGCGAGGCCAGCAGCAGGAGCGCATCGGCCGTCTCCAGCGCGTCGTCCCACGCTACCTCCCAGTCCATCCCCGGGCGCAGCCGCTGCAGATCGAACCAGGGATCCAACGGTTCGTGCGCCCACAGCGCCGCGGTCACCGCTTCCGCGGAATGGAAGTCACGCCGCGAGTAGCTCACGAAGACCTTCATCGGCCGATCGCCGCCCTCAGGCGCTTCCTGTAACTCGTCCGGGCCCATCCGTCATCACCGCCCCCCATCCGTGCCCACCCTCGTCCGTTCCCCCAGAATGCCAAAGCCGCACCCGCCGAAGCACCGGTTCACGCTGCGTGCCCTTCCCCTACCCTCTCGAGACGAAGTGAGCGAAGCGAGCGCAGTGCATCAGACCCCGCTCGCTGATCCGGCCTGATCCGAACGGAAGGCCCGAGCCGCAGCGGGCAGGCGGGCGGCGCAGTCCGTCCTCCGGCAGTCAGCAGGCCGGGCCCCGCCGCGACGCCTCCCTGTTTTTCCGGTGGGGAGGCGTCGCGGCGGTCCGGACCTGTCAGACCGCCAGCAGCCACCGGGCCGCCGCGCCGAGCGCCGCGTCCGCCTCCGGCAGGACACCGGCCGCACCGAGGAAGCCGTGGAACATACCGCGCTCCACCCGCACTTCGGCCGGAACGCCCGCCTCACGCAGCCGCTCCGCGTAGGCCCGGCCCTCGTCGCGCAGCGGGTCGCACTCGGGCAGGATCAGCAGCGCGGGGGGCAGCCCGCCCAGGTCGGCGGCGCGCGCCGGCGAGGCGCGGGGGTCCGCGCCGTCGCCGTCCGGTCCGAGGTATTGGTCCCAGTACCAGCGCATATGGGCGGTGGTGTGGAAGAACCCGGCGGCGTACTCGGTGGCGGAAGCGGTCTCCAGCCGGTCGTCGAGTACCGGGTAGACCAGGAGCTGGGCGGCGATGGCCGGCCCGTCCGCGTCCCGTGCCATCAGGGCGACGGCCGCTGCCAGATTGCCCCCGCTCGAGTCTCCGGCGACGACCAGCCGTGACGGGTCGCAGCGGAGTTCACGGGCGCGCCCGGCCGCCCATTCCGTGACGGCGTACGCGTCGAGCGGCGCACAGGGGAAGCGGTGCTCCGGTGCGCGCCGGTAGTCGACCGAAACCACCAACGCGCCGGTGCGCGAGGCGAGTTCACGGCAGAGTCCGTCGTGCGTGTCCAGGCCGCACATCACCCAGCCGCCGCCGTGGCAGAAGACGATGAGCGGCCGGTCGCCGTCCGCGCCCTGCGGATCGGGTTCGTAGATCCGTACGGGTACCGGCGGGGCGCCCGGCGGCCCCGGTACGGACGCGTCGCTCACCCGCGCGATCTCCGGGAGCCCGCGCGCCGGTCCTGCCGACGAGGCTCTGCGCAGGGCTGCGACGTCGAGCGGGCCGTCCGCCGGGTCGGGAAAACCATGGGCCAGCGCGTCGGCGAAGCGGCGTGCGGCAGGAGTGAGGCTCATCCGGTGGTCAGCCCCCCGTCCACGGTGAACTCGGCGCCGGTGATGTAGGAGGCGGCGTCGGAGGCCAGGAAGCGGACCAGCTCGGCGACCTCGTCCGGCCGGCCCATGCGCCGCAGCGGCACCCGCGGGTGCTCCCGCTGCCCGGCGTCCTCGCCCAGCGCCCGCGCGACCATCGGGGTGTCGACCATCCCCGGGTGCACCGAGTTGACCCGGATGCGGTCGGACGCGAGGTCGAGGGCGACGTGCTTGCTGAGTCCGCGCAGCCCGAACTTGCTCGATCCGTAGGCCGCGTGCTGGGCGATGCCCACCAGACCCGCGGTCGACGAGATGTTGACGATGGACCCGCCACCCGCGTTCCGCAGGGCCGGGATCACCGCCTTGATGCCCAGGAAGGGGCCCAGCAGATTCACCCGGAACAGCAGCTCGAAAGTCTCCTGCGTCTCGGTGTCGACCGGCGCCGTCCGCCACAGGGCGGCGTTGTTGACGAGGATGTCCAGCCGCCCGAAACTCCGTACGGCCGTGGCGACCGCCGTCTCCCAGCTCGCCGCGTCCGTCACGTCGTGCGGGACGAACACTGCCGCCTCGCCCAGCCCGGCGGTGACCTCGCGGCCCTCTTCCTCCCGGACGTCGGTGATCACGACCCGTGCGCCGGATTCGGCGAACAGCCGTGCCTCGACAGCTCCCTGGCCCCGGCCGGCCCCGGTGATCAGCGCCACCTTGCCGTCCAGTCGTACGCCGTCCGCTGCCGCGCCCGCGGCTGTGGGGGCGGTCACTTCTCGCCGTCCAGGGCCCGGAAGTGCGGGATGACCGTCTCGCCCCACTGGCGGATTGTCTCCATGCACGCCTCCTGCGGCACCGTGCCCATCTGGATGAGGCACATCACCTCGTCCACCCCGATCCGGCGGAGCTTCTCGACATAGGCGATGGCTGTGTCGGCGGTGCCGTAGGCGTGGTCCGCGTTGAAGGTGCCGGTGTCGACGGGGCGGGCCGGGATGTTGGCGTCGTGCAGCCTGGCGACCAGCTCCTCCCGGTCGCGCGCCATCAGCGCCACGTGGTCCTCGTCCTCGTCGTCGCCGGTGGGTGCGGGCGAGTTCCCGTACCAGTGCGCGATGGACTCGGCGAAGAAGCGCTGGCCCCGGGTGCCGATGCGCAGCGCACGCTCCGCGTCGTCGAGGACGATCGTCGGGCAGAGCGCCGAGAAGTGGTCGTTGACCTCGGTCGACACGCACTGCTCGCCGCTCCTGGCGGCGATGGCCTCGTCGTACACCGCGCGCATCGTGCGCACGTCGTCGGCCCCGGCGAAGCCCATCACCAGGGCGCCGATGCCCAGTTCGGCCGCGAGCTTGAGGGTGTCGTGCTTGCTGCACGCCATGAAGAGGGGCGGGTGGGGGTCCTGCACCGGGCGGGGCAGGACGGCGCCCGGGCCGATGTCGATCGAGCCGTGCCACTCGAACTGCTCTTCGCGCCAGGCGCTGGAGAAGATCCGCAGCGCCTCCTCCATCTGCGGATAGGTGTCCTCGGGGCGTACCCCGTACATGGACATCTCCTGCTGCGTGGCGCCGCGCCCGGAGCCGATGTCGACCCGCCCGCCGGAGAGCACGTCGAGCATGGCCGCGCGCTCGGCGACCCGGACCGGGTGCTGGTAGCCGAAGGGCATCGTGACGACGCCGTGGCCGATACGGATGCGGGAGGTCCGCGCGGCGACCCAGGTCAGGAAGATCTCGGACGCGCTCATGTGCGCGTACTGCGAGAGCGAGTGGTGCTCGACGGCCCAGATCCGGTCGAAGCCCATCTCCTCCGCATACACGGCCTGATCGACGCAGTCGTTGATGACCTGGCGTTCACGCTCTGGGGTCGGGTTCGAGAGCTGTGCCTCGAAGATCATGGAGAACTTCACGGGATGCCTCCGGAGTATTTCGATTAGGAATACTTCTATCAGGCATAAATGACCGACGGAAGGGGTGGGGGTGGGACGGTGGCTGGAAAGGCCGCAGGGGTCCGGCCGGACGTGGCCGGACCGTAGACTGCCGGGCGTGACGGAGAAGCGGACGAGCAGTGAACAGGGCGGCGAACGAGGCGGTCAGCAGGGCTCTGAGCCCGGCAGGCCGGCGCTCCCGGCGACCAGCTGGGCCGTGCTCGGGTTGCTCTCCTTCGGTGAGGAGCTGTCCGGGTACGACCTCAAGAAGTGGTCGGACTGGTCGCTGAGGTTCTTCTACTGGAGCCCGTCGTTCTCGCAGATCTACGGTGAGCTCAAGCGGCTGGAGAAGGTCGGCTACGTGACCTCCCGGATGGTCGCGCAGGAGACCGGCAACCGGGACAAGCGCATCTACGCGATCACCCCTGAGGGGATGGACGCGGTGCAGACCTGGGCGCGCGAGGCGCCCGTCGAGCCCCCCGTGCTCAAGCACGGCGTCATGCTGCGGATCTGGCTCGGCCACCTGCTGGAGACCCAGCAGATGCGCGATGTCCTCGGCACCCACCGCGAGTACGCGGAGAAGATGCGGCAGCGCGCCGAGGTCGACATCGCAGGGGCGAAGTCGGAGGAGGCGTGGCTGTATCCCACGCTCACCCTCAAGTGGGCCGAGCGGTACTACGCGTCGGAGCGTGACCTGGCCGACTCGATGCTCGCGGACCTGGAGGAGTTGGAGCGCAGGCGGCCGTAGCCCCGCCTGAAGTAAAGCAGCGGCTCGGCGTCACCGTGCCGCTCCAGCGCGGTGACCCGGCCGAGCGCGATCAGATGGTCGCCGCCGGGGAAGGTGCCCTCTAGATCGCACTCGACGGTGGCCAGTGCCCCGTCGAGCAGAGGTGCGCCGTTGGCGCCCGGCCGCCACCCGGCGTCCTGGAACTTCTCCTGGCCGGTTACCGCGAACTGCCTGCACAGGGGCTGCTGTTCGGCGGCCAGGATGTTCACGGCGAACCGGCCGGCCTCGCGGATGTGCGGCCAGGTCGTCGAGGCGAGGGCCGGGCAGAAACAGATCAGCGGCGGCTCCAGTGAGGCCGACGAGAAGGACTGGACCGCCATACCGGTGGGGCGGCCGTCGGCCTGGATCGCGGTGATGACCGCGACGCCGGTGCAGAAACGGCTGAGAACCTCCCGCATGGAGTCGTCGAATCCCGGGGTGGGGTGAGGGGTGAGGGTTGGCATGTTGCCTCCAATGTTCCTACTAGGTGTATGCCTAACCGAAACACGTGTGATTGGATACCGGCCACGCTCGCACGTCAAGTAGGGAGGGTCATCATCAGCGCACACCAGGTGCCACCACCCACCACCCTCGCGCAGCTGGCGGACTTCGCGGCCCGCGCGCACGGGGGTCTCGACGCCCTTGCCGACGGAGAGGTCCGCTGGAATTTCGGACAGCTGAGCGAGGCGGTCCACGCCGCGGCGCGCGCCGTGATCGCGCACGGACTGGAGCCGGGCGACCGGGTGGCGGTATGGGCCTCCAACAGCCGCGAATGGATCACGGCTGCCCTCGGCACGCTCTCCGCCGGGGCCGTGCTCGTTCCCCTCAACACCCGCTACAAAGCAGCCGAGGCCGCCGACATCATCCGTCGCAGCGGTGCCCGCGCCCTGCTCACCGAACGCGGCTTCCTCGGCATCGACTACGTGGCCATGCTGCGTGAATCCGGGGAGGACCTCGGCGCTCTCGAATCCGTCGTCGTACTCCGGGGCGGGGCGACCGGATCCGCGGTGAGCTGGGACGACTGCCTCGCGCGCGGCCGGGACGTCCCCGAGGCCCGGCGAGCGGCCCGCGCCGCGGCCGTCGGACCCGACGACCTCGCGGACATCCTCTACACCTCCGGCACCACCGGCAGCCCCAAGGGCGTCATGAGCACCCACCGGCAGGTGCTCGCCGGGATCGAGGCCTGGTCCCGTGCCGTCACACTGCGCCCCGGCGACCGCTACCTGCTGGTCAACCCCTTCTTCCACACCTTCGGTTACAAGGCCGGCTTCGTCGCCTGTCTGCTGCGCGGCGTCGCCATGGTCCCCGAGGCGGTCTACGACGTGGACCGGGTGCTGCGCCTGATCGCCGACGAGCAGATCAGTGTGCTCCTCGCCCCGCCCACCGTCTTCCACGGGCTGGTCCGCCATCCGCACCTCGGCGATCACGACCTCGACGCGCTGCGCCTGGCGGGCACCGGGGCCTCCGTCGTACCGGTCGCGCTCGTCGACGAGATACGCGAACGGCTGGGCGCGCCGGGCGTGTTCACGGCCTACGGGCTCACCGAGTGCATGGGCGTCGTCGCGGTCTGCCCCGTCGACGCCGACGCGTGGAGCGTCTCGCACTCCGTCGGCCTGCCGCTGCCCGGAACCGAGATCCGCATCATCGGCCCCGGCGGACCGGACGACGGCGCCCTGCCCCCGGGATGTGCGGGGGAGATCGCCGTGCGCGGCCCCCAGGTCATGCTCGGATACCTCGACGATCCGGAGGCCACCGCCCGCATCCTGGACGGCGACGGCTGGCTGTACACCGGCGACATCGGCGTACTCGACGAACGCGGCTACCTCTCGATCACCGACCGGCTCAAGGACATGTACGTCGTCGGCGGCTTCAACGCCTACCCCGCCGAGGTCGAGAACGTCCTGCGCGGCCACGAACTCATCAGTGAGGCCGCGGTGGTCGGCGCCCCCGACGAACGGCTCGGCGAGGTCGGCGTCGCCTATCTCGTCACTGAGGACGGGCAGCACCCCGACCCGGCCGAACTCACCGCGTGGACACGGGAGCGGCTCGCCAACTTCAAGGTCCCGCGCCGCTTCCACGTCGTACCGGAGCTGCCGCGCAACGCCGGCGGCAAGATCCTCAAGGCCGAACTGCGGCGCGCGGCCAAGGAGGACGGGCAGGCAGGTCGTGACGGCCGGGGAGTCCGCGACGGCGAGGCAGTACACGACGGCCAGGCCGCACCCCGCGCCGCGCGGCACGTCCAACAGACCGGCGCGAAGGGTCAGCCGGAAGGGGAGAGCCGATGAGATTCGGCGAAGAGCACCAGGAACTGCGCACGGCCGTACGGTCGCTGCTGGCCCGGCACGAAGGGGCCGCGGCCTGGGGGCCGCTGACCCAGCAGATCGGAGTGGCGGGGCTCGCCGTTCCTGAGGAGTACGGCGGAGCGGGGTGCGGTCCTGTCGAGGTCCATGTGGTCATGGAGGAGCTGGGACGGACGCTCGCCCCGGTCCCGTATCTGGGATCCGCGGTCCTCGCCACCCAGGCGCTGCTGGCCGCGGGCGACACCGGACTGCTGCCCGCACTGGCGGACGGCAGCACCACCGGGGCGCTCGCCTGGGCGGAGAACGGGTCATGGCGGCCGGAAGCCGTGCGGGCCCGTGCCGTACGCGGCGCCGGCGGCTGGCGGATCACCGGCGTCAAGGACCATGTCCTGGACGGGGCCGGTGGCAGTGGCGGTGCCGGTGTGCTGCTGGTCGCCGCCCGTACCGAAGCCGGACTCGCACTGTTCCACGTCCCGTCCGGAGCTGACGGTGTCAGCCGCGAGGCGCACACCACTATGGACCTGACCCGGCCGCAGGCGAGGCTGACCTTCGCCGGAGCCGAGGCCCGCGCCGTCGGTGCGGACGGTGACCGGATCCTCGCCCACGTACGAGACCTGGCCTGTACCGCGCTCGCCGCGGAACAGGTCGGCGCGGCGGAACGCTGTCTCGAACTCACCGTCGCCCATGTGCGGGACCGGGTGCAGTTCGGCCGGTCGATCGGCTCGTTCCAGGCCGTGAAGCACCGGCTCGCCGACGCCTTCGTACGCGTCGAGTCCGCCCGTTCCGCCGCCCTCGGCGCCTCCTGGGCGGCGGCGGTCGGCTCACCGGACCTGTCCAGGTACGCGGCCGTCGCCAAGTCCGCGTGCTCCGAGGCGTTCTCGGCGGTGGCCGGGGACATGATCCAACTCCACGGCGGGATCGGCATCACCTGGGAGCACGACGCCCACCGCTACTTCAAGCGGGCCCACGGCTCGTCCCAGCTCTTCGGCTCACCGGCCGGGCACCGCGACCGTATCGCCGGGGCGGTGGTCGGACCGCGCGGGCCCGGGGCGGAGCGCCTTGCCTGACGTCGGCGCAGCCGGCCCACCCGAGCACGGGCGCGGCACCGGTCGGTGGCCGGCCCCCTTCTCCCCAGCGATCGTTTGGCAGGTGCAGGTGTCATGAGCAGTACCGAGAAGTTCCGCTCGGAGTTCCGTACATGGCTGCGGTCCGGGCTCACCGGAGAGTTCGCCGCGCTCAAGGGCCGCGGCGGACCCGGCCGGGAGCACGAGGCGTTCGCCGAACGGCTCGCCTGGGAACGGCACATGGCCGCCGCGGGCTGGACCTGCGTCGGCTGGCCGCGGGAGTTCGGCGGACGCGGCGCGACCCTGGAGGAACAGGTCGCCTTTCACGAGGAGTACGCACTGGCCGACGCCCCCGCCCGGGTGGGGCACATCGGCGAACAGCTGCTCGGCCCCACCCTCATCGCCTTCGGTACGGACGCACAGCGGGCCCGCTTCCTTCCGGGGATCAGGTCCGTCGATGAGCTGTGGTGCCAGGGTTACAGCGAACCCGATGCGGGTTCGGACCTGGCCAACGTCCGTACCCGCGCCGAGCGGGACGCGGACGGCTGGTCGGTCACCGGGCAGAAGATCTGGACCTCGCTGGCCCATGAGTCCCAGTGGTGCTTCCTGGTCGCCCGCACCGGGCAGGGTAAGCGGCGGCACGAGGGTCTCTCGTATCTGCTGGTGCCCATGGACCAGCCGGGGGTCGAGGTCCGGCCCATCGCCCAGCTGACCGGCACCAGCGAATTCAACGAGGTCTTCTTCGACGCGGCCCGCACCGGCGCGGACAACGTCGTCGGCGAACCCGGCGACGGCTGGAAGGTGGCCATGGCCACCCTCGGCTTCGAGCGCGGCGTCTCCACCCTCGGCCAGCAGGTCGGATTCCGGCGTGAGCTGGAAGCGCTGATCGGTCTGGCGCGCCGCAACGGCGCCGCCGACGACCCCCTCCTCCGCGACCGGCTCGCCCGGGCCTGGACCGGTCTGGAGATCATCCGGTTCAACGCGCTGCGGATGCTCGACGGCGCGGCCGCCGGAGCTCCCGGGCCCGAGGCATCCATCGGCAAGATCTACTGGGCGACCTGGCACCGGGAGCTCGGTGAGGTGGCGATGGACGTCTGCGGCGCCGACGGGATGCTTGCGGATGGCGCACCGTACGATCTCGACGACTGGCAGCGGTTGTTCCTCTTCTCCCGCGCCGACACGATCTACGCCGGCTCGAACGAGATCCAGCGCAACATCATCGCGGAGCGGGTCCTCGGCCTGCCGAAGGAAGCAAGGGCCTGACCGGCACGGGGTGCCGGGCGCCGCGATCCGGCGGGGCGGTCGTTACTTCAGCAGCCTCGTACGGAGCTTGTGCAGCGTCCCGGCATCCAGGCCGAGCCCCTTCGAGAGATAGGCGTCGAAACCGCCGTACCGGTGGTCCGCCTCGGTGAGCGCGGCGCCGAGATAGTCCTTGCGGACCTCCTGCAGCGGAACGATCAGCCGAGGGTCCCGCATGATCCCCGCTTTCTTCAGACCATCGCGGGTCCTGAGGTCGGCGGTCCTGCGGATGTCGTTGGAGAGCAGATAGTCCGCCTCGGCCGTACTGGCGGGCACACCTACCGCGCGCAGCAGGACGTAACTCATCCACCCGGTACGGTCCTTGCCGGACGTGCAGTGGTAGAGCAGCGGCAGCCCCCTGCCGTCCGCGATGGTCCGGAGCACCTTGGCGAACTGCTGGCGGGCCCCCGCCTCGGCGACGAACGTGCGGTAGATCCGCCGCATCGTCTCCGCTCCCTTCCCGTCGCCCAGCGCCTTCTGCTGCTCGGCCGGGTCTTTGCTGCCGATGGCTGCCGTCGTCTGCTCGTAGAGTCCGGTGTCGTCGATCGGCAGCGTGATGGCGGCCGCCCCCTTGGGGAGCCGGTCGGCGCCGTCGGTCCTGACTTCGACGGGGAGCCGGAAGTCCACGACCGACTTCAGACCGAGCTTCGCTGTCACGGCGAGGTCCGCCGGGGTGAGCTTACCGAGTGCGTCACCGCGGAACACGGCCCCGTAGCGCAGCTGTTTGCCGTCGCTGGTCCAGTATCCGCCCAGGTCACGGACGTTGACCGCGCCCTTGAGCGCGATGTGCCGGGCGTCCGGTGCCGTCGGCGCCGCGGCTCCGGCGGCCTGGGTGGATCCCGGGCGCGCGGTGTGCGACGGGTGGGCTGTGTGGGACGGGTGGGAACACCCGGTGAGCACCAGGGCCGTGCTGAGCACGACGGTGGCGACGCGGGTCATGGCCCGGTTTCGGTCCGGGTTTCGGGTACGGCGCATCGGAACAACTCCCAGAGGGCGTGGGCAGGGATACGTGTGAGGGATCCGGCCGGAGACCGGAGCCGGGCCCCGGCCGCGTCGGGCAGTGCGGCCGGGCCGCGCCCCGTTGTGGGCGGCGGCCTCCGGAGCCGCCCGGGGCCGTCCATGGCTCCGGCGGCCGGGGGCCGCATCCGTGAACGGTGAAGTCCCGCTCGGGCAGCGGTGGCCGACGTCAGTCCGGAGGGGGGTGAACAGGCGTCTCCGCTGCTCCGTCCGGTGCGGTGGACGGATGCTGGACGGGAAGGTAGCAGCGGATCCGCTCAACGGGGGAGGTGCTGCCGGTGGGGTTGTCGCGCGGCGCGCCCGCGACCCTGCCCCGGCCGCGACGGCCGAAGCCCCCACAGAGCCGTCATACGCCCGCGGCCTGCGGGAACACCAGCGGCCCCGGCGACGTCCGCCGCCCCGGGACACCGACCGGACCGCACGGGTTTCCCACTGAGCGGGAGCAGCCGCTCGGCCGCGCCGGGGCCTGCGGCCTAGCCTCGGCGCAGTCCCACTTTCCGTGTGGCACTACCGGTGTTGCACCACCTGTGTGGCACGACCGGTGTTGCACCACCTCTGCGGCACGACCGGTGTTGCACCACCTGCGGCACGACCGGTGTCGCACCACCGTGTTGCCCCACCCGTGCTTCACCACCGTGTTGCATCACTCGTGTTGCACGACCCCCGAGTCGAACTACCCCCCCGTCCCACCACCCTTCAGTCCCACCACCCTTGCGGAGGACCGCCCATGCTCACGGCCAGTGAACGGCAGACCGCCGCGGACGCGCTCGGCGCGGCCGAGCGCGACCGGCGGCCCATCGCCCCGCTGACCGAGCTGTTCCCGGGAATCGGCACCGAGGACGCCTACGAGATCCAGCTGCTCGGCATCGGCCGCAGGGTCGCCGGCGGGGCAGCCGTGCACGGTCACAAGGTCGGTCTCTCCTCGCCCGTCATGCAGCGCATGGTGGGCGTCGACGAACCCGACTACGGCCACCTCCTGGACGACATGCGGTTGTCGGATGACCGGCCGGTCCCCGTGGACCGGTACTGCGCGCCCCGGATCGAGGTCGAGGTCGGCTTCGTCCTGGGCGACGACCTGCCCGGCGAGGGCTGCACCACGGCGGACGTACTCGCCGCCACCGAACGCGTCGTCCCCGCCATCGAGCTGATCGACAGCCGGATCGCCGACTGGCGCATCTCCATCGCCGACACCGTCGCCGACAACGCCTCGTCCGCCGGATACGTCACCGGCGACGGCCGCGACCCGCGCGAACTGGACCTCAAGGCCATTGACGCCGTGCTGCGCCGCGGCCCCGAACAGATCGCCGCCGGCCGCAGCGACGCCGTACTCGGCGACCCCGCCGCCTCCGTCGCCTGGCTGGCCCGCACCGTGGCCCGCTTCGGCGTCCCGCTGAAGAAGGGCCATCTGGTGCTGCCCGGGTCCTGCACCAGGGCCGTCGACGTCGAGGCGGGCCAGACCTACACAGCCGATTTCACCGGGCTCGGCCCGGTCTCGCTCTCCTTCATCTGAGGTGATGATGACCAACAGGACCAAGGCGACCGCCGCCATCGTCGGCTCCGGCAACATCGGGACCGACCTGCTCTACAAGCTCCAGCGGTCCCCGTACATCGAACCCCGCTGGATGATCGGCGTCGATCCGGCCAGCGAAGGGCTCGCCCGCGCCCGCGCCGCCGGAATCGAGGCCAGCCCCGACGGAGTCGGAGCGCTGCTCGACGGGGACGAGAAGCCCGACCTCGTCTTCGAGGCGACCTCGGCAGCCGTGCACCGGGCCAACGCCCCGCGCTACGCCGAACTCGGCATCCGCGCCATCGACCTCACCCCGGCCGCCGTCGGCCCGGCCGTCGTACCGCCCGCGAACCTGCTCGCCCATCTCGACCAGCCGAACGTCAACATGATCACGTGCGGCGGTCAGGCCACGATTCCCATGGTGTACGCCGTCTCGCGGATCGTCCCCGTCCGGTACGCCGAGATCGTTGCGTCCGTCTCCTCCGTTTCGGCAGGACCGGGAACCCGCGCCAACATCGACGAGTTCACCCGGACCACCGCCCGCGGCATCGAGGACATCGGCGGCGCGGACCGAGGCAAGGCCATCATCATCCTGAACCCGGCCGACCCGCCCGTGATGATGCGGGACACCGTCTTCTGCGCCATCCCCGAGGACGCCGACCGCGACGCCATCGCCCTCTCCGTCAAGCAGGTGGCCGAGGACGTCGCCTCGTACGTGCCGGGCTACCGGCTGCGCTCCGAGCCGCAGTTCGACGACCCCACCCCGGAGAGCGGCGGCATGGCCCGCGTCGCGGTCTTCCTGGAGGTGGAGGGCGCGGGCGACTACCTCCCGCCGTACGCCGGAAACCTCGACATCATGACCGCCGCCGCCACCAAGGTCGGCGAGGAGTTCGCCAAGGCGCTCCTCGCGCCCGGCCGCTGAGGAGTAACCAATGCCCTACTCGGACACGCTCGACATCCGCGTCACCGACTCCTCCCTGCGTGACGGATCGCACGCCATGCGCCACCAGTTCACCGTGGAGCACGTACGGTCGATCGTCACCGCACTCGACGGCGCCGGGGTCCCGGTCATCGAGGTCACACACGGCGACGGACTCGGCGGCTCCTCCTTCAACTACGGCTTCTCCAACACTCCCGAACAGGACCTGATCAAGACCGCGGTGGAGACGGCGGAGCAGGCCCGCATCGCCTTCCTGATGCTTCCCGGGCTCGGCGTCAAGGACGACATCCGCGCCGCCCACGCCAACGGCGCCGCCATCTGCCGCATCGCCACGCACTGCACGGAGGCGGACATCTCCGTCCAGCACTTCGGACTGGCCCGCGAGATGGGCCTGGAGACCGTCGGCTTCCTGATGATGGCGCACTCCACCACCCCCGAAGTGCTGGCAAGTCAGGGCCGCGTCATGGCCGACGCCGGCTGCCAGTGCGTGTATGTGGTCGACTCGGCCGGCGCCATGGTCATGGACGACGTGACCGACCGGGTCGCCGCACTCGTCGCCGAACTCGGCGACGACGCCCAGGTCGGCTTCCACGGCCACGAGAACCTCGCACTCGGCACCGGCAACTCGATCGCCGCGATACAGGCCGGAGCGCTCCAGATCGACGGCTCGACACGGCGGCTCGGCGCCGGAGCCGGCAACACTGCCGTGGAGGCGCTCGTCGCCGTCTGCGCCAAGATGGGCATCCGCACCGGCATCGACGTACTCAAGATCATCGACGCGGCCGAGGACGCCGTACGCCCCGTGATGGACGACGATTGCCGGCTCGACCGGCTCGCTCTGCTGATGGGGCACGCGGGGGTCTACTCCAGCTTCCTCAAGCACGCCTACCGCCAGGCCGAGCGGTACGGAGTGTCCGGCGCCCAGATCCTGCTGCGCGCGGGCGAGCGCAGGCTCGTCGGCGGCCAGGAGGACCAGCTCATCGATATCGCGCTCGAACTCTCGGCCGGCCGCTGACCCCACCCCCCACGGAGCCCGCCCCGACGCGTCACCACCACCAAGGAGGCACATGATGACCGCAGCAAGCGAAGAAGTCCGCGTGATCGAGGCGGCCGCGCCGCCCACCCGCTTCGCGCGGGGCTGGCACTGCATTGGCCTCGCCGACTCCTTCAAGGACGGGAAGCCGCACGAGATCGAGGCGTTCGGGACCCGGCTCGTGGTCTTCCAGGGCGAAAACGACGGCGACCTGCACGTCCTCAACGCCTACTGCCCGCACATGGGCGGCAACCTCGCCCAGGGCACGGTCAAGGGCGACGCCGTCGCCTGCCCCTTCCACGACTGGCGCTGGTCCGGCAACGGCCGCTGCGCGGGGATCCCCTACGCGCGACGGGTGCCGCCCCGGGCCCGCACCCGGGCCTGGACCACCGTGGAGGAGAACAAGCAGCTCTTCGTGTGGAACGACCCCGAGGGGAACCCGCCGCCGCCCGGAGTCACCGTCCCGCGGATCGAAGGGGCCTTCAGTGACGAGTGGAGCGACTGGAGCTGGAAGGCCCTGCGGGTGGAGAACTCCAACTGCCGGGAGATCGTGGACAACGTCGTCGACATGGCGCACTTCTTCTACGTCCACTACTGCTTCCCGACGTACTTCAAGAACGTCTTCGAAGGGCACACCGCCACCCAGTACATGGAGAGCTCGCCCCGCGGCGACGTCGACCTCGGCACCCTCAGCACCGAGGGCGTGCTCCGCTCCGACGCCTCGTACCACGGCCCCTCCTACATGATCGACTACATGTGGAGCGACGTCGGCGCGGAGGTGGAGATGGAGAGCGTGCTGATCAACTGCCACTACCCGATCGACTCCGACAGCTTCATGCTGATGTACGGAGCGGTCGTCAAGAAGCTGCCCGGTATGACGGACGAGCAGGCGGCGGACGCGGCCCGGCTCACATCGGAGGGGCTGGCCGTCGGCTTCGAGCAGGACGTGCACATCTGGAAGAACAAGACCCGCATCGACAACCCCCTCCTCTCGGAGGAGGACGGTCCGGTCTACCAACTGCGCCGCTGGTACGCGCAGTTCTATGTGGACGCAGCCGACGTCAAGGACGAGATGACACAGCGCTTCGAGTTCGAGATCGACACCGCCCGCGCCACCGAGGCTTGGCAGCGCGAGGTCGACGAGAACGTGGCGCGGCACCGGAGCGAGGGCTGACATGACACCGGTCGAGTGCGCGGCCTGCGGCAACCAGGTCCTGTGCGAGAAGTTCAGCATGGCCCACACCTCCGTGCAGTGGACGGCCGACGCCGCGGAGGTCTGTGCCGAGTACCGGGATCCGATGCGCACCTGCTCCGCCCTGCGCGACAGCATCGACGAGGCCGTCGGCGCCGGGCGTTTGGCGGTGGCGGATGCCTGAGCTGCCCCAGGTGCCGGGGGCCCGGACGCACCGGGTCCGGGTCACCGCTGTGGTGGCCGAGACGGCGGACGCGCGCTCCTTTGTACTGGACCCGGCAGACGGCGCACTCGCCTACCGGCCGGGCCAGTTCCTGACGCTGAGACTGCCGGGGCCGGACGGGGGAGTGGCCGCACGGTGCTACTCCCTCGCCAGCTCCCCGCACTCCGGCGAACCGATGAAGATCACGGTGAAGCGGGTGGCGGGGGGCCACGGCTCCAACTGGCTCTGCGACCACATCGGCGAGGGCGACGAACTGGAGGTGCTGGCCCCGGCCGGCACCTTCGGCTCGGGTCCGCTGGACGGCGATCTGCTGCTGGCGGCCGCGGGCAGCGGCGTCACCCCGGTGATCTCACTCGCCAAGGCGGCGCTGGCCCAGGGCCAGGGGCGCGTCGTGCTCCTGTACGCCAACCGCGACGCGAACTCGGTGATCTTCCGGGACGAACTCCGGAACCTCGCCGGGGACCATCCGCAGCGGCTTGTCGTCCTGCACTGGCTGGAGACGCTCGACGGCCTGCCGACCGTGGACCGGCTCACCGGACTCCTGGACCCCTACGCCGGCCACCACGCATACCTCTGCGGGCCCGCGCCCTTCATGGACGCGGTGGACGCCGCCCTGCGCGCGGCGGGGGCCGCCCCCGCCGCCATCCACCGGGAACGGTTCTTCTCCCTCAGCGGGGACGTCTTCCGCACGGTCCCGGCCAGGCCCGCGGGGGAGCCCGCGGGGGAGCCCGCGGGGCCGGAGGGTGAAGGCGCCGAGGCGGTGGTCGAGCTGGACGGCGAGACCCACCGGGTGGCCTGGGGCGCCACCACCCCGCTGCTCGACGCCCTGCTCGCCGCAGGAGTCGATGCCCCGTACTCCTGCCGTGAAGGCGCCTGCGCCGCCTGCGCCTGCCGGGTCATCGAAGGAGAGGTCTCGGTGGCCCACGACGACGTCCTGGACGACGAGGACCGCGCGGAAGGCTACATCCTGGCCTGCCAGGCGCTGCCGGCCAGCGAGCGGATCAGTATCAGCTACTCCTGACCTGCCCCGCCGTCCGCCCCTGCGGACCGGCCCCACTCCTGACCCGTGACCAGCCGTACGCCGGGGTCCCCTGATACGCCGGGGACCCCGCCTCACATCCAGTCGGCGAACCGCATCCACGACATCATGTTGTCCATCTCCGCCGGATCGATGGGCGAGGCCACCGCCGGGGCGGGAGCGGGGGCCGCGGATGTCCGCGTCCGGGCCTCGGCGCGCCCCGGGCCGAAGAGCGAGCGCCACACCGCGCGGGACGTGGCCAGCACCACCGGCGCCAGCCGCTCCAGCTCACGGTGCGTGCCATTGCCGCAGATCGACACCGACGCGATCGCGCGGCCCGAGCCCCGCAGCGGCGCCGCCACGCACGACACCCCCCGGAACGCCTCCTCGACATCGAACGCCACGCCCCGCTCCCCGATCCGCCGCAGCTCCTCGCGGAACGCCACAGGACGGGTGATCGTGCGGGCCGTGCGCGGCCGCAGCCCCGCCCGCACGACCTCGGCGACGAGCGCGACCTCGCTGAACGCGAGGATCGCCTTGCCCGTGCCCGTGCAGTACGCCGGCTGCCGGCCGCCCACCCGTGAAGGCACGCTCCCGTCCTGGGCCCCGCCGATCCGCTCCAGATACACCACCTCGGGCCCGTCGAGCACGGCGAGGTGCGCCACATGCCCGGTCGACTCGTGCAGCGCGTGCAGATGCGGCAGCGCCGCTCTGCGCAGCCGGTTGTGGTGCGAGGCCAGGGCTCCCAGCTCCAGCATCCGCATCCCGAGCCGGTAGTCCCGGCCCTCCCGGTCCAGCCAGCGCAGACGTACGAGCTGATCGAGTATGCGGTGCACCGACGAGCGCGGAAGACCCGAGCGGTGGATCACTTCGGTCAGCGTCAGCCGGGGTGCCGGGCCTTCGAACGCGCCCAGTACCAGCGCGGCCTTCTCCAACAATGAGGGCGGCTGCTCTGCCATGTCGTGAGGCTTCCACGGTTCCCGCTCAGCGGGAAGAAGGTATTTCGTTTCGGAATAGTAAAAGCGTAGGTTCCTCGCACCCATCCAGGACGACCGAGAGGGGATGCGCATGAGTGCCGACGAGGTTCTCGCCGCAGTGCGGGCCCTTGCCCCGACCCTGCGCGAGCGCGCCGCCGAGACCGAGGCGCTGCGCCGCGTGCCGGACACTTCCATCAAGGAACTCGCCGATACCGGCTTCTTCCGGCTTCTCCAGCCCAAGGCTTACGGCGGCTTCGCCGCACACCCCGCAGTCTTCTACAGCGCCGTCAGAGAGATCGCCAGGGCCTGCGGGTCCACCGGCTGGGTCGCCTCCGTCGTCGGCGTCCACCCCTGGCACGTCGGGCTGTACGACCAGCGCGCCCAGGAGGAGGTGTGGGGCCAGGACAACCGGGTCCGCATCTGCTCCTCGTACGCCCCGACCGGCAAGGTCACCCCCACCGCCGAGGGTGACGGCTTCCGGATCTCCGGGCGCTGGCGCTTCTCATCCGGCTGCGACCACACCGACTGGGCGCTGCTCGGCGGCATCATCAACGACGCCGACGGCAAGCCCGTCGACATGCGCACCTTCCTGGTGCCGCGCTCCGACTACCGCATCGACGACGTCTGGGACACCGTCGGACTCCGCGGCAGCGGCAGCAACGACATCATCATCGAGGACGCCTACGTCCCCGACTACCGAGCCCTCAGCTTCGGACCGGTCACCGCCCTGCAGTCGCCCGGGCAGGAGCACAACCCCGAGCCGCTCTACCGGCTGCCGTACGCCTCGGTCTTCACCACCACCATCTCGACCCCGGTGATCGGCATCGCCGAAGGCGCCTACGACAGCTATGTCGCCGCCACCCGTGAGCGCATCCGTGTCTCGTACGGGCAGCAGGTCGCCGAGGACCCCTTCGCGCAGGTGCGCATCGCCCGCGCCGCCAGCGACATCGACGCCTCCTGGCTGCAGCTCATCCGGAACATCTCGGACCTGTACGAGTACGCCGAACGGGGTGAGGAGTTCCCGACCGCGCTGCGCACCCGCACCCGCCGCGACCAGGTGCTCGCCACCGAGCGCGCGGTCGCAGCCGTCGACCTGCTGATGGAGAACGCCGGCGGCAGCGCCATGCGCACCGGCGACAACGCGATCCAGCGTGCCTGGCGCGACGCCCACAACGCCCGCGGTCACGCCGCCAACGACCCCGAGCGCGCGCTCGTCCTCTTCGGCCGCGGAGCCCTCGGCCTCGACACCCAGGACACGATGCTGTGATCGACCACGCCTCCACCTCGCGTACCGCCAAGGCCGGCGGACTCACCATCCACTACCACGAGGCGGGACCCGCGGGCCCCGGCGCACCCGTCGTGATCATGCTGCACGGCGGTGGCCCCGGCGCGTCCGGCTGGTCCAACTTCGGCGGCAACCTGCCGGTCTTCGCCGAGCACTTCCGTACCCTCCTCGTCGACCAGCCCTGCTTCGGAGGCTCCGACAAGCCCGAACTCGACAAGGACTTCTTCAGCTACAGCGCGGACGCCGTGGCCGCCCTGATGGACGAACTGGGCATCGCCCGGGCCCACTTCATCGGCAACTCGCTCGGCGGCGGCACTTCCGTGCGGATGGCGCTGAACCACCCGGACAAGGTGGACAAGCTCCTGCTGATGGGCCCCGGCGGGATCTCCCTCAACGTCTTCGCCGCCGACCCCACCGAAGGCATCAAGCGGCTCTTCGAGTTCAGCGCGGCCGCCGAGCCGACCAAGGAACACCTGCGCACCTTCCTCACCACACTCGCCTACGACCCGGCCATCGTCACCGACGAGCTGATCGAGGAGCGCTGGGCCCAGGCCATCGGCCCCGGCGCCAAGCTCGGCAGCGCGCGGATGGCCGCCTCCTTCGCCAACCCGGCCTGGCAGCAGGACACCATGCTGTGGCGCGAGGCCCACCGCATCACCGCCCCCGTGCTGCTCACCTGGGGCCGCGAGGACCGGGCCAACCCGCTCGACGGGGCCCTGGTGGCGCTCAAGGCGATCCCCGACGCCCGGCTCCATGTCTTCCCGCACTGCGGCCACTGGGCGCAGACCGAACAGGCCGACGAGTTCAACCGGCTCGCCGTCGACTTCTTCACGCACTGAGAGGCACCAGGTTCATGGATATTCGCGCACTGGGCTATCTGCGACTGGAAACCGCCAAGTTCGATGAGTGGCGTGCCTTCACGCTCGACGTCCTCGGCATGATCGAGGCGCCCGGCTCGACCGAGGACACCCTGCGGCTGCGCCTCGACGACCGCTCGCACCGCATCACCGTCACGCGCGGCGCCACCGACCGGCTCCTCGCCGCCGGCTGGGAGGTACGCGACGCCGCCGCCCTCGCGGCCGCCCGTACCGAACTCACGGCGGTCGGGGTCGAGGTCGAGGACGCCAAGCCCGACGAGCTCGCCGAGCGGCGGGTGCAGGGCATGTTCCACTGCCAGGACCCGGCCGGCAACCAGCTGGAGATCTTCTGGGGCCAGGCCCAGGACCACACCCCGGCCGTCACCCCGTACGGCAACCGCTTCGTCACCGGCGACCTGGGCCTCGGCCATGTGGTGCTCCCCGCCCCGAACATGGAGGAGGCGTACGACTTCTACGAAGGGCTGTTCGGCTTCACACTGCGCGACTCGATGCGGCTGCCCTCCGCGATCGTGCCCGGCGGCGCCGCCGACCGCGACTACCACTGGATGCACTTCATGGGGTGCAACCCCCGCCACCACAGCCTGGGCCTGTTCCCGGGCCTGATGGAGCCCGGCATCGTGCACTTCATGGTCGAGGTGGCCACACTCGACGACGTGGGCCGCGGGCTCGACCGCATCCACGAGGCCAACATCCCCGTCGCCTCCACCCTCGGCCGCCACACCAACGATCTGATGGTGTCCTTCTACGCGCAGGCCCCCGGCGGCTTCCAGGTCGAGTACGGCACCGAGGGCCGCCTCGTGGACGACACCACCTGGGTCGCCAAGGAGATGACAGCCGACAGCTTCTGGGGCCACAAGTGGAACGGCTGACGGAGCAGATCTCCCCGGCCGTCTTCCGGGAGGTGCTCGGCCGGTTCGCGAGCGGCATCACGGTCGTCGCGTCCGCCGACGGCGACGGCAGGCCGGTGGGCCTCGCCTGTCAGTCCTTCGCCTCGCTCTCCCTCGACCCGCCGCTGGTCATGCTCTGTGTCGGCAAGTCGTCGACCAGCTGGCCGCACGTCGCGCGCACCGGGCGATTCACCGTCAGCGTCCTCGCCGAGGAGCAGCGCGAGGTCTGCGCCGCCCTCGGCGGGCGCGGGGGCGACAAGTTCGACGGCGTCGGCTGGACGGTGTCGGAGCACGGCACCGTACGGATCGACGGCGCCCTGGCCACGGTGGACTGCGCGCTGCACGACGTCCAGGAGGCGGGCGACCACCTCGTCGTCACCGGTGAGGTACTCGACCTCGCCGCCAGGCCGGACGGATCGCCGCTGCTCTACTTCGGCAGCGCCTACGTCGCGGGCGACTTCCGATGAACCCCGGCGTGCGCAGCGGCGGCGCGGGGAGGCCCGGCAGCCGCCCCGCGCCGCCGCCGACCCCAGCCGTGAAACGTTACCGGGCGCCGACCGGCGCCCGGCCGGAGAGGACCGCCCCATGAACACCCGCTGGGACCACAGTTACGACGTGGTCGTCGTCGGATCCGGCGCAGCCGGACTCGCGGCAGCCATCACCGCGCGGCTGCGCGGCCTGACCGCCCTGGTGATCGAGAAGACGGAGCTGTACGGCGGCTCCACCGCCCTGTCGGGCGGCGCGATCTGGGTACCGGGCAACTTCCATCTGGACGCCGCCGGCCTCGGTGACACCCCGGCCAAGGCGCGCGCCTACCTCGACGCGACCGTCGGCGACCGGGTGCCCGCCGAACGCAAGGACGCCTATCTGGAGCACGGCCCGCGCATGGTCCGCGAGTTCCACGACCGCACCACGGTCCGGTTCGCCTACACGCCCGGCTACTCCGACTACTTCCCCGAGGCACTCGGCGGCTACCCGCAGGGCCGCTCCATCGAGCCGCTGGTCTTCGACTTCAAGAAGCTCCCGGCCGACCGCCGCGCCACCATGCGCAAGTCCGGCCTGCCCACGTACGGGCTCACCATCACCTCGTACGACTTCCGCTACCTCAACATGGTCGCCCGCACCTGGGCGGGCCGGAAGGCCTCGCTGAAGGTCGGTATGCAGGCGGTCGGGGCGCTGGCCAGGGGTGCGAAACCCATCGCTCTCGGCCAGGCCCTCATCGCCCGTATGCGCCAGTCGCTCGACGCACTCGGCGGCGAGCTGTGGCTCTCCACCCCGCTCACCGGCCTGGTGGAGGAGGACGGCCGGATCGCCGGCGTACGAGCCGAGCGCGACGGGTCGCCCGTCACCATCCAGGCGCACGGCGGCGTCGTCCTGGCCTCCGGCGGCTTCTCGCACGACCAGCAGCTGCGCGAGAAGTACCTGCCCGCGCCCACCTCGACGGCCTGGACCTCGTCATCGGACGGGCAGACCGGCGACGCGCTGCGGCTCGGCGTCGAGGCCGGCGCCGCGACGGACCTGCTCGACAAGATGTGGGGCGCCCCGTCCGTCGTACCGCCGGGCCCGGACGAGAAGCCGTTCTTCCTCGTCGCCGACCGCGGTATCCCCAGCATGATCATCGTCAACGGCGCGGGGGAGCGGTACGCCAACGAGGCTGCGCCGTACCACCAGTTCGTCGACGAGATGTACGCCAACCACCGGCCGGACGCCTCCGCGGTGCCGTCCTGGCTGATCCTCGACGCCCGGTCCAAGGCGCGCTACATCTTCGTGGGCCTCTTCCCGGGCCAGCCCTTCCCCAAGGAGTGGCTCGCGAGCGGCTTCGTCAAGAAGGCGCAGACACTGTCCGGACTGGCCGCCCTCATCGGCGCGGCGCCGGAGCGGCTGGGCGCCACCGTCGAGCGGTTCAACGGCTTCGCGCGGGCGGGCCGTGATGAGGACTTCCAGCGGGGCGAGAGCGTCTACGACCGGTACTACGGCGACCCGACGCTGCCCAACCCCAACCTCGCCCCGCTCGACAAGGCGCCGTACTACGCCATCCCCGTCCACCCGGGGGACATCGGCACCAAGGGCGGCCTGGTGGCCGACGGGTCCGCGCGGGTCCTGCGCGAGGACGGCACCGTCATCGAGGGGCTGTACGCCTCGGGCAATGTGTCGGCGGCGGTGATGGGCGAGACCTATCCCGGCCCGGGGGCGACGATCGGCCCCGCCATGGCATTCAGCTGGGCGGCCGTGGGGGACATCGCGCGGGAACTCAAGGGCGTGCCCCGGCAGTGACCTTCGCTGTACGGGATGCCACACCGGAGGGGGCGGTCGACACGACCGCCCCCTCCGGCATGCTTGCTGATACCTGATGCCTTATACATCGGATAACTGGGCCGCCGAGTCAGGCTGTTGACTCACCGTCGGACCTCTTGACACCTGGCCGAAGCGGATAGCAGAGTTCCGCCCGTTCGTTGAATTCATCGATACATCCGATGAAAGCTCGTTACGGCAGAGGAACTGGACGAATCTGCTGGACAGAGCCCGCCCCTACCGTGTCAGGGAGTCAGACGTGCACCGCAGACCGGACGACACACCAGGAGGCAGAGCCGCCCCTGAACGGCGGCTCGCCATGGCGGCGGTCCTCACCGCCCTGACCGTGGGCATGGTGCCCGCGCTCACCGCGGGCACCGCGGCCGCGGCCCGGGCCCCGGCGGGCAGGAACATCTACGTGTCGGCGTCCGGCAGCGACCGGAACTCCGGGGAGTCCACCCGCAGGCCCCTGCTGACCCTGGCGGCAGCGCAGATCTCCGCGAGAAAGGCGTCCAGGGCAGGGCGCCCGGTCCATGTGTGGGTACGCGGTGGTACCTACCACCTCACCGCCACCCTGGAGTTCGGCGCCGCGGACTCGGGCAGCGCGTCCGCCCCGGTGACCTACTCCTCGTACCCAGGCGAGCGGGCCGTGCTCAGCGGGGGCCGCAGGGTGTCGGCCGCGTGGACCACCGACCCGGACAACAGCGCGATCCAGGTCGCGGACATCGGGGCGCACCGGAAGATCGACGGGTTGTTCGTGGGCGGAGCCCGGCAAGTCCTCGCCCGCTACCCGAACTTCGACCCGGCCACCGCCGTACTCAACGGCTCGACCACCATGGCCACCCTCAACGCCCGGTCGGCGCAGTGGGAGAACCCGACCACCGGCGACATCCGCGGGCTGCACTCCTCCCACTGGGGCGGCAACGACTACACGATCACCGGGCGCGACGACTCGGGCCTCAAGCTCAAGTGGGTCGGAGACAACAACCGCGGCGGCGATGTGGACACCTCACACGTCGTGGCGGAGGGCGTGTTCGAGGAACTCGACGCGCCCGGCGAGTGGTTCTACGACCAGGACGCCGGGAAGCTCTACATGATCCCGCCGGCCGGTACCGATCTGTCGAAGACCCCGGTGGACACCGCCGAACTGGACGAACTCGTCCGGGTCGGGGGCACGTCCGCCTCCCGCCCCGTCCATGACCTCACGTTCGACGGGTTCACCTACACCGCCTCCCACCGGACCCTCTTCGACACCCCGTACGAGCCGCTGCAACTCGGCGACTGGGCGGTGGCGCGGGCCGGAGCCGTCCACATCAAGAACGCCAGGAACATCACCGTCTCCCGCTCCTCCTTCACCCAGGTCGGCGGCAACGGCGTCTTCATCGACGGCTACAACAAGGACGACGCCGTCACCGGGAACACCTTCACAGGATCCGGCGCGAGTGACGTGCAGGTGGTGGGGTCGACCCAGGCCGTCCGCAACCCGTCGACCTGGACGCACATGGTCGACCCGCCCACGGACCTGACCCCCGGCCCCAGGACCGAGGACTACCCCCGCGACATCGACGTCAGCTACAACAGCATGGCGGACATGGGCCGGTTCGAGAAGCAGAGCGCCGGTGTCAACATCTCGATGAGCAGCCGCGTCACCGTCGCCCACAACACCATCCACGGCAGCCCGCGGTCCTGCGTCAACGTCAACGACGGCACCTGGGGCGGACACCTGATCCAGTACAACGACATCTTCGACTGCGTGAAGGAGACGTCGGACCACGGGCCGGTCAACGCCTGGGGCCGGGACAGGTACTGGCCCATCGCCGGGCCCAGCATCAACCCCAGCGCGGAGTCCGACGCCCTGCAGAAGAGCTACTCGCTGCTCGACGTCGTCCGGCCGATCACGATCAGCGACAACCGGATCTGGCACAACAGCGAATGGGCCGTCGACCTGGACGACGGATCGAGCAACTACGTCGTCAGGAACAACCTGCTGCTCGGGGCCGGAATCAAACTGCGTGACGGATTCAAGCGGACGGTCACCAACAACATCCTGGTGGGCGGATCAGTCTACGAGCAGATCTCGCACCGCGACAACGGCGACGCCATCACCAGGAACATCATCCTGGCGGACTCGCCCTACTCACTCACCGGCAGCGATCCCGCCGCCGCCCAGTACACGGCCGACAACAACCTGTTCTGGGACAACGGCCGGCCGGTTGCCCTGCCCGGCGTCTGGAACGCCGCCGGTCTGGACACCCACTCGGTCACCGCGGATCCCCGCTTCGCCGGGGGATCACCCTGGGACTCACCCGGAATGACGGACTACACGTCGGCCGCGGACTCACCCGCGAAGGCCCTGGGATTCGTCGACTTCCCGATGAACCGGTTCGGCACCGGAAGGCCGGGCGAGGCCACACCCCCCGCGGTCGGCTGGCCTGCCGCACCCGAACCGGACACGGTGATCGAGACCCAGCCCGAGCCGCTGATGGGCGCCACCGCCCGCCAGGTCTACGACAAGGCCACCCAGTCGGCCGTCGGACTGGGCGACTTCAACGGGCTCTACCTCCAGAGCGTCCCCGCCACCTCCTACGCCTACGGACAAGGTCTGCGCCCCCTCGACGTGATCCGGTCCGTGAACGGCACCGGCGTGACGGACCGCGCCAGCTTCTGGGCCGTCTACAACAACCTCGCCCCCGGGAGCACCGTCACCCTGAGCGTCTGGCGCGCGCAGGCCGCCACCACGGTCAGCCTGGTCAAGCCCACCGAACCGCAGCTGTACAACAACACCGCGGGCGTGACCTACACCGGAAACGGCTGGGGCTGGCGCGGCGCCAGGACCGGCGGCCAGGACTCGTACCAGAACGACATCGACGCCACCACCGCCATCGGTGACTCCTTCACCTTCACCTTCAACGGCACCGGAGCGGACTTCCTCACCGAGCTGAACGCGGACGAGGGAACGATCGACATCGCCGTCGACGGGGTCCACCGGCAGACCGTCGACGCCACCAGCGGCTCCCGCCAGTACCAGCAGAAGCTCTACTCGGTCAGCGGTCTCCCGGCCGGCGTGCACACCCTCAGCGGAACGATGAAGAGCGGGCAGTACATGATCGTGGACGGCTTCACCGTGCGGAGCTGACATACGGGGCTCCACCCTGCACAAGGCCGAACAAGCCCGTACAAATCTGGGCATTCACGCTCCGCCGGCCGGACCGTGACACGTCCGGCCGGCGGAGCTGCGTCCTCGGTTCCGGCTACCCAGGGGGAGTGGCGGGTACAACCGTCTTCCGGCAAGTACGGTGAGATCCGGGGTGGTTGGGACGGGCGGTCCGCTCGCTCGTACCCGATCCGTCGTATTCCGGACGTTCCGCCGTTCTCCGGACGGAGCCCGGTTCTTCTTCTGGGGGGTTCATGCAGAGATCAAGGACGCTGTCGGTCGCTCTCGCCATGTCGTTCGCCACCGCCGGTCTGGGGGTGATCGCGGCACCCGGGGCGTCCGCGATCACGCCGCCGGTGGCGTTCACGGCGGACGCGCTGCCGACCTGGCAGACCAACGGGATCGTCTGGGCGCTCGCCCAGAGCAACGGCGTGGTGTTCGCAGGCGGTACGTTCTCCGCGCTGCGGCCCCCGGCCGGCGCCTCCGGCAAGGAGCGGTCCGCGGTGAACTTCGCCGCCTTCAACGCCGCCACCGGCGCGCCCACCAGCTGCACACTCTCCTTCACGGTCGGCAGCGGTACCGCCACCGTGCGGGCCCTGGCGGTCTCGCCCGACAAGAAGACGCTCTACGCGGGCGGTTACTTCGGCGCGGTCAACGGAACCCAGGTGTCCTCGCTGGCGGCCATCGACATCGCCACCTGCAAGGCCAGGACCTCGTTCCGGCCGGCCTTCGCCGCCACCGTGCGGGCGCTGACCGTGACCAAGGACACGGTGTACGCGGGGGGCGACTTCGGCACCGTCAGCGGCCAGAAGCGTCAGCGCTTCGCCGCGGTCAAGGCCTCCGACGGGGCCGTTCTGCCCTTCACCGCCAACGCCGACGAGCCGGGCCGCGCTCTCGCGCTGACCCCGGACGGCAAGGACGCCGTTCTCGGCGGCGACTTCTTCAAGGTCAACGGAACGACGTCGCACGCCCTGGCGGTGGTGGACGCCGGGACGGGCAAGGTGGCGAAGGCGTACCCGGGCTTCATCGAGACCAACTCGGTGGTCAAGACTCTCGATACGGACACCACCGGGATCTACACCGGCAACGAGGGCACCGGTTTCGGTGTGTTCGACGGCCGGATCGCCCTCGACGCCGGCAGTCTGAACCAGCGCTGGCGCGACACCTGCCTGGGCGCCACCCAGTCCGTGAAGTCGTACAAGGGCGTGCTCTACAGCGCCTCGCACGCCCACGACTGCTCCAGCGTCGGCGAGTTCCCCAATGGGCCGCGCCACCACTTCCTGGCGGAGCCCACCACGGGTACCGGCAAGCTCGGCTGGTTCCCGGACACCAATGACGGCAACGGCGAGGGGATCGGGCCACGCGCGCTGACCATCGCGACAGCCGGCACCTCCCAGTACCTCTGGTCCGGCGGCGAGTTCACCACCGTCAACCGTGGCGCGGCACAGAGCCTCACCCGGTTCGCGTCCACCGGCGACAAGGGCGCACCGACCGTTCCGGTGGGCGCCGCGGTCAGTACCAAGCCGGGAGAGGTGCAGGTCAGCTGGCGAGCCAGCTTCGACACTGACGACTCGAAGCTGACGTACAGGGTCTACCGCGACGGGTCCAGCACGCCCATGGCGACCGTGCAGGCCGATTCGCTGATGTGGGCCCGGCCCCAGGTGTCCGTCAAGGACACCTCGGTCACCAAGGGCAAGACCTACAGCTACCGGATCACCGCATCCGACGCGGCCGGCAACACCAGCGCCAAGTCGGCGGCCGTCACCGCCACCGCCACCGCCACGGCCGCGGAGGAGCGCTACCCGGCGGCGGTCCTCGGCGACGGCGCCTCGCTGTACTGGCGCTACGACGACCACACGCAGCCGTTCGTGGCGGACATGTCGAGCGGAAACCGCTCCGGGGTGGACGTCAACGCCCCCTCGCTGCGCCGGACCCCGGCAGCGGTCGGCGGCCCGTCCACGGCGATCGGGTTCAACGGCACCGACCAGTGGATATACAGCGACCGCCGGTACGCCGCACCCGCCAAGTACAGCCTGGAGACCTGGTTCAGCACGACCAGCACGTCGGGCGGCAAGCTGATCGGCTTCGGCGACAACACGACAGCCGCCAGCAAGAAGTACGACAAGCAGGTGTACATGACCAATGCGGGCAAGCTCGTCTTCGGAGTGAGCGGCAGTGGATTCAAGACGCTGGTGAGCCCCAAGGCGTACAACGACGGCAAATGGCACCAGGCCGTCGCTACGCAGGGCCCGACCGGTATGTGCCTCTATGTCGACGGCCACCTCCTGGCGAGCAACACCGTGACGAAGAGCGAGAGTTCCAGCGGGTACTGGCGGGTGGGCGGCGACACGCTGACCGGCTGGCCCTCACGGCCCGCCAGCGACTTCTTCAAGGGGGAGCTGGACGAGACGGCCGTCTACCCCGGGGTGCTCAGCGCCGCGCGGGTCGCAGGCCACTACACGCTGGGAAAGAGCACCGGCTGATGAGCACGCGGGGAAGGAACGCCGGCTGATGAGCGGAGGGAACCAGGCCGACCGTGACGCCAGGACCGTGGAGATCGGCTACGCCCTGGTCAGCGCGGGCTTCCTCGGCGCTCTGGTGTTCGGCGTGATCGCCGGCCCGGCCGCCGTGTGGAGTCTGCCACACCGTGTCTCGACGGCCCTGGTGCTGACCGGGGCCGGGGCCGCCGGACTGCTCGCGGTGGTGCGCGTGGTCCATGTGCTGCGTAGTTACGAACGCGGGCGCCGTGCGGGGGACGGCCCAGGACGTTCGGACGCAGCGGGACGCTGAGGCGCCGGCGGGGGCGCGGTGCAGCGGCACCGCGTACCCGCAGGCGCTACCGCCGGGAATTTGTGCATGTCACAGACGTGCGACCAGAATGCGACTCCGTACCGATCCGACCTGATCCAGACCGATCCGATCCAAACCGATCCGATCCGACCCGTGAGGAATCCGGCTGTGGCCCCCGCACCGTCCCCGCGCCCCGCCCCGGCGCCCGTCACCGTCGTCGGAATCGGAGCCGACGGCTGGGACGGACTTCCCGCCGCGTCACAGCAGGCCCTGCTGAACGCCCAGGTCCTCATCGGCGGCGCCCGCCAACTGGACTTGCTCCCACCGCTGTGCCCGGGTGAGCGGGTCGAGTGGCCCTCACCGCTGCGTCCCGCCGTCCCGGGGATCCTCGCCGCACACGCCGGACGCCGTATCTCCGTACTGGCCAGTGGCGACCCCATGCTCTACGGCATCGGGCGGACGCTGACCGAGGTGCTCGGCGGGGGCGAGGGCGAGATCCGGGTACTGCCGTATCCCTCGTCCGTCTCGTACGCGTGCGCCCGGCTGGGCTGGCCGGTCGAGGACACGGAGGTCGTCACCCTCGTCGGCCGGCCCACCGCCCGGCTGGCCGCCGCGCTGCACGACCGCCGCCGGATCCTGGTGCTCAGCGCGGGAGCCGCCACACCCGCCGAGGTGGCGGCGCACCTGACCGGTCACGGCTTCGGAGCGAGCCGGATGCGGGTGCTCGAACAGCTCGGCGGCGAGCGGGAGAACGTCACCGATGGCACCGCCGCGACTTGGCCGCATCCGCCCGGCGACCCGCTGAACGTGATCGCGGTCGACTGCCGCCGCGCCCCCGGCACCTTGCGGACCGGAGTCGTCCCCGGGCTGCCCGACGAAGCGTACGAACACGACGGCCAGCTCACCAAGCGCCATGTGCGCGCCGCCACCCTGGGCGCGCTCGCCCCCGCCCCCGGCGAACTGCTCTGGGACATCGGGGGCGGCTCCGGGTCCATCGCCATCGAGTGGATGCGCACGCACCCGTCCTGCCGCGCCATCACCGTCGAGCGCGACCCGGTGCGGGCCGAGCGCATCGCCCGCAACGCCGCCCGGCTCGGCGCCCCCGCGCTGCGCGTCGTCACCGGCGCCGCCCCGGACGCACTGGCCGGACTGCCCGCGCCGGACGCGGTGTTCGTCGGGGGAGGACTGACCGCCCCGGGCCTGCTGGACGCGTGCTGGGACGCCCTGCCCGACGGCGGGCGGCTCGTCGCCAACACGGTGACGCTGGAGTCCGAGGCGCTGCTCGCCGACCGCTACCGCAGACACGGCGGCGACCTGGTACGCCTCGCCGTCGCGCATGCCGTGCCCGTCGGAGGCTTCACCGGCTGGCGGCAGGCCATGCCGGTCACCCAGTGGGCCGTTGAGAAGCAGTGGGCCGTCGAGAAGAACCCGTACCCTCCCCATCCTGGAGAAGACAGATGACCGTGTACTTCATCGGCGCCGGGCCCGGCGCCGCGGACCTCATCACGGTGCGCGGCGCCCGTCTGCTCGCGTCCTGCGGTGTCTGCCTCTACGCGGGCAGCCTGGTACCGCGTGAGCTGCTGGCCGAATGCCCGGCGGACGCCAGGCTGACCGACACCGCGCAGCTCAACCTCGATGAGATCACCGCCGAGCTGATACGCGCCGACCAGGAGGGCCAGGATGTGGCCCGCCTGCACTCCGGGGACCCCTCGGTCTTCAGCGCGATGGCCGAGCAGATGCGCCGGCTCGACGCGGCGGGGGTGAACTACGAGGTGGTGCCCGGCGTTCCCGCCTTCGCCGCGGCGGCCGCGGCGCTGAAGCGCGAACTGACGGTCCCCACCGTGGGCCAGACCGTGATCCTCACCCGCGTCGCCCAGCGCGCCACCGCGATGCCGGACGGCGAGGATCTCGCCACACTCGGCCGCAGCGGCGCGCTGATGGTGCTGCACCTGGCAGTGCAGCACACCGAGCGGGTCGTGGCGGAGCTGCTGCCGCACTACGGCGCCGACTGCCCGGCCGCTGTGGTGGCGCTGGCCAGCCGGCCCGGCGAAGTCGTCCTGCGGGGCACCCTCGACACCATCGCGGGACAGGTCGCGGAGGCGGGCATCCTGCGCACGGCGGTCATCATGGCCGGCCGCACGCTCGCCGCCGAACAGTTCGGCGACAGCCACCTCTACTCGCGGGAGCGGGAGCGCCACTCCTGCCAGTGATCCGGTTCGGAGGCCCTGTCAGCACAACTGTGGTGTGCGAGCAGCCCCGCGTGCACACCGGCGCGGTGCCGGAGCGCGGGCCTGAGCGATGCTATGCATGGTCGCGTGGAGTGGTTCTGGGCACCGGAGTACACACTGAGCCGGCTGGTCTTCCAGCGGGCGCTGGCAGTGGTCTACCTGATCGCGTTCGTGGCGGCGGCCCGGCAGTTCCGGGCCCTGACCGGGGAGTACGGCTTACTGCCGGCACCGCGGTTTCTGGCACGGGCGCCCTTCCGGCGCGCGCCGGGCGTCTTCCACCTCCACTACTCGGACCGCTTCTTCGCCGGGTGGGCCTGGCTGGGAGCGCTGCTTGCGGCGGCCGTCGCGGCGGGCGCCGCCGACGCCGTACCCCTGTGGGCCGCGATGGTGTGGTGGGCGGCGCTGTGGGTCATGTACCTGTCGATCGTGAACGTGGGTCAGATCTGGTACGGCTTCGGCTGGGAATCGCTGCTGCTGGAGACCGGCTCCCTGGCCGTCTTCCTGGGCAACGCCCGGACCGCGCCGCCGGTGCTGGTGGTCTGGTTGTTGCGCTGGGTGCTCTTCCGGGTGGAATTCGGCGCGGGTCTGATCAAGATGCGCGGCGACCGCTGCTGGCGCGATCTGACCTGCCTCTGCTACCACCACGAGACGCAGCCGATGCCGGGGCCGCTCAGCTGGTTCTTCCACCGGCTGCCCAGGCCGCTCCACCGGGTCGAGACCGGCGCCAACCACGTGGCCCAACTGCTCGTGCCCGTACTGCTGTTCACCCCGCAACCGGTGGCGACCTGGGCTGCGGTGGTGATCGTGGTCACTCAGCTGTGGCTGGTGCTCTCGGGTAATTTCGCCTGGCTGAACTGGCTGACGATCATCCTGGCGATTTCCGCCGTCGACGCGTCCGTCCTGGGCGCCGGACACCTGGTCACACCGCGGGCCGCGGCGGGGCCGCTGTGGTTCGCGGTGCTGGTGTCGGCGATGACGGTGTTCGTTCTCCTGCGGAGCTACCGGCCGGCTCGCAACCTGGTCTCGCGGCGGCAGCTGATGAACACGTCCTTCGACCCGCTGCACCTGGTCAACGCGTACGGGGCGTTCGGCACCATTACCCGCGTCAGGTACGAAGTGGTGGTCGAGGGCACCGCGGAGACCGAGCTCACCGACGCTGTCCGGTGGCAGGAGTACGGCTTCAAGGGCAAACCGGGTGACGTACGCCGGCTTTCCCGGCAGTTCGCTCCGTACCACCTGCGGCTGGACTGGCTGATGTGGTTCGCGGCCCTCTCCCCGGCCCACGCGGCTCCGTGGTTCGGACCGTTCATGGAGCGGCTGCTGGAGAACGACCGTGACACGCTGCGGCTGCTGCGGCACAACCCTTTCCCGGACGCACCACCGGCGCATATCCGGGCTCGGCTGTTCCGCTACCGGTTCACCACCTGGCGGGAGCTGCGGGAGAGCGGGGCATGGTGGCATCGGGAGCCGGTGGGTCTCTACTTCCCGCCAACACCGCCTGCACCACCAGTCCCACCTGTACCGCGCACCTGAAGGAGCCAGGCGTGCCACTCGGTTGCGATCAAGAGCATGGGGGGCACGGGATCTCTGAGGGGGAATTTCGATTGGACGCGTATGCGTTAGTGCGGCACCCCGGGCGAATGGCGATCGAAACCGTGGCGGCCCCATGGTGAACGGGGTTTTCATCGCAACGGTTTTCGCGATGGTGGCCGCACCCGGTCCGTCATTCATGGTGTTGGTGAATGAGACGCTGCGCCGTGGCCGCGGCGCGGGTCTTGTGACCATTATCGGCAGCAGCACCGGGCTGCTCATGTGGGCGGCGGCCTCCGCCCTCGGCCTTGCCGCGCTGACGCAGACCTCCGAGTTGGTGTTCACCGTCTTCAAGCTGGCGGGCGCCGCCTACCTCTGCTACCTCGCGGTGATGACGGTGCGCAACCGGCGTGACTTCGGCCACCAGCCGGAGGAAGTGCCCGATGAGCACGGCACGGCTGGTCTGTGGCGGTCCTACCGGACAGGGCTGGTGACAAGTGTCGCCAACCCCAAAATGGCCACCGTCTACCTGGCGTTGATCCCGCAGTTCCTGCCCGTCGGCGGTGGATCGCCCGCCGACGTCGTCACGCTGACCGCCGTGCAGATCATGATCAGCGCCGGCTGGTACGTGGTGGTGGTCGCCCTCGTCGGTCTGGCGAGACGGCTGCTGGTCATGCCGAAGGTACGGGTGGGGCTGGCCTGGGTGAGCGGCGCGGTCCTGCTGCTGCTCGGACTGCGCACCGCGGTGATGACGGGCCCCATGGCCTAGCGGAACGGTGAGCGGAACGGCCAGGGGTACGGCCGGAAAAGCGAAGTACTGTCCAGGGAAGAGGGATTGTCTTGACGTCTCCTGAGAAAGTTGAAACTCAGGTGTGCGGGATCATCAGAGCCGCACTAGGCCCGTCAGCCCCGGCCGAGATCGGGCTTGATGACGAGCTGCACGAACTCGGCATCGAATCGTTGACGATTCTTGAAATCGTCGTCCGGGTCGAGCAGGAATGCGGCATCACGATCGGCGACAGCGAGATATTCGAGGCCGCGCTGCGGCGGGTCGGCGATCTCGTGAAGCTGTCCCAGTCGCACGTCGGAAACTCCTAGAAACAAGGATCGGAAACCAATGGTGAATTCGGCAGAAGCCTCGCTGACCGCTGAAGAAATCGTTCCCACGCACTGGTACAACGTGCTGTCCGACCTCAACGGTGTCGAGGACGCGGCGAAGCTGCGCCAGGCAAGGCCGGAGACCCGCAAGGACGGCGGCGCGGTCACCCCGCAGATCCCGCTGTCGATGTACCGGCAGAGCATGGGCCGGGAACGTTTCGTGGAGATCCCGCAGCCGGTGCGCGAGGAATACCTGCGCTGGCGGCCGACCCCGCTCAAGCGGGCCCGCGGGCTTGAGCGGCTCCTCGACACCCCCGCCCGCATCTACTACAAGTACGAGGGCACCAACACCACGGGCAGCCACAAGCTCAACACCGCGCTGGCCCAGGCCTATTACTACAAGCAGGCCGGCATCACCGGCCTGACCACCGGCACCGGGGCCGGCCAGTGGGGCTCGGCCCTCGCCGTCGCCTGCCGCATCTTCGGCCTCAAGTGCACGGTGTACATGGTCCGGGTGAGCTACGAGCAGAAGCCGTACCGCCGGATCATGATGGAGATGAACGGGGCCGAGGTCATTTCCAGCCCCAACAAGAACTCCGAGGCCGGTCGCGCCGCGCTGGCCCGCGACCCGAACACCGACGGCAGCCTGTCCATCGCCAACGCGGAGGCTTTCGAGCACGCCCGCCAGGTGGAACGCTGCAACCTCTCGGTGGGCAGTGGTGAGAACCACGTCCTGCTGCACCAGACCGTGATCGGACAGGAGGCCGTCCGGCAGTTTCAGGCGATCGGCGACTTCCCGGATGTGGTGATCGGCTCGGTCGGCGCGGGCAGTAACTTCTCCGGCATCTCCCTGCCCTTCTTCCACGAGAAGGTGCGCCGGGGCCTGGACACCCGGTTCGTCGCGGTGGAACCGGAGGCCTGCCCGAAGCTGACCAAGGGCCGGTACGCATGGGACTACAACGACTACACCGGCATCACACCGATGACCAAGATGTACACCCTCGGGCACACCTTCGTCTCGCCCGGCATCCACGCCGGCGGCCTGCGCTATCACGGCGCTGCCCCCTTGGTGAGCGCGATGTACCACCAGAAGCTGATCGAGGCGGTGGCCTATCCGCAACGCCCGGTGTTCGAGGCCGGTATCACCTTCGCCCATGAGGAAGGCATCATCCCGGCCCCCGAGTCGGCGCACGCCATCCGGGCCGCGATCGAGGAGGCACTGCTGGCGAAGAAGGAGGGCAGGGAGCGGGTCATCCTGTTCAACCTCAGCGGCCACGGATTGCTCGATCTGTCGGCCTACGAGCAGTTCCTCAGCGGCAACATGACCGACATGGCGGCATCGGACGAGCTGATCGCCGCATCCCTCGGCCGTCTGCCGGCCATGGCCGATCTGGGCGCGGAAGCGCGCTGAGAACGGGCTCTACGGAGGGGGTGACAGGCCGTGCGACACCTGAACGATGAGGTGCTGGACGTGGCGATCGTGGGCACCGGTCCGCGCGGGATCTCGGTGTTCGAGCGGATCGCGGCCAATCTGACGGCCGAGCCGGAGCCGCGGAACATCAGAATCCGGCTGATCGACGCGGTGGAACTGGGGTCGGGCCGGATCTGGCGGACCGACCAGGAGAGATGCTTCCTGATGAACACCGTGGTCGGTGAGATCAGTATGTTCTCCGGGGTCTCCGACGGTGAGCCGTGCCGGCCAGGCGCCGGCCTGTCCTTCCACCAGTGGCTGCAATCGCAGCCGGACCCGGCGCTGTCCGGACTGGGCCACGACGACTATGCCCCGAGGTACGCGTACGGCAGGTATCTGCGGTACGTGTACAGCGCGGTGGTACGCGGCATGTCCGGGGTCGGTGAAGTCGTCGAGACGGTCGGCAGAGTGACCTCGCTACGGGAGAACGGGGCCGGTTACGAACTGCGGGTGTCCACTGCGGACAAGGAGTTCACCGTCCCGGCCGACGCGGTGGTGATCACCACCGGACACGCCCCGGCGGAGCTCTCCGAGCACCAGCCCGAGCTGGCGCGGTTCGCCGGGGATAGGCCAGGACTGCGTTATCTCAGCGGGGATTCGGCCGCTGACCTGGACCTGTCCTCGATCGTGCCGGGCGCCGCTGTCGGTGTTGTGGGCCTCGGCCTCTCCTTCTACGACATCCTGATGTCCTTCACCCTCGGCCGCGGCGGGACGTTCGAGGAGAGCGCCGACGGGGAGCTGTCCTACCTACCCAGCGGCAAGGAGCCCCGGGTGGTCGCGGGCTCGCGCAGCGGGTTGCCGATCCGTTCGCGGGGCCGCAACCAGAAGCAGGTGACCGCCCGCTCGGCACCGAAGTTCCTCACATCGGCCGCCGTCGGCCGACTGCGCGAGCGCAACATGGTGCACCGGGGCAGCCCGGCCCTGGACTTCGAGCATGACGTACTGACCCTGCTGCAGGCGGAGATCAACCATGTGTACTACACCACCCAGGCCAGGACCCAGTACGGGCCGGAGCAGGCCGAGGTCATCGCGGCCGAACTGCACGCGCTCGGGCCGGAGTTGGAGAGCTGGCGCGAGGTGGCGCTGTGCCACGGGCTCAAGGACGTGGAGCCGGTCGACCTGGACCGGCTGTCCAGACCGCTGCACGCCCAGCGTTTCGGGTCGGGGGCAGGTCTCGTCGCCGAGGTGCGGCGCATCCTGCTCGCCGACATCGCGGAGGCCGGCCAGGGCAACATGGACAGCCCGCTCAAGGCCGCCCTCGACGCCATCCGGGACTCCCGGGAAGTGCTGCGGCACGCCGTCGACTTCGGCGGTCTGACCCCCGGGTCCCACCGGACCGACTTCCTCGGCCGGTTCGTCACACGGACCTCGGCGCTGTTCACCGGTCCGCCGCTGGAACGCACCGCGCAGTTCCTGGCGTTGATCGACGCCGGCGTACTCGACGTGGTGGGTCCGAACGTGCTGCACGGATGCGACGCCGAGCAGGACCGGTTCTTCCTGGAGTCCCCGGCCGTCGAGGACTCACGCAGACACTGCGACGTCCTGATCGACTCGCGGATCCCGTCCGCCGGCCTGATCCGCAACACCGATCCGCTGATGCGGCAGCTGGCCGACGAGCGGATGGCCGTCGGGTTCGTACACGACGACGCAGACGACATGTTCGAGACCGGCGCCCTGCACATCACCCCGGCCGAACGCCGGGTGATCACCGCCGATGGCCGACCGCACCGGGCCGTCTACGCACTGGGCATACCGACCGAGGGGGCGTGCTGGTTCACCCAGATCGGCAACGGCCGGCCGGGTGTGCACACCTCGTTCTCCAGGGACGCCGACGTGATCGCACTGAGTGTGCTCCGCCGGGCCAAGTCCAACGCCTTCCAGTGATCGGGGACAACGTGTCCGGGCAAGAAGACGCGTACCGGGAGTTCCGTGCCGCGCGGGACCTCCTGCTGCACCACGCCGATGACCAGGACGCCGCACGCAAGGCGTTCCGGTGGCCGCGGCCACGGCAGTTCAACTGGGCGATCGACTGGTTCGACCGGATCGCCGAAGGCAACGACCGGGTGGCCCTGCGCATCGTCGGGCAGGGGGAGCTGACCTTCCAGGAGCTCTCCCGGCGCTCCGACCGGGCAGCCTCCTGGCTGCTGTCGCAGGGGGTGCGCCGGGGCGAAGTCGTGATGCTGCTGATGGACAACCGGACCGAGCTGTGGGAGCTGATGCTCGCACTGATCAAGATACGGGCCGTCGTCGCGCCGGCCTTCATCACCATCTCGCCCGATGAGCTGCGCACCAGGATCGGCAGAACCGGAGCCCGGCATGTGATCGCCGACCACCGGATCGTGCCGGGACTCCCGGTGGACGGCCTCCGGGCGAAGATCGCCGTGGGTGGGGAGCACGAGGGCTGGACCGGCTTCGCCACCTCGGCCGGACACGGGCACCGCTTCGTACCTGAGGGCCCGACCGAGGCTGACGAACCGCTGTTCTACTACTTCACATCCGGCTCCACCTCACGGCCGAAACTGGTGGTGCACACCCACGTCAGTTACGCGATCGGGCATCTGGCGAGCATGTACTGGAACGGGCTGAAGCCAGGGGATGTGCACCTCAATGTCTCCGCCCCGGCCTGGGCGAAGTACCCATGGAGCTCACTGTTCGCGCCCTGGAACGCCGAAGCCACCGTGGTGTCCATGGACAGCGCCGGCGCGACCCCGGAGCGGCTGCTCGACGTACTGCGCACCGGGACGGTCACCAGCTTCTGCGCACCGCCCAGTATCTGGCGGGCACTGATCCGGACCGGGCTGCCGGACGGCCTGCCCGGGTTGCGGCACGCGGTCAGTGTCGGTGAGCCCCTCATGGGTGACATCGTCGAGCAGGCCCGCTCCCTGGCCGGGGTGACCGTCCGCAACGGGTTCGGGCAGTCCGAGGTCACCGCCATGGCCGGAGTCACCGCCTCCTCACCGGCTGACCCGGTCTCCATGGGCCGCCCACTGCCGGGCTACGAACCGGTGGTGGTCAGGCCCGGCACCGACGAGCCGGCTCGGGAAGGCGAGCTGTGCCTGGACCTGTCCAACAGACCCGTCGGCATGATGAGGGGCTACCTGGACCCGGAAGACAACGCCGGGAGCCATACCCCGGGCGGCCTCTACCGCACGGGTGACCTGGCCCGGTGGGAGGACGGGGACGGGTCCCTGGTCTACCTCGGACGGCGCAAGGACATGTTCGAGGGGCCGGACGGGGCGGCGATCGCTCCCCTCGAACTGGAGCATGTGCTGGTGCTGCACCCCGCCGTGGCCGAACTCTCCGTCGTACCGGTCTCCGAGGGGCAGGCACTGGTACCCAAGGCGTACGTCGTACTCGCGGCCGGGTGGAACGCCAGCCGGGCCACCGCCGAGGTGCTTTTCGCGCACCTGCGGGACCGGCTTCCCGCGGCGAAGCTGGTGCGGTTCCTGGAGTTCGTGGACGACTTGCCGCGCACCGAATCGGGGAAGGTGCGGCGCGAGGCCGTCCGGGTGCTGCGCAGGTCCCGGAACGTCGAGTTCGCCGCCGAACTGCCCGCCGCCCAGGCTTAGAGATTCCGCGGGTAGAGGGCAAGGCGTCTTGGTCGACGGGCTGGCCGTGCGGCCCAGCGTTGGCTGGTCCAGGCTTCGCGGATGAGGCGTCGGATCACGATGATCGCGGTCATCAACGCGAGCAGTGAGTTGACGACGACCGCTCGACGTTCCGTGCAGGACAGGGTGAAGTTGAAGCCCCGGCTGTACCAGGAGTGGGTGCGCTCGACGACCCAGCGGCGCGTGTGGTTGATCGGGATCCCGACGCCCTTGGGCTGGATCCGCCACTCGCAGCCGAGCTCGGTCAGCAGTTTACGGGTGACCGTGGAGTCGTAGCCTGCGTCAAGGTGCACCGTGATCTGCTCAGGCAACGCGAGCTCGAAACGCCCGAGCTTCTACAGCGTCGGACGCAGGAACGGGGAGTCGTGCCGGTTCGCCCCGGTCACGACACAGCCCAGCGGAATCCCGCGTCCGTCGGTCATCCGCGACCACTTGATCCCGAGTTTTCCCCGGTCAATCGGTGATTTCCCTGCGCGCGACCGCCCGCACGCATCGCCGGGCCGATCGCAGGGCTGTGAAAACCGGGGCCAAGGACTCGTCGAAGGCCCGGAGGCAGCCCGGACTACCGGGAGGCCGCCGCAGGGCGCGACTTGTAGAAGGACTCCTCCAGGTAGGCTGTTTCGTGCGGCCGGTAGGGCTCCTCCAGGTAGGCAGCCTCGTCTTCGTCGAGTTCGACGTCCACCGCAGCGACCGCGTCGGCCAGCTGGGCCGGCTTGGTGACCCCGACGATGGGCGAGGTCACCGCCGGGTTGCGCATGACCCAGGCCAGGGCGACCTGGGCCGGGGACAGACCCCGCTTGCCCGCGATCTCGTGGACGCGCTCGGCCACTGCATGGTCCCCGTCGCGGTAGAGGATCTTGCCGCCCTCGTCGGTCTCGGCACGCGCCGTGGCGGTGTCCCGGGCCCGCGTCAGCCTGCCCCGCGCCAGCGGGCTCCACGGGATCACGCCGATGCCCTGGTCGGCGCAGAGCGGGAGCATCTCCCGCTCTGCTTCTCGGTGGATGAGGTTGTAGTGGTCCTGCATCGACACGAACCGGGTCCAGCCGTTCAGGTCAGCCAGGTACAGGGCCTTGGCGAACTGCCAGGCGTACATGGAAGAGGCTCCGATGTAGCGGACCTTCCCGGACTTGACCGCGTCGTGCAGCGCCTCGAGGGATTCCTCGATCGGGGTGTCGTAGTCCCAGCGGTGGATCTGGTACAGGTCGATGTAGTCGGTCCCCAGCCGCTTCAGGGAGGCGTCGAGCTCGGCGAAGATCGCCTTGCGGGACAGCCCGGCGCCGTTCGGGCCGGGGCGCATCCGCATCCAGACCTTGGTGGAGAGAACGACCTCCTCGCGCCGGGTGAAGTCCTTGACCGCCTGGCCGACGATCTCCTCGCTGCTTCCTGCGCTGTACCCATTGGCCGTGTCGAGGAAGTTGACACCGCTCTCAAGGGCCTGCTTGATGATGTCCCGGCTGGCGTCCGCGCCCAGCGACCAGGGCTCGCCGCCCCGGTCCGGCTCGCCGAAGCTCATACAGCCGAGGGTGATGGCGGAGACTTCCAGTCCGGTCGTTCCGAGTTTGATGTATCGCATACTTCGGAACCTAGGAGTTGGAGTGCGCTCCAACGCAAATTCGGAGGCGTGGGGCATGCCGCGCCCCGTCAGGCTCGGCCAGACGTACCAGAGAACCCAGCAGTAGCGAGTAACAGACTGTCAATTCTCGGCCGAGCGCGTGGGGCACTACTCAGCCCTCCCGACGGCAAACCGCCCTCGCGGGTCCGTCGCTACGACCGATCATCACTCGACCGCTACGAGATTCCGTTGGTCCGGGCGGCGGTATCGCGGCGCTCGTGACGGCGCCCCTACCCGCGGGATCTCTTAGGCTGGGTATCGCAGGTGGACCTTGGGCTGTGAATGATCACGGTTCATGGGGCGGGGAGATCCCATGGACGGGCAGTGGGCGCTGCCGGCGCCGTAGTTGTCGAAGGGGGCCGGGGCGGTGGGGACGGCAGGACAGCGTGGAGACTTGGTCCTGTCAGGCGCCTCCGGTTCGGTTCGAGTCCGGCCCAGCGCATCTCCACCCTGGGGCCCGTGACGCACATCACAGGAACCCGGCAGGCCGGTCGGACAGTACTCCACGTGACTCATTCAACCCACGCCCGTCTCCGCGAAGGTGACCCGGCCGCGCTCGCCGAGGCGTTCCGGGAGCACGCGGACGCCGTGTACCGCCATGCCCTGTGGTCCACGGGAAACTGGGCCACGGCCCAGGACGTCGTCTCCCTCACCTACCTGGAGGCGTGGCGCTCGCGCGAGCGGCTGCGCCCGGAGGAGACCGGCAGTCTGCGCCCGTGGCTGCTGGGCATCGCCACCAACGTCCTGCGCAACACGGCCCGTTCGGCCCGGCGGCACCAGAGAGCCCTGGCCCGGATGCCACGCGACGCGGACACCGTCCCGGACTTCGCCGACGAGGTGACCGGGCGGCTGGCGGACGCCGAACAACTGGCGGCGGCCCGGGCGGCGCTGGAGGGGCTGCGGCGCACCGAGCGCGAGGTGTTCACCCTGTGCGTCTGGGGCGGGCTGGACTACGCGTCCGCCGCCGAGGCCCTGGGCATACCCGTCGGCACCGTGCGCTCCCGGCTGTCCCGCGCCCGCGCCAAGTTGCGCGACTCCGTAGGGCACCCGGCCACCCGGCGCGACGACACACAGAGCGCACCCGGCCGGGAACTCCGCGGAGGCAGCGGACAGATACAGCGTGTAGACAGCATTCCGGCTCGAACCACCCAGGAGAACCTCGCATGAACGCCCTGTTCCGGAACCGTTCTGGCGCCGCCACCCCGTCCTCCCGTCCGGCGGACCCAGTCCACGAGGAGGGGAACCGGGAGTGGCGGGAGGCCCGCGACCGCACCGAGCTCGCCGCTCTGCGCGAAATGGTCCCGCCGCCCGCCGCCGCCCGGCTCTCGCCCACCCGTCACTCGGAGCTTGAAGCACACCTGATGAACGAGATCAACGACACGGCCGCCACGTCCGGCGCCGCGAAGTGGCGCTCAGCCGCCGACCGCACCTCGGCCTTCGGCTGGCTGACGCCCGGCCGGTCGATGTCCCTCGGGGCGGCTGCCGCCGTCGTCGCGGCGACCGTGGCGGGGTTCGCCATCACCGGCAGCAGTGGTCAGACGGCCGTCGCCGCGCCCGCCCCGCTCAAGGTGGAGAACTTCCGGGCCACCGTGCCGCTCGCCACCGTCGCGAAGCGGGCTGCCGCCCTGGCCGGCTCCCACGGCACCGCGCACCGCGGGACCCACCGCCGGGAGTGGGCACTGGGCATGTGGGACGACGGCAAGCACAAGCCGGAGCAGATGCCGGTGATCGAGACCCGCGACCGCTGGAACGCCGACGGCAGCGGTGAGGCGCAGGACATCAAGGACGGCCGGGTCGTCCACCGCACGCACCTGCCGGCCGGGTCATGGGAGAAGCTCGCCGGATTCCGGAGCACGCCCCCGACCACCGTCCGCGGCTTCGCCGACTACCTGGCGAAGGACAACCCCGACATCCGCGGCAGCGCGTACTGGACGATGGACTCCGTGGAGGGGCTGCTGCGTGATTGGACGCCCGGCCCCGCCCAGACGGCCGCGATCGACGGCCTGCTCGCCGAGCGGTCCGGCCTGCGGGCCCTCGGTCCGGTCAAGGACCGTGCGGGGCGCCAGGGCCAGGCGTACGGCGCGGACTTCAAGGGAACGGTGCGGTGGACGATCATCCTCGACGAGCACACCGGACGCATCCTGGGCACGGAACTCTCCAGCATCAAGACCGACCCGAAGATGCAGCTGAAGCCCGGTGACGTCGAGCAGTACGACACCTATTTGGACTGAGGCTGCAAGCCTCGTCACAGCCGCCCCCGGTCCCGCACGTCACGCCGCGGACCGGGGGCTTCCGCCGCCGGTCTCCGGACGGCCGGTCCGCCCGCTCCACCGCGCTTTCAGCTCCCGCGCAGAGGTCGCCCGGGCAACTGCCGGCCGTCGTCCACGACGCACCGGGCCTGCTACCCCCCGACGGTGCTGCGGCCCACGACATTGCCCGCGCGGTCGATACAGATGACGTCGACCGCGACGGGCGCGCCCCGCAGCACTGCCAGCGCCTGGTCGCGGGCGGCCACGGCCACCAAGTCGCCCAGCGGAATCCCCGCCGCCCCGCACAACTGCAGGGCGGCCAGCCCGGTATTGGCCCCGGCCACCTCAGCGGCCAGTTCTTCGCCGGCGCCGCCCCGCCGGGCCAGGCCCGCCAGGAAGCCCTTGTCCACCTGAGAACGGGCCGAGTGCAGATCGAGGTGCCCGGCCGCCAGCTTCGAGAGCTTGGCGAAACCGCCGCAGACGGTGAGCCGGTCCACCGGGTGGCGGCGCACGTACTTGAGCACGGCCCCCGCGAAGTCCCCCATGTCGAGCAGCGCGTCCTCGGCGAGCCCGTACTCGGCGACGACCGTCCGCTCCGAGGTGGACCCGGTGCACCCGGCCAGATGCGTACGTCCGGCCGCCCGCGCCACATCGACGCCGCGCCGGATCGAGTCGATCCACGCCGAGCACGAGTAAGGCACCACAATGCCCGTCGTCCCCAGGATGGAGAGGCCGCCCAGGATGCCCAGCCGGGGGTTCCAGGTGGAGCGGGCGATCTCCTCACCGTGGTCGACGGAGACGGTGAGCTCGGCGTCCGCCCCCGCACCGTGGTGCGCGGCGACGCGCGCCATGTGCTCGCGCATCATCTGGCGGGGCACCGGATTGACGGCGGGCTCGCCCACCTCCAGCGGCAGCCCGGGGCGGGTGACGGTGCCGACACCCGGGCCCGCCCTGAACACCACCCCCGAACCCGGCGGCAGCCGCCGGACGGTGACCCGGACCAGTGCGCCATGGGTGACGTCCGGATCGTCCCCCGCGTCCTTCACGACACCCGCTGTCGCACATCCGTCGCCCAACTCCTCGACAGCCAGCGCGAACGACGGCGTCTGACCCTTGGGCAGGGTGACCGTCACCGGGTCAGGGAACTCGCCGCTCAGCAGCGCGGTGTAGGCGGCCGTGGCGGCAGCCGTCGCGCAGGCGCCGGTCGTCCAGCCGGGCCGCAGCCCGGTGTGCTTGAGTTGGGCGCTGCGGCCACCGCCCCCCTCAGCCACGAAAGGCTCCGATGCACGTACTGATACTCGGCGGCACCACCGAGGCCCGGCGGGTCGCCGCCGGCCTGCACCCCGGGGTCCGCGTCACCAGTTCCCTGGCCGGGCGGGTCGCACGGCCCGTGCTGCCGCCCGGCGAGATCCGTATCGGCGGGTTCGGCGGAGCCGGGGGACTGGCGCAGTGGCTGCGCGAGCACGAGGCCGACGCTCTCATCGACGCGACCCATCCTTTCGCCGGAACCATCAGTTTCAACGCGGCTTCGGCCGCTGTCACCGCCCATGTTCCCCTGCTCGCCGTGCGCAGGCCCGGGTGGGTGGCGGGGGAGGGCGACGACTGGCACCCGGCGGACTCCCTGGAGCAGGCCGCCGGGATGCTCCCGGCGCTGGGACAGCGGATCTTCCTCACCACCGGACGGATGGGCCTCGCCGCGTTCGCGGCACTGGACGGACTCTGGTTCCTGGTGCGGTCGGTCGACGCCCCGCAGCCCCCGTACCCGCTGCACATGGAGACCCTGCTCGACCGGGGGCCCTTCACCCTGGACGGCGAGCGTGCGCTGCTGCGTGACCACCGGATCGACGTGCTGGTCACCAAGGACAGCGGAGGACCGGCCACCGCCGCCAAGCTCACCGCGGCACGGGAGGCCGGGCTACCGGTCGTCGTGGTCCGCCGCCCCGCCGTCCCCGGAGGCGTACAGGTCGCGGGTACCCCCGAGGAAGCCGTCCGCTGGGTACGGGACATCCAGGGCACCGCCTGAGCCGGGCCAGTGGCCACCGGACCAGGAGGCGCCCCCGGTCACCCCTCGGGATAAGTCCGGGGAGTCCAGACGATCTCCTCACCGTCGCCCCGCCGCACGGTCCGTGTCCGGGACGAGCCGACGAGCAGGATCGTGCGCATGTCGACCTCGGCCGGATCGAGCGCCGCGAGCCGTACGATCCGGACGCTCTCGCCGGGTCCGCCGATGTCCCTGCCGAGCACCACGGGCGTGTCCGGTGAACGGTGCTCAAGGAGCAGGTCACGGGCCTTGCCGACCTGCCAGGTCCGGCTGCGGGAGCCCGGGTTGTACAGCGCGAGCACCAGGTCGGCCGCCGCTGCGCCGCGCAGCCGCTCCGCGATCACCTCCCACGGCTTGAGCCGGTCCGAGAGGGAGATCGTGGCGTAGTCGTGGCCGAGCGGCGCACCCGCGCGGGCGGCAGCCGCGTTGGCGGCGGTCACCCCGGGCAGCACCCGTACCGGAACATCGCGGTAGCCGTCCTGGGCCGCGACCTCCAGTACGGCGGTGGCCATCGCGAACACGCCGGGATCACCGCCGGACACCACGGCGACCTTGCGCCCGCGCCTGGCCAGATCGAGAGCGAACTCGGCGCGCTCCGACTCCACCTTGTTGTCGGAGCCGTGCCGCCGCTGCCCCGCCCGGACCGGGACCCGGTCCAGATACGTGGTGTAGCCCACCAGGTCGTCCGCGGCCGCCAGCGCGCCCCGGGTCTCCGGGGTGAGCCAGAGCGGGCCCGCGGGGCCGGTGCCGACCACCACGACGTCACCGTGCTCCCGTACCGGACCCGGCGCGCCGACGCGGCTCGGCAGCACCGCTACCGAGAAGTACGGCACGGATCCGGCCTCCACGTCGGCCAGTTCGCCGGTGCGCTCGCCGGGCATCGTGGCGCGCTCCACATAGCGGGCCTCGGCCATCCGGCCCGACCGCCCGACCGCCCGGTGCACCGCGGGGAAGGTGCGGCCCAGCTTCATGACCACCGCGGAGTCCGTCGACGCCAGACGCGCCGTCAGCTCCTCCTCGGGGAGCGTGCCCGGCAGGATCGTCAGCACCTCCTCGCCCTCGACCAGCGGCACACCGAGCCGGGCGGCTGCCGCGCTCACCGAGGTCACCCCCGGGATCACCTCGGTCGGATAGCGGTCCGCCAGCCGCTTGTGCATATGCATGTACGAGCCGTAGAAGAGCGGATCGCCCTCCGCGAGCACCGCCACCGTGCGGCCCGCGTCGAGGTGCGCGGCCAGCCGGGCCGCCGCCTCGGCGTAGAACTCCTCCATCGCGCCCCGGTACCCGCCGGGGTGGTCGGTGGTCTCGGTGGTCACCGGATAGACCAGCGCCTCCTCGATGTGGTCGGTGCGGATGTGCCCAGCCGCGATGGACCTGGCTATGGACCGGCCGTGCCGGGCACTGTGAAAAGCGATGACGTCGGCCTGGGCGATGACCTCCACGGCGCGTACCGTCATCAGGGAAGGGTCACCGGGGCCGAGCCCGACTCCGTACAGCCGACCGGTGCTCTGCTCGCTCATGCTGGTGTTCATTCCTCCTCGCTAGCAATGGCGTTGACCGCGGCCGCTGCGATGGCGCTGCCGCCGCGGCGCCCGCGCACCACCAGGTGGTCCAGCCCCTCGACGTCCTCGGCCAGCGCGTCCTTGGACTCGGCCGCACCGACGAAACCGACCGGCACCCCGATGACCGCCGCGGGACGCGGCGCGCCATCGCGGACCATCTCGAGCAGCCGGAACAGCGCGGTCGGCGCGTTGCCCACGGCCACCACCGCGCCCTCCATACGGTCGCGCCACAGCTCCAGCGCCGCGGCGGTCCGCGTCGTGCCGAGCTCTGCCGCGAGGCCGGGCACGGACGGGTCGGACAGCGTGCACACCACCTCGTTGTTCGCGGGCAGCCGCTTGCGGGTCACTCCGCTGGCGACCATCGCCACGTCGCACAGCACGGGGGCCCCGGCGCGCAGCGCCTCACGGGCACGCGCCACCACCTGCGGCGTGTAGGCGAGATCGCGTACCAGGTCGACCATGCCGCAGGCGTGGATCATCCGGACCGCGACCTGGCTGACATCGGCGGGAAGGCCCGAGAGGTCCGCCTCTGCGCGGATGGTCGCAAACGACTGGCGGTAGATCGCCGGGCCGTCCTTCTCGTAGTCGAACACTGTCTTCTCGCTCATTTCGTCACTGCGTGAGGGGCGTGGTGGTCCGGGCTTCCGCCACGGTGGCGGCGAACTCTGAGGGGTCGTTCATGGTGCCGGGCAGCCGTTCGCCGCGTACGGAGACCTCGTAACCGGCGGCCGTGGCGACCACGTCCACCCGGTCGCCGTGGGGGTGGCCGCAGCGCCGTGCGCACCCCGACCAGTACACGGGCAGGCCGCGGCCGGCGCCGGTTGCCAGTGCGGCGTCGGCGCGTACATCGGCAAGGGACTTCGCGCAGCCGGGGCGCCCGATGCACGCCCCGACCCCGTGCCAGGGGGAGTCCGGTCCTGTGATCAGCCCCGCGGCCGAAAGACCGGCGATCCGGGCAGCAGCGGTGTCCGGGCCGAGACCGGGGAGCACCACGCCCCGCCAGGGAGTCAGCCGCAGCTCACCGCTGCCGTCGTGCAGCGCCGTGTCCGTCAGCAGGCGCCACTGGGCGGAGGTGATGAGGCCGAGCGGCGCCTCGACGGAGAGCGCCGCCGCCCGCCCGTCCGGGGCCGGTACGGTGCCGGGCGCGGGGCCCGTCCCGGCCGGCAGTGGTTCTGCCCGGTCCCGGGCAACAGCCGGAACACCGGCGGCTGCCAGCCGCTCCGCGACCGCGCGGACGAACGCGGCTGTTCCGCCGGGAAGTTCCGCCACCCGCCAGGCCCCGGTCCCGGCGTCCCGGGCGGCGCTCAGAAAGGTCTCGGCCGCCAGCAGGGCGCTGCGGGCCGCGTGTTCGGCCGGAACGGCCAGCATCTCCGGCGCCTCGCCGGTGCACAGCAGCGCACCGGCGCCAGGAGAAGCGATCAACGTCACATCGGCGCCGAGACCGGCCACATCGCGGCGGCCGTCGTCGAACGCGAACAGAAACCGGCCGGACAACCCGGTGGCCGCCTCGCAGCCACAGAGCAGAGCGTCCAACTCCCTTGCCCAGCCCTGCACATCGGCTGCTCCCCGCCCGTCGAGCCCGCACAGCGGGGAGGCCACGACATTGCGGGCCCGCTCATGGCGTACGGAAGGCAGCAGCCCGGCGTCCGCCAACACACCGGCGAGTTCCCGGCCGTCGTCCTGGGCCAGCCCGCGCAGCTGCACATTGCCGCGGGACGTCAGATGAAGTGCCCCGTCGCCCAGCCGCAGCGCCACGTCCAGCACCGCCCTGGCCTGCGGAACTGTCAGTACGCCTGCCGGAATCCGGACCCGTGCCAGCGCGCCGTCGTCCGCCGTGTGCAGGCGCAGGCTGCCCGGACACGCGTCACCGCGGTCACGCCGGGCGGCGGGCTCCCGAGGGGGCGGAGGTGCGGAGGAGTGGGGCATGGCGGCGAGCATACCGACCGGTCCACAGGGCCCATGTCCTGCACCGATGCGATGGCTCGAACGGACCGGGTGCGCCGGTGGCGGCTCCCAGGCCCACTGCCCGCCGCCCGTCAAGGCCGTTACTATGCTTGGCGACGGGCCTTACGGTCCGCAATCGCCTACGACGGCGACAGGGGAGGAAGCCCGGTGAGATTCCGGCGCGGTCCCGCCACTGTGAGCCCGGCTCCCGAGCCGGGTGAGTCAGGAACTCCCTCTCCCACGCTCCCGGCTTCCGCCTGAGCGAGGGAGACCCATTCCTACACAACCCGGGGCGTGGATACCCCGAGGAAGGCCTGCCGCCGCATGCTCCTGCTTCTGTCGACGTCCGACACCGACCTGCTCAGCGCCCGTGCCGCGGACGGCCCCGTCGCGTACCGCTTCGCCAACCCGTCCCGGCTCCAGCTCACCGACCTGCCCGCCCTCCTCGAAGGCGCCGACCTGGTCGTCGTACGCCTCCTCGGCGGCGTCCGCGCCTGGCAGGAGGGCCTTGATCTGCTCCTGGCCGACGGGCGCCCGGTCGTCGTCCTGACCGGCGAGCAGGCCCCCGACGCCCAGTTGATGGAGACTTCGACCGTCCCGGTCGGAATCGCCGCGGAGGCCCACGCCTATCTGGCACACGGCGGGCCCGCCAACCTCGACCAGCTCGCCCGCTTCCTCTCCGACACCGTGCTCCTCACCGGCCACGGCTTCGAGCCCCCGGCGCCCGCGCCCAGCTGGGGCCCGCTGGAACGCACCGCGCGTACCACGGACGGACCGACCGTCGCGGTGCTCTACTACCGGGCCCACCACATGAGCGGCAACACCGCTTTCGTGGACGCCCTCTGCGAAGCCGTCGAGGACCTCGGGGGCCGGCCCCTCCCGCTCTACGTCGCCTCGCTGCGCGCCCCCGAACCGGAACTCATCGAAACGCTGCGCGCGGCGGACGTCATCGTCACCACCGTGCTGGCCGCGGGCGGAACGAAGCCCGCCCAGGCGTCCGCCGGGGGCGACGACGAATCGTGGGACGCGGGCGCGCTCACCGCCCTGGACGTCCCCATCCTCCAGGCGCTGTGCCTGACGGGTTCACGGGCCGCCTGGGAGGAGAACGACGAGGGTGTGTCCCCGCTGGACGCGGCCAGCCAGATCGCCGTGCCGGAGTTCGACGGCCGGCTGATCACGGTGCCCTTCTCGTTCAAGGAGATCGACCAGGACGGGCTCCCCGCCTACGTCGTGGACCCCGAACGGGCCGCCCGGGTCGCCGGGATCGCCGTGCGCCACGCGCGGCTGCGGCACATAGCCCCCGCCGACAAGCGGCTGGCCCTGGTGCTCTCCGCGTACCCCACCAAGCACTCCAGGATCGGCAACGCCGTCGGCCTGGACACCCCCGCGAGCGCCGTCGCCCTGCTGCGCAGGCTCCGCGACCAGGGCTACGACTTCGGCCCGCAGGACGTTCCCGGTCTCGCGTCCGGTGACGGCGACGAACTGATCCGCGCCCTGATCGAGGCCGGCGGCCACGACCAGGAGTGGCTCACCGATGAGCAGCTCGCCCGCAACCCCGTCCGTATCCCCGCCGCCGACTACCGGCGCTGGTACGCCACGCTCCCCGCCGCGCTGCGCACGGACGTGGAGGAGCACTGGGGCCCGCCGCCGGGCGAGATGTTCATCGACCGCAGCCGCAACCCCGAGGGCGACATCGTCCTCGCCGCCCTGCGCCACGGTAATCTGCTGGTCCTCATCCAGCCGCCGCGCGGATTCGGCGAGAACCCGATCGCGATCTACCACGACCCGGATCTGCCGCCCTCGCACCACTACTTGGCCGCATATCGCTGGATCGCCGCCTCCGCGGACGACGGCGGCTTCGGCGCGGACGCCATGATCCATCTCGGCAAGCACGGCAACCTGGAGTGGCTGCCGGGCAAGAACGCCGGCCTGTCCGCCGCGTGCGCCCCTGATGCGGCCCTGGGCGACCTTCCGCTCATCTACCCGTTCCTGGTGAACGACCCGGGCGAGGGGACCCAGGCCAAGCGCCGTGTCCACGCCACGCTGGTCGACCACCTGGTGCCGCCGATGGCCCGCGCCGACTCGTACGGCGACATCGCACGCCTGGAGCAACTCCTCGACGAGTACGCCCAGATCGCCTCCATGGACCCGGCGAAACTCCCCGCCATCCGGGCTCAGATCTGGACGCTCATCCAGGCCGCCAAGCTCGACCACGATCTGGGTCTGGAGAACCGGCCCGACGACGAGGGCTTCGACGACTTCATCTTTCACGTCGACGGCTGGCTGTGCGAGATCAAGGACGCGCAGATCCGTGACGGACTGCATGTCCTCGGCAACCCGCCAGCCGGCGGGGACCGGGTCAATCTGGTACTCGCCATCCTGCGCGCCCGCCAGATCTGGGGCGGCACCGCCTCACTGCCGGGGCTGCGCGAGGCACTCGGCCTGGACGAGGCCAACGCCACCCGCACCGCCGCCGACACGGCCGAGGAACAGGCACGTGTCCTCGTCGAGGCGATGGAAGCGGCGGACTGGGATCCGGACGCCGCCGTCAAGGTGGCCGACGGCCACCCGCAGGCGGTCGCCGACATCCTCGGCTTCGCGGCCCGCGAGGTCGTCCCGCGGCTCGCCTCCACCACGGACGAGATCGACCACGCCCTGCACGCGCTGAGCGGCGGATTCGTCCCCGCAGGACCCTCCGGATCACCGCTGCGCGGCCTGGTCAACGTCCTGCCGACCGGCCGCAATTTCTACTCCGTCGACCCCAAGGCCATTCCGTCCCGGCTCGCCTGGGAGACCGGCCGGCTGCTCGCCGACTCACTCCTGGAGCGCTACCGCACCGACAACGGCGAGTGGCCCACCTCCGTGGGGCTCTCCCTGTGGGGCACCAGCGCGATGCGCACATCGGGGGACGACGTGGCCGAAGCCCTCGCGCTGCTCGGTGTCCGCCCGGTGTGGGACGACGCCTCACGCCGGGTCACCGGTCTGGAGCCGGTGCCGCTCGACGAGCTCGGCCGCCCCCGTATCGACGTCACCCTGCGCATCTCGGGTTTCTTCCGTGACGCCTTCCCGCACACCATCGGCCTGCTGGACGACGCGGTACGGCTGGCCGCGTCCCTGGACGAGCCCGACGAGCGGAACTTCGTACGCGCCCACACCCGGGCCGACCTGGCCGAGCACGGCGACGAACGCCGGGCCACCACCCGGATCTTCGGCTCCCGCCCAGGCACCTACGGCGCGGGCATCCTCCAGCTCATCGACAGCCGCGACTGGCGCACCGACGCGGACCTCGCCGAGGTGTACACGGTGTGGGGCGGCTACGCCTACGGCCGGGAGCTGGACGGCCGCCCGGCCCGCGCCGAGATGGAGACCGCGTACAAACGGATCACGGTCGCCGCGAAGAACACCGACACCCGCGAGCACGACATCGCGGACTCCGACGACTACTTCCAGTACCACGGCGGCATGGTCGCCACCGTCCGGGCGCTGCGCGGGAGCGCCCCCGCGGCGTACATCGGCGACTCCACCCGCCCCGAGACCGTCCGTACCCGCACGCTCGTCGAGGAGACCTCACGGGTCTTCCGCGCGCGGGTGGTCAACCCCCGCTGGATCGAGGCGATGCGCCGGCACGGTTACAAGGGAGCCTTCGAACTCGCCGCCACCGTCGACTACCTCTTCGGGTACGACGCCACCACCGGTGTCGTCGCCGACTGGATGTACGACAAGCTCACCGAGACGTACGTACTCGACCCGGTGAACCGCGACTTCCTCCAGCAGGCCAACCCCTGGGCCCTGCACGGGATCGCGGAACGGCTCCTTGAGGCGGAGTCCCGGGGCATGTGGGCCGAACCCGACCCCGCGACGCTCGAAGCGCTGCGCCAGGTGTACCTGGAGACCGAGGGGAACCTGGAGGGCGAGGACTGACCTGAGCAGGTCTCCCCGCGGTGGTCCGCTGCCGCCGGTGCGACGGGTGAGAGCCGGGCTCTCCCCGCACCGGTGTACGGCAGCGGATCCCTCGGCATGGGCGGATGTGAGAGGCAATACCTGCCCGGATGGGCGCACTTGCTGCCACCGGCGGCCAGAACCTAGGGTGAACGGGCCGTGGTGTTCGGGAAGACCGGTGAAAGCCCCCTCGGGGCCTCAGACCGGAGCGGCCCTCGCCACTGTGATCGGGGAGTCTCCGTCCCGTCGAAGCCACTGGCCGCGTCCGCGGGCCGGGAAGGCAGGGCCGGAGGCGAGCGTCAGCGAACCCGTCAGCCAGGAGACCGGCCACGGCATCTCACGAAGTGATCCACGAGGTGCTGGAGCGTGATCCGCATGACCCTGCCCGAATCCGCCGCGTTCGCCTGGCGGCGCGAGGACACCGTACGAACCGCCGGGCTGCTGGGGGTGATAGCAGCCCTCCACGCCGTCGCGTTCGGCGTTCTGTTCCTGCTGGTGGAACCAGGCCACTACGAGGTCGGGTCCAAGGCGTTCGGGGTGGGCCTCGGCATCACCGCGTACACGCTGGGGATGCGGCACGCCTTCGACGCCGACCACATCGCCGCCATCGACAACACCACGCGCAAACTCATGGCGGACGGGAAGCGCCCGGTCTCGGTCGGCTTCTGGTTCGCGCTGGGGCACTCCAGTGTGGTGGTGGCCATGGCGGCGCTGGTCGCCGGCGGTGCCCGGCTCGCGGGAATCCTCATGAACGAGGGCTCGCACACCCACCAGGTGCTCGGCGTCGTCGGAACGAGCGTCTCGGGCTCGTTCCTCTACCTCATCGCGGCGCTCAACCTGGTTGCCCTCGTCGGCATTCTGCGGGTGTTCAGGGAGATGCGCGCCGGACGCTACGACGAGGCCGAACTCGAATCACACCTGAATTCGCGCGGCTTCATGAACCGCATCCTCGGCCGGTTCACCAAGTCCATCAGCAGGCCCGGCCAGATGTACCCGCTGGGCTTCCTCTTCGGCCTGGGCTTCGACACCGCGACCGAAGTCACCCTCATGGTGATGGCCGGAAGCGGCGCCGCCGCCGGCCTGCCCTGGTACGCCGTCCTCTGCCTGCCCCTGCTCTTCGCGGCCGGAATGAGTCTCTTCGACACACTCGACGGCACCTTCATGAACTTCGCGTACCAGTGGGCCTTCGCCAACCCGGTGCGCAAGGTGTTCTACAACCTCGCCATCACCGGCCTGTCCATCGCCGTCGCGTTCCTCATCGGCACGATCGAGCTGATCAGCGTGCTGCACGACAAGCTGTCCCTCCAGGACTCGGTGACCGGCTGGATAGCGGGCCTCGATCTCGGGAACGTCGGCTACCTCATCGTCGGACTCTTCGTCGTGGTGTGGGCAGCGGCGCTGGCGTACTGGCGTATCGCGAAGGTGGAGGAGAGGTGGGCGGTCCGCGCCGCTGACAGCGGCTGAACCGGCGCCGCCCGCGGTGGCGGACCGGGGCGCTCCGGCGCCCCGGCCCCGCTCGGCCCGGGAAAACCGTGGCGCGCCGCGGACGGGGCGGGCGGCGGATGGTCCGACCGAGTGGAATCGGACGCGCGTCCGGCGCTGTCGGCCGGGTAATCGCCTCGGTGTGTGGCAGTACGGTGCCATGCAGTCTGAAAATCACACTAATACGCAAGGGCGCCGCAGATTCGTGCGCGCCGCGGTCGGCCTGGGCGCCTTGGCTGTCGGGGGGGTGTTCTCCCGCGCGTACGGCCCCTCCGGCGGCACCGGCCCGGCGGCGGCCTCGCATCCTTCACATGCACCGGCCGGTGCCCCACCCCCACACCACGTCCAGCCCCCACCGGCCGCCGGACCACCTGCGGCCGCAGCCGCCGCCCGTCCCCCCACCTACCGACTACAGCCCTTCGCGGGCGAGACGTCGATGGGCGCCCCAGCCCACAACCCGGCGGTCCGCACCCATGCGGTGTACTCGATGGAGGAGAGCGGCCGCAGGATCGCGCTCACCTTCGACGACGGCCCCGACCCCCTTTACACCCCCCAAGTGCTGCGCATCCTGGCCCGGTACAACGTGCAGGCGACGTTCTGCGTCATCGGCGAGAACGCCGCCCAGTACCCCCAGTTGCTGCACGACATCGCGAACGGCGGACACGCCGTCGCCAACCACTCCTGGACCCACCCCCAGCTCACCAAGTTGAAGCCGGCCGCCGCCCGGTCCGAACTCTCCCGGACCAGCGATCTGATCGAGAACGTGCTCGGCGCTCCGCCCCAGTGGGCCCGCGCACCGTACGGCGACTGGAACCCGGTCACCCTCGGGATCTGCGCCGACCTGGGCATGGAGCCGCTGGGCTGGTCGATCGACACCAACGACTGGGCGCGGCCGGGGACGCGCAGCATCACCAACTCCGTGCTGCGCGACATCAAGGACGGCGCGATCGTGCTCTGCCACGACGGCGGCGGGAACCGGTCGCAGACGGTCGCCGCGGTCAGGAACTATCTGCCCCGGCTGCTCGACAGCGGCTTCATCCCCGTGCGACCGGAGCTCTGACGCGTCCGGTCCAGCCGCTGACGGACGGCGTCGGGCTGGGCGCCGTACGGGCCGTGGGCAGTAGTCGCGGGGCGCTGGAGCGGGTCAATTGGCCCCGGAAGGTGACCGGTTACTACTGCAAGCATGGGCTCTGGCCATAGTAAAAGACAGAAACATGGCGAACCCTCTTGCGGTGCGACAGCAATCGCTTACATGCTGACGCCCAACCCGAACACCGGCCATCAGGAGATGACATGCGCACGCCATTCATCGCGGGGTCCAGGTCCACCAACAGGGGTCCGTCCGTGACGGGTCCATCCGTCATGGGTCTTTCCGGACCGGGTCCATCCACCACCCGCCCGACCACCACGGCATCGCCCATCAGAAAGTCGAGGCGCCGTCTCGCCAGGTCCGGCATCGTCCTCGGCGCCACCGCCCTCCTGGCCATCGGCGCGGCCGGGCAGTCGTGGGCGTCCACCCCCATATTGCGCTGGTCGACGGACGCGCCCACGCCGGTCACCACGCTGAAGCTGCCGATGTCCGTGGACTCCGCCCCTGACGCGTCCGGCATCTACTTCGCCTACTACACGACGCTGGAGAGCGGCACCCGGCCGTACGCCGGGTTCCAGCCGAAGCCCGTGGACGCGAACGGGCACCACACGCTCCAGGCGGTCTTCAGCTCCTTCAACGCGGACGCCACCACGGCCGACAGCCACTGCAACTACGGCGCGGACGGCGGCGCCGGAGTGAGCTGCGCGGTCCAGTTCGCCTACACGCCGGGCACGATGTACTCGCTCGTCCTCAAGCGCGCGAGTGTCACCGGCGACACTCAGCTGATGTCGGGAGACGTCGTCCAGACCGCGACCGGTGCTTCCGTGGCGCACATCGGAAGCTTCAGCCTTCCGTCGGCATCGGGCCGGTTCAAAAGCGCCGACCAGGGCTTCATCGAGCCGTATCTCACGGCCGGCTGCAGCCAGCAGGTCACCGTGACCTACGGGAAGCCGGTCGGCACGGAGGCGGGTACGGACCATGTGGGGAGCCTCCCCACCGTCAGCGACCCGGCGTCGGGCAGCTGCCTGAGCACCACATCGCAGAGCACCGGGCGGGGCCGGCAGGTCACAGTGCGGGGCAATGCCGCCGCCGCAGCAGCCAGCCGATAGCGGGAACTCCGGGCGCTGCCACTGCCGGCCGAGCGGTGAGCAGCCCCGGCTGTTCGATTGCCCGCCTCGTCGCTATGAAGCAGGATGCGGGAATGCTCTTCTCGGTCAACATTCCGAACTTCGGTGATTTCGCAGATCCCAGAACCGTGGCAGAAGTGGCCGCAGCCGCCGAACAGGCGGGCTGGGACGGACTGTTCGTCTGGGACCACGTGGTGCACGACAAGCGCGAGCGGCAGGGCGTGCCCTTCGGGGACCCGTGGATGCTCCTGACCGCCGCGGCGCTCGCGACCACCGGACTCAGGCTGGGCACGCTGGTCACCCCGGTCGCCCGGCGGCGCCCGGAGCAGCTCGCCCGCCAGGTGGCCACCCTCGATGCGGTCAGCGGCGGCAGGGTGATCTTCGGCGCGGGGCTTGGCGGTCCCATCGAGGACGAGTACGGAAGCTTCGGCGAGCCGACCGAACCGCGAGTGCTCGCCGGACGCCTGGACGAAGGCCTGGAGCTGCTGCGGCGCTACTGGACGGGCGAGCCCGTCACCTCTGAAGGACAGCACTACACGGTCCGGGACGTGACCTTGCTGCCCGCCACGGTGCAGCGCCCCCACCCACCGGTGTGGGTCGGCGGATTCTGGCCCAATCGTCCGCCGATGCGCCGCGCCGCCCGCTGGAACGGCGCGGTTCCCCTGTTCGCATCGGCCAGACACGGACAGATCCCGCCCGTCGACGAAGTGCGCGAGCTGGTCGCCTACCTGCACCATCTGCGCGCCGACGCTCAGGACGACGCTCCCTTCGAGATCGTCCTGGGCGGCGCCAGCCCCACTGACGCCGCCCGGGCACACGACGTGATCGGACCGCTCATCGAGGCCGGCGCCACCTGGTGGGACGAACGACAACTGCAGACCGGCGAAGGACTCGACCGGTTCGCGCCGGTCATGCGCCGTATCGAGCAGGGCCCACCCGTGTTCTGAGAGACCGTCCGGCCCCCCTCGCCGGGCCTCACGCGCCTACTTCACGACGACCGTCCATCGCGTGTCACTCTGCCCGGTCCGGATGTGGAGCAGTGCCGTGCTGGTGGACTGCGAGGAGGCGACTGCCAGCGGCAGCGACGTACGGAACGACGCACCCGGCGCGAGGGACGGCACGTTCCAGTACTGCCAGCTGCCGCTGAATCCTGACCCGTCCGTGAAGGACTGCATCTGGGTCGCCACGGTGGTGGAGCCCGAGGTGTTGGTGACGGTGACGGGCACGGCGGTGGTGCTCCCGCGCGGCACCGTGCAGTTGCCGCTGGGCGGGGTCGCGGTGGCGGTCAGTGGTCCGCTGCTCGGCGTACCGGTGAGGACGCCCATCTCGTACGCGTTCTCCGCTACCCAGTTGCAGGCCGATGCGCTGTTGGCGGAAGGCTCCCAGACGACCGCGCCGTCGGTCTTCGCCTTGAGCTGGTCGATGGTGTAGCCCCAGGTGGTGCCCGACATATAGGTGCCACCGGGGCTGCCGTCCCAACTCGGCGAAATGTACGGGTAGATGGGCTGCCCCGGTGCGAGGGAGTGGTCGTTGGCGACGGCCGCGTCGAGCGTGCTGCTCCATCCGGCATCCGTCTGGGAGCTGCCGCGGTAGGCGCGGGGTGCGAAGAAGTCGAGCAGGCCGTTCTGGTGCAACTGCTGGGTGAGGCTGTTGTTGGTGGTCGACGAGTCGTAGCCGTACATGCCGACCGGGGCGGACGGCGCGGCTCTGTGGGTCCAGGTGATGAGCTGCTTCCAGAGGTTCAAGGCGTTGGTCGCCGCCGGACCGGCCTCCGCCGTGAGCACGATGTTCTCGAAGTCGAGCACGACCGGGGCGGTGGCGCCACCGCCGAACTGGCCGGCGCCCATGTACTCCTTGACCTTGCTCTCGTAGGCGGCTTCGGTCGGCAGCGCCCCGCCGTTCGAGTAGCACCCGGCGGCGTCACAGGTCAGCGCGTAGGAGTCATAGACGACGGTGGACTTGACGGCGCCGTACTGCTGGAGGCCGGGTGTGTCCACGCCCCGCTCATTGGTGAAGACGGTGAAGCCGGAGCCGGCGGAAGCCGTGGGGGCGCAGACCGTCAGCGCGGCGACGGCGAGGGAGAGGGAGACGGCCGCCCAGCCCCGCCCCCGTTTCCTCGGAGCGGTCCTGACAACACGCAGGGCAGGGCGGTTCGTTCGTCCGAGGCGCATCCCAGAGTCCTCTCGCGGCTGCGGGAATCCGGTGAGGATCACCAGAACGCCAATCCCCTCCCAGGGGGAAAGCGCTTTCCCGAGGGGAAGGTAGGACCCGCCGGCTCCCCGGGTCAAGAGGCCCGGATGTGTGGGCAGTGTGCAGCACCTGGCCACCGCAGGGTCCGGCTCCCGCGCGTCCTCTCAGCCTATGAACAAAATGAACAGAACGCGCAGAGGGCTACCACGGTCACGCCTGCCGTCTATACATTCAAGCCATAGGGAATATGAATTCGCTGGCCTGGATATCGGAGACATTATGACGGCGCACTTCGTTCACGATTCGGCCAGTGCCGGGCCTGCTATTCCGATGGCCGATGATCCAGCCCGCAAGCGGGGTCTTCCCACTCTTTTCACGGTCGAGGCGTCCAAGTGGCACTCGGAATGACTTGGCGTCGACCACTCGGGCCACTGTGAGAACCCAGAATTTGCGTGACTTTCCTTTCCCTCTCTTATGAAGGAAAAGTCATGCATCCCCCCGCTCGCTTCTTGTATACCCCCGCGAGGAGGCTCCCGCATGACCGAGCAGATCCCGAACATTTCACCGCCCGCGTTCGGCGTCAGCCGAGAAATTCCTTCCGGCTCACCGTTCAAAAAACAGAGACTGAACGCTGCCCTGGTGCGCTGCCTGTGCGCGGTCGCCTTCTGTGCCGGCCTGCTGTTCTTTGTCTATCTGTGGGTTCACGATGGCGCCATCGTGAACCTGGTGGCAAAGCCCGAGGGGCCGCTTAAATATCCCGGCACGCTCACCGGCCTGATCTCCGCCGACCTTATGTTCGTTCAGGTTGTACTGATGGCACGCATCCCGTGCATCGAACGCTCGGTCGGCCGGGATCGGCTCGTCCGCATCCACCGGTTGAGTGGCTTCGCCTCGTTGAACCTGATGTTGGCACACATCGTGCTACTGACAACCAGTTACGTGGTCCGCGATGGTCGTTCCATGCTCGGGTCGCTGTGGTGGATGATCGCCGAGTGGCGAGGCATGATGCTGGCAACTCTCGGCACGGTACTGCTGGTTATCGTGGGAATCACATCCAGCCGGGCCGCCAGAAAGCGCCTGCGGTACCACTCGTGGCATCTTCTTCACCTGTACACCTTTCTCGGTATCGGACTGGTCGTTCCGCACATGGTCTGGGCCGGCAGCGAATTCAAGCGGCCATGGACTCAGGTGTGCATCGTCGGCCTCTACGTGGTGACGCTCGGCAGCCTGCTGGTCTTCCGCGTGGCCGTGCCTGTGCTGCGCTCGATGCGCCACCGGATTGTCGTGGAGCGGGTGGTCGAGGATGCCCCTGGCAATGTGTCGGTGCACCTCCGTGGCCGTGGTCTCGACAAACTTCGGGCACAGGCGGGCCAGTTCTTCATCTGGCGATTCCGCGACGGGCGAGGCTGGACGCGAGGGAATCCATATGCGCTTTCGGCGCCACCTCGCGGTGATGTGCTGCGGATCACCGCGAAGGAGGTCGGGGTCAACAGCAGCCGTTTGCGCATGCTCCGGCCCGGCACCAGGGTGCTCTTCGAAGGCCCTTATGGCAGGTTCACCGGGGAGTCCAGGCATGGGCGCAAACTCACTGCGATGGCCTGCGGGATCGGTATCACTCCGCTGTGCGCGCTCCTGAAGGACCTCGACTACGCAGCAGATGAGGCGGTGCTTCTGTATCGAGCCTCCAGCGAGAACGACTTCGTCCTCCGGCGGGAGCTCGACGAACTGGCGCAGGAGCGCGGCGTTCGCATCGTCTACCTACCCGGACACCGCGCCCGAGGACGCGCCTCATGGCAGACGGAGCACGCCGGTGAGGAGGACCACATCGCACTTCAGGAGCTTGTGCCGGACATCAGCGAGCACGACATCTATATCTGCGGTCCCGACGCCTGGGGGCGGTCTGCGGCCGACGCTGCCCGTCGCGCGGGAGCCCCAGCCAAACACATCCACCTCGAACGCTTCGCATTCTGACTTCGAACGTCCGGAGGCAACGCCCCATGGTTCGCAACATCCTGTGGCTGATCGCGACAGCCGTCGCCATCGCTCTCGTCCTCGCGTATCCCACCAGTGCAAACCGGGGAGTCCCGCTTGGTCGCACCCCCGGCACAACCACCCCCGCCGGTATGACGCACCCAGCACACCGGTGACGCACCATCCGGCGGGATCCCGGGACCGATCCCTGAAGCAGTGATTTCTGGCGGAGCACGCAGCGCGGATGTGTGCGAGTTCGTCGCACCCAGGTCCACGTCCACGGAAGGGGCAAAATGCCCCTCTTACGGCCCGGCGGGCTCCTACCGTTCGGCCGGTTCATCCGCACGGCCCCGCCCGGCCCCGGGCGCGGAGCGTGGTGTTCAGCGGATTTTCACAGAGTGCAGGTGGCATGGGTCTAGCTGTCGGCCCGTGAATCCTGCACCCTTGTGCGCGATATAGCGCAATCGCAGTCACATATGCGCAACTGATTCCTAGGCGAGGGCAGGGCGGATGACACCGATCAGTCGAAGAGGCTTCGTGGCGCTCGGCGCGGGGGCGGTTGCCGGTGCCGTCGTTCCGATGGGCACGGGAAACCGCGCCGAGGCCGCGAACCGGGCGGCCGCCGCGACCGGAACGGTCAGGGACGTCAAGCACGTCGTTGTCCTGATGCAGGAGAACCGCAGCTTCGACCACTACTTCGGGCGGCTCAAGGGGGTCCGGGGCTTTGACGACCGCAGCGGTATATCGCTGTCCGGCGGGCAGTCCGTGTTCAACCAGCCGAACGGCCTCGGGCGCCAGTACCCGTGGAAGCTCAGCTCCACCCCGGCGGCCGGCGGGGTCGACGGCGAGACCCTCGCCCAGTGCAACGGCGATCTGCCGCACAGCTGGTCCTCGCAGCACTCCGCCTGGAACAAGGGCCGCCTGGACAACTGGGTTTCGGGGGTCGGCAACGTCCGTACGCTCGGCTACCTCGACCGCGGCGACATGCCCTTCCACTACGCGCTGGCCGACAACTACACCGTGTGCGACGGGTACTTCTCGTCCACTCTCAGTGCGACCGGCCCCAACCGTACGTACCTCTGGAGCGGCAAGGTCGACTCCTCCAGCAACGACGGCGGCGACGAGTCCGGGCTGACCTGGGAGACCTACGCCGAGGCGCTGCAGCGGGCCGGGGTGAGCTGGAAGCTCTACCAGAACGCCGAGGACAACTTCGGCGACAACGGCCTCGCGTACTTCACCAAGTTCACCAATGCCGCTGCGGGCGACCCGCTCCACGACCGGGGCATGGCCTCCGTACCGGCCACCACCGGGTCCACCCCCGACGACATCGCCGCGGCCATCAAGGCCGACGTCCTGGCGGGCACGCTCCCGCAGGTGTCGTGGGTGGTCCCGAACCAGGGGTTCTCGGAGCACCCGTACGCCCCGCCCGGCGACGGCGCGCACTTCGTCAACCTGGTCTACCGGGCGCTCGCGGCCGACCAGGACGTGTTCGACTCGACGGTCCTCTTCCTCAACTACGACGAGAACGACGGCTTCTTCGACCACGTACCCCCGCCGTCACCACCCGCCGACGAGCCGGGCGAGTTCCTGAACGGGGTCCCGTTCGGACTCGGCTTCCGGGTGCCGATGGTCGTGATGTCGCCCTGGACCCGGGGCGGCTGGGTGTCGTCGGAGGTCTTCGACCACACGTCGGTGCTCCGCTTCCTGGAGACCTGGACCACGGCCCTCGGCACCCCGGCCGCCTGCCCGAACATCAGCGCCTGGCGGCGCAGGGTAACCGGCGACCTCACGGGGGTCTTCGACTTCACCGCACCGGTGTACGGAGTGCCTTCCGGCCTCCCGTCCACCGCGAAGGTGATCGGGATCGACAGTTGTACATCGCTGCCGAACCCGGCTCCACAGACCAACGCCCTTCCCGCGCAGGAGAGCGGCACCCGGCCGGCCCGTGCGCTTCCGTACCAGCCGAACGCGAATCTGGACCGGCTGGAATTCGGTTCGGCCGGAAAGATCCTGGCCTGGTTCGGCATGTCCAACGTGGGCGCCCCGGCGAAGAGCGCCGCGCACTTCTCCATCCACCCCAACGCCTACCGGTCGACGGAACCATGGCAGTACACCGTCGCCCCCGGCGGCTCGGCGACTGACTACTTCAATGTCGGCGCGGGGTACGGCTCGGGGAAGTACGACTTCACGCTGATGGGCCCCAACCGCTTCCAGCGCCGGTTCGCCGGCGACGCGTCGAAGGCGGGGAAGGCCGTGGAGGTGGCGGCCAGATACGCGGTGGCGCCGAACACCGGCAAGCAGGCCATCTGGTTCACCTTCACCAACACGTCATCGGCGGCCGTCAAGTTCACCGTCACGGCCGCCAACTACCGTACGGACGGGCCGTGGACCTACACGGTGCCGGCGGGAGGCACTGCCGAGGACTACTTCAACGCGGTGTCCCTCTCGAAGGGCTGGTACGACTTCACCGTCACGGCCGACTGCGACAGCACCTGGTCGCGCCGGTACACCGGCCACATCGAGACCGGGGCGCCGAGCGTCAGCGGCTGACCGCAGGGAAACGGGGCGGCTCACGAACGGCGCTGCGGTGGTGCAGTGGTGCTGCGGTGCCGCGCCACCGGGGTCAAGGGGGCGTTCGTGGGTCGCCGGCCCCCGGCCGTGGGGGCGGCGGGGCGCCGCGGCCGGTCAGCCTGCCGGCCGGTTGCGCAGGGCGAAGTCGAGGCTGTCCAGGGCATAGGCCCAGGAGGCGTCCGCGTCACGCGGGGTGTGGCTGAAGCCGCCCACTCTCTCGAGGCTCACGTACCCGTGGAATGTGCTGTGCAGGAACCGCACCGCGTCGGTCTCGTCGGGCTCCGGCAGGCCGTAGGCGCGCAGGAGCGCCCGGGTCATCTGCGACTGCCGGGGCGCCGCGCTGTTGAGGGCCGCCTCCTTGTCGATTTCGAACTGGGCCGCGGCGTAGCGGCCGGGATGCGCCTTGGCGTAGTCCCGGTACGCGTTGGCGAACGCCACCAGCGCGTCCTTGCCCGCACGCCCGGCCAGTGCGGCGCCCGCCGCGTCGGCCAGTTCCTCAAGGGCCAGCAGCGCGACTCGCGTCTTCAGTTCGCGCACGTTGCGGATGTGCGCGTACAGGCTCGGGTCCTTGACGCCGAGCCTGCGTGCCACCGCCGTGAGAGTCAGGTTGTCGAAGCCGATCTCGTCCGCGAGCTCCGCCGCCGTCCTGGTGAGGCGTTCGGGGGTGATGCCCGGTCGTGCCATGCGTCCTCCGCAAGCTAATGGAATAAAGTGTTTGCCTAAATATATTAGGCCAGCTAGCGTCGACTGATGTGAGACACCTCAGTGAGACTGACATCCGTAACTCTTTTATGAACTGTTCCAAGGGCGAGGCCAAGCGGGTGAACATCCCCAGGGATCTGGAGGAGCTCCCGTGGGGCGACCTCGACTTCCTCGGCTGGCGCGACCCCGGCGCCCCCGACCGCGCCTATCTCGTCGCCGAGGACGACGGCCGTCTGCTCGGCCTCGTGCTGCGCGCGCCGAGCGGGGCCAGTCGCGGCTTCACCTCCCGCAGCATGTGCTCGCTCTGCCTCACGACCCATACCAGCGGCAGGGTGGTGCTGATGACCGCGCGCCGCCCCGGCGAGGCCGGCCGCCAGGGCAACACGGTCGGCCAGTACCTCTGCACCGATCTGGCTTGCTCGCTCTATGTACGGGGCAAGAAGCCGACCGGCGCCGGGTGGGCATTCAAGGAGACCCTGTCCGTGGACGAGAAGGTCGCCAGGACCCGGAACAACGTGATGGCCTTCATCGAGAGCGTGATCGCGTAGGCGGGCCCGGGATGATTCTCTGGTCCGGCAACGGGCCTCCCACTAGGCTCCGCCCATGACTGACATCGACGGACAGAACCGCCTAAGGGCTGTCCCGCAATTCCCGGCGGGCGCGCGACGACAGCTACGGCACCTCGCCGCGTTGTCGGAACGTCCACATACATCCAGTATGCGGACGTCCCTCCGCCTTGCGATGCACCGCATCTGACGCCGCGCGCTGATCCACCAGGAATTGCGGGACAGCCCTTAGCCGCCCCTCGCCGGTGACGAGGCCGCTGCTCTCCTGGGTTCCCTGGAGCGCCAGCGCGCGACGCTGGCGTGGAAGTGCGGCGGCCTGGACGCGGCAGGCATGTGGGCCACGGTCGGTGTCTCCTCCGTGACGCTGGGCGGACTCCTCAAGCACATGGCCAACGTCGAGGACACCCATGTCGCCCGGCTCCTGCTCGCGCAGCCGGCGGGGGCGCCGTGGGGTGCGGTGGACTGGGACGCCGAGCCCGACTGGGAGTGGAAGTCGGCCGCCCAGGACAACCCAGGCGAACTGCTGGCCCTCTGGAAGGGCGCCGCTGCCCGCTCGCGCTTCCTGGTGGCCGATGCGCTCACCCGCGGCGGTCCGGAACAGCTCGGCCGCTTCACCACCTCCGCGGGCGATTCACCCAACCTGCGGCGGATCCTGCTGGACCTGATCGAGGAGTACGCCCGCCACATCGGCCATGCCGACCTCATCAGGGAATCGGTGGACGGCCTCGTGGGGGAGTGAGCCGCAGGGGTCCGCGAATGTTTCCGCGAGGTTACGCCACCCCCCGCCCGTCCCACAGTGCTCTGGCCAGGGGTTGGGCACTGTCGGGGATTCATTCCGCCGCCCCCGCTCCGACCAGCCAAATCCCGTATGTCGGAAGGCTTGTTCCGCTTCTTGGCATGGTTCTAGGGTCGGGCCACCCGGCGCGGTCGACCTCGTACGCCGGTGATCTCCGGCTCCGTCATGTGCGCGGCACACCCGCTGCTGCCCGTGCGCGGATGCCTCTGTACGAACGGTCAGTCGGGCACGGACGGAAAGCAGGCGAGCGGGTTGGCGAACGACGGGCAGCGGGATCCCTCCAACGGGGACCAGCGGAATCCAGTACAGGAACGGTCCGGCGGGCAGCAGGGCCGGGGACCGGCCGCAGGGCGGGGCGGGGGCCAGGGCGGTGTCGGGCGGCGCGGGTTCCTCGCCAAGGTCGGACTGACCGGCGCGGGCGGGCTCCTCGGAGCGTCCGTGGCGGCCGGTCCGAGCGCCGCCGCCGAGCCTCCCGGCAACATCCACGCAGGGGGCGCGGCTTACGCCGCCCCCGCGGCGGCACACAGCGCGGACGCCCGGGCCGGCGGCACGCGCACGTTCCGGTCTGACCAGTTGTCGGGCAAGCGCATGCTGCTCGTACCCGAACTGCTGCTTCTCGCGGACGGGCCGGTACGGGGACAGGCCGTCCTGGTGGAGGCCGGGAAATTCCGGGAGATCGGTCCGGCCGAGCGGCTCATCGCCGCCCACCGGGACCTGCACCCCGTCCGTCTTGACGGGCACTTGCTGATGCCGGGCTTCATCGACGCCCACCACCATCTGACCCAGAGCTTCGGCAAGGCCAAGTCGTTCGGACAGCCTTCGGAGATCTTCAAGACCGTCTGGGAACCGCTGGAACACGCGCTGGACGAGGACACCGCCTACCTCTCGACGAAGCTGGCCGCGCTGGAAGCGCTGCGCGGCGGCTTCACCACCGTCGCGGACGCGGGGACCCGCGCCCCGGTCGATGTCGGGCCGCTGGCCAAGGCCACCGAGGAAGCCGGGATCCGCTGTGTGCTCTCCAAGATCGTCTCCGACGGGAAGGGCGGCCCCGAACACCTCGGACGGTGGGGCGGCCACCCGCTGATCCACCCCTCCCTGGCCATCGCCGTCCCCGAGGACGCGACGGCCGCGGTCATCAAGAGGACCGCGGACATGTGCGCGGAGGCCGGTGCGGTGTTCCAGATCCATGTCAACGAACATCTCGCCTCCGTGGAACGCTCGTTGAAGAGTGTGGGCCGGCGCCCCATCGACTACCTGCACCACATCGGCGCGCTCGGCCCGCACCTCCTCGGCGCGCACGCCACTCTGACCACCCCCACCGAGATGCGTCAGCTCGCGGACTCCGGCGCGGCCATCAGCTACAACCCGGTGGCCAGCGCCTGGAAGGGCAACGCCGTCGCGCAGGCAACCATGATGGCCGCGATGGACGTGCGGTTCGGTACGGGGACGGACGGCACCCGTGGCGACGGGTTCCGGCTGGTCGACGCGGCGGAGTCCGCGCAGCGGCTGACGTCCGGTCTGGCGACGGGAGACTCCTCGTGCGGCGCCGGACGGCTCTGGCTCGACCATGCCACGAGACTGAGTGCCGACGCCGTCGGGCTGAGCCGGGTGACCGGTGAGATCGCCGTCGGCAAGGCAGCGGACTTCCTCGTCGTGGACGTGAACGTCCCGGAACTCACGCCGTCGTACGACCTGCGCTGGGAGCTGGTCCGCCTCTCGAACCGGGACCAGATCACCGCGGTAGTCGTGGACGGCAGGCTGCGGCTGTGGGACGGCTGGCCGCAGGACTGGGACGGCCACGCGCTGGTGGCCCGAGCGGCCGAGGTGGGCCCCCAGGTCGTACGCCGGGCCAAGCTGCAGGTGGTCAAACCGACATAGCGGCGAGCGCCGCGGTGCTGTACGGCGGTCTTCACCGGTCCCGGTCCTGTCCCCAGTGGTGCGCGCTGGTGGCGGGGCCGGGACCTGCCCGGGTGGGTCAGCCGAAGTGGCGCAGTGTGATGTGCGGTTCGAAGGCGTCCAGGAGCAGTTCGCGCATGCGCTCCACCGGCATCTCGGCGCTGCCCGACAGCATCTGGATCGCCAGCCCGTCCACCAGGCTGGTGAAACGGCTGGTCAGGGCTTCAGGGTCGGCATCGGGTGCCAGGCCCTCACGCTGACAGTGCCGGATGAGGCTCAGAACGGTCTCACGCCAGCGCGAGTAGGCCGCCCGCTGTGCGTCGCGCAGCGAGGGCTCCAGCATGGCGGCCGTCCACGACTGGATCCACACCGACCACTCGTCGATATCCTCCCTGCTGCTGGGCAGTTGGACCTCGACCAGCCTGCGCAGCATCTCCACGGGGTCGCCGACCTGCTCGAACTCGCTCCGCAGCCGGGCGTGCAGCCGGTCGGCGCAGTAGCTGAGCGCGGCGCGCAGGGCGCCGTTCTTCGCCGGGAAGTGGTAATGCACGGTGCCGGTGCTGGTGCCGCACTCCCGGGCGATGTCGGCGACCCGGACGGCGTGGATGCCCCGGCGGGCGATCAGCCGCGCGGTGGCTTCGAGGATCTGGACCCGGCGCACATCGGCGTCCAGGGACTCGGCCCGCCGCCGTGCGCCCCCCGCGGCGGCACGCGCCAGGGCCACCGGTTCGCGGCCGCTGCCCGTCACCAGATACCGCACCGGCACCTTGCCGACGCGGGCGATGGCGGCGAGTTCGTGGTCCTGGAGCCTGCGGGTGCCGCGCAGCGCCTTCGACAGCGCTGTGGGGTCCATCCCGATGAGGCCGGCGAACTCGCGCTGGCTGACGTCGGCGGCGAGTACCACCCGGCGCGCCCGGTCGGCCGCGGTCTCCGGGGGCCGGTCAGGTTCCTGACCCCCTGAGCCGGACGGATTCGCGGTTGTCTGAGTCTCCTTCGCCATGGCGGGCCCATTATGCTCGACCGGCCGCCCCCGGCGGTATGCCGGGCCGGGACGTCAGCCGTGCTTGTGCGCAAGGACGGCGGTGGGAGCGGTGAGGGCCTCGGCGATCTCGTCGGCGGCGCGGTAGCCGGACGCGATGGCACCGTCGATGTAGCCGTTCCAGACCGTCGCGGTCTCGGTTCCGGCCCAGTGCACCGCACCGGTCGGCTCCCGCCAGCCGTGCTCTCCGTAACCGCTCCAGCCGCCGGGGGCCACATAGGCCGCGTAGCCGCCCCGGGCGAACTCGTCGTCCTCCCACAGGGTTTCGGTGTAGTCGACCGGCCGTTCCGCACGCTCTCCCACGACGGCGCGGAGACTGCCGAGTACGGCCGTGCGGCGCTGCTCCCGGTCCAGTCCGGCCCAGGAGCCGGCCCGGTCTCCGTAGACGAAGGCCACGAGGACGCCCGTCGACCCGTCCTCGGGGGAGTTGTCGAAGACGACACCGACCGGCAGCGGACCGTAGAGCGTCGCGATGCCGGACAGACCGTCCGCCCGCCAGAACGGTTCGGGGTACACGGCATGGACCTTGGCCACCCGCCCCATGGGAGTGTGCGCGATCCAGCCTGAGCGGGGCTCCGGCAGTGCGGGGCTGAACACGATGGAGCGGGCCGCCGGCGGTGGCAGGGCCACGACCGCGCGGCGGGCCCGTACGACCGTACCGGCAGCGGTGCGCACCCGGACCCCGGCCCCCTGCTGCTCCAGGCCGCACACCCGCTCGCCCAGCCGGACCCGGTCGCCGAGCAGCTCGGCGACGGCACGCGCGGGGCCGGCCGCGCCCCTGGCGAACCGCCGGTCCTGGGCACAGTCCCGGGTCTCCATGAGCTGCTCGTAACTTCCCGCGGACCGTATGTAGAACAGCACGTGGAACAGTGAGATCTCGCGCGGTTCGGCACACCACACGCCCTGTACGGCGAGGCCCAGGCGGACCAGGGCATCCGGGTCGGCGGTCTGCTCGCGGAAGAACGACTCTGCGCTCAGACCGTCCCACTCCGTGAAGTGCGGTGTCAGCCAGGGCTGTTCGGGGTCGACGGTCAGTGCCAGGTCGTCCAGCAGCGCGGTGATCCGGTGGTACTCGGCGATTCCGGGGCCGGAGGCCGGTGCGGCCCCCGCGTATCCGACGCGTGACCCGTCGTGCCAGACCTCGATGTGCTGTCCGGACTCCCAGGTGGGGAAGGTCCGGCAGCCGAAGCGTTCGGCCAGCGCCAGCAGGTGCTTCTGCGTCGGGCCCGCCCACTGGCCGCCGTGGTCCACCACTGCGCCCGATGGGCGCTCCTCGCTCAGCACCCGGCCGCCGACGCGGGAGGATGCCTCCAGTACGACGACATCGAGGCCCTGTTCGCACAGCCGGAGCGCGGCGCTGAGCCCCGCGTAGCCGGCGCCGACGACGACAACGTCCGTCATGACGGGCCGGGCTCCGGCCGGGTCGGTCGGCACGCGTTCGTCCGGTGCGCGGTGCGCCGGGGCGGGCGGAGCCGACGTGGGGGCCGGTGTGGGCTCGGTCTGCTCGGGTTCGGTCTGTGACCTCATGGGGACGAGCGTGGAGCAAGACTGAACCATCAGTCAACTATTGCGATCAACTTTGTCCGCTCCCCTTGACTGTGGTTCCGGCATCAGCAATGGTGACGCACCAATCAGTATTGCGACTCGGTGACGCCAGCGACACAGCGACACAGCGTTCCCGTGACCCTGCGGACCCGCGGCACTGCGAATCCACGACTCCACCCCTGCCGCGAAGGCCCGCCCCGGGTGCTCCTGCGCGCTGCTGTACATCCCGGCCGGCCCTCCACTCCGTGAGCAAGAGGAGCATCCATGGCAACCACCGAACAGTCCGAGCCGACCGGCTCGGCCGAAGCCCAGTCCAAGGGGCTGCGGCCCGGGGCGCTGTCCATGGTCACCAGCCTGATTCTGGCGACGGCATCGGCCGCCCCCGCCTACAGCCTCGCCGCCACACTCGCCTTCGTCGTCGCAGCCGTCGGCTTCCAGGCGCCGGCGGTCGTGGTGCTGGCCTTCGTCCCGATCCTGTTCGTGTCCTTCGGCTACGCGGCGCTCAACCGCTCCGACCCCGACTGCGGAACGATCTTCACCTGGGCCAGCCGCTCGCTGGGCCCGCGCACCGGCTTCATGGGCGGCTGGGCGATCATCGCCTCGTTCGTCCTGGTCATGGGCAGCCTCGCGCAGGTGGCAGGCCAGTACGTGTTCCTGCTGTTCGGCGCGCAGGGCATCGGCGAGGACCCGTCGAGCCCCTGGGTGCTGGCCGTCGGTCTGGGCTGGATCGCCCTGATGACCGCTGTCTGCTATCGGGGCATCGAGGTCGCGGCCGCCGTCCAGCGAGCGCTGCTCTTCCTGGAGTTCGCCATGCTGGTGATCTTCTCCATCGTCGCGCTCGTCCGTGTCTACACAGGCCACGCGGGCGCGGGTGCCCGGCATCCGCGGCTGTCGTGGCTCGACCCGTTCGCGATCTCCTCACCGAGCGCCTTCGCCAGCGGCCTGGTGCTGATGCTGTTCATCTACTGGGGCTGGGAGACCGCCCTGACGGTCAATGAGGAGACGGCCGACCGCCGTCGGACGCCGGGCCGGGCCGCCACACTGTCGACGCTGTTGCTGCTGGCGCTCTACCTCGGCGCCACGTACGCGACCGTCTCGTTCGCCGGTATCGGCACGACCGGCAGCGGCCTGGCCAATCCTGACCACTCGGGCGACGTCTTCTCCGCCCTGGGGGGTGCCGTGTTCGGCACCACCGGTTTCGGCTCGGTGATGTGGCACCTCATGGTCCTGATGGTGCTGTCCTCCGCTGCCGCGTCGACCGAGACGACCGTACTCACCCTCGGGCGCACCATGCTGGCCATGGCGAGGCACCGGGCGCTGCCCGGTTCCCTCGGCACCGTGCACCCCCGCTTCTCCGTGCCGAAGGCCGGGACGGTCGCCACCGGTGTGGCCGGCGGAGTGGTCTACCTGGTGATGAACTTCCTGGCCCACGGGCATGTGATCGGTGACGCCGTCTCCTCCTGCGGACTGATGATCGCCCTCTACTACGGCCTCACCGGGATCACCTCGGCCTGGGCCCACCGCCGTGCGGTCCGCCGGAGCGCCGGCGAACTGTGGCTGCGGGGGGTCCTGCCTGCCATCGGCGGGCTGACCCTCGTGGCAGCCGGGGTCTGGAGTCTGCGCAACGACTGGAACCCGGACTCCGGCGTTACCTCCTGGACGCTTCCCTTCGCGCCGCACTGGCACATTGGCGGTGTCTTCCTCATCGGTGTCGGCGCACTGGCCGTGGGCCTCGTGGTGATGCTCGTCCAGCAGCGCCGCGCGCCGTCCTTCTTCGCCACCAAGCTGTCGGCTCCCACGTCGACGGACGCCATGGACGAGCCCGCGCCCGCTGCCGCCGGCCGCAGCTGACCGCCGGCCCTTCCGGCCGACCGCACTCGGCTCACGCACCACATCCCCGTACCGACCCGCCCAGTACCCGCACCCGTAATCCGTACCGCAGGGAGCATTCATGCCTTTCGAGATCCGCGACGTCCTCGAACTCAGCACCGAGCAGCGGCAGATCCTCCAGCTCAGCCGCGAATTCGCGGCGAAGGAGATCCGGCCCCGGGCCCGCGAGGTCGACGACGCCCAGACCGAGTCGCCGCTCGACCTGTGGGCCAAGGCGGCCGGGATCGGCCTGGCTTCCTTCATGATTCCCGCGCAGTACGGCGGTGGCGGCATCACCGACATGCTCACCCAGGTGCTGGTGCAGGAGGAGCTGTGCCACGGCGACATCGCGATCGGCAACCTGCTGACCTCCTCCGGGTTCTTCGCCGACCCCATCCTGGAGCTGGGCACCGACGAGCAGAAGCAGCGCTGGCTGAGCCCGCTGTGCGGCGACGCTCCGCCGCTGACGGCGCTGGCGGTCACCGAACCGGGCCACGGCTCCGACGCCGCCGGTATCCGTGCCCGCGCGGTGCGCACGGGCACCGGGGCGGACGGACACTATGTGCTCAACGGGCAGAAGGCGTGGATCTCCAACGCCCCGTACGCCCAGCGCTTCGTCGTCTTCGCCACCGTCGATCCCTCGCTGGGCGCCAAGGGCGTGACCGCGTTCGTGGTAGAACGGGATACCCCCGGCCTGACCGTCGGTAAGCCGATGCGCAAGATGGGCCAGCGGGCGATCGTCAATGCCGAGGTGTTCCTGGCGGACGTACGGGTCCCGGTCGCGGACCGGCTGGGCGACGAGGGACAGGGTTTCTTCGGCCTGATGCGGACCTTCGACGCCTCCCGCATCCTCATCGCCGCCTCCTGCGCGGGGCTGTGCAGGGCCGCCCTCGACTACGCCACCGGCTACGCCCGTGACCGGGTGCAGTTCGGCGTACCGATCATCGAGCACCAGGCGGTGGCCTTCCGGCTCGCCGACATGGCCGTACGTACCGACGCGGCGCATCTCTTCGCGGTCAGGGCGGCCCGCCTGTTCGACCGGGGCGAGCGGGTCACCTCCGAGGCCGCCATGGCGAAACTGGTCGGTTCGGAGAACGCCATGGCCAACACCTGGTCCGCGGTGCAGACCCTGGGCGGCTGGGGCTACTCGCAGGAGTACCTCGTCGAGAAGTGGATGCGCGACGCCAAGCTCGAAGAGATCGAGGAAGGCACATCCGACATCCAGCGGCTGGTCGTCTCCCGCTCGCTGGCGAAGGCGGACGGACCGGGACAGCGGGCGGACCGGTGACCGGCCTTGACGCCTTCCGTGACCCGGCGTCCATCGCCGTGGTCGGTGCCAGCGCTACGCCTACGAAGTGGGGTTACTGGCTCGCCAGGGGCGCCCTGACCGGAATCGCGCGGCGCACCGTCCACCTGGTGAACGCCCGGGGAGGGGCCGTACTCGGACAGCGAACGGCGCGTTCGCTGCGAGAACTGCCCGGCGCCCCCGAACTCGTCGCCTTCGCCGTGCCGGGCCCCGCACTCGGCGCCGCCGTGGACGAGGCACTGGCGCTGGGCGCACGCGGCCTGCTGGCCATCACCGCCGGAGTCGAGGACGAGCGCGTGCTCGCCGCCCGTGTCCGCGGGGCCGGCGCCCGGCTGATCGGCCCCAACTGCCTCGGCATCTATGACGCATCCGCTGAACTCTATCTGGTCTGGGGGCAGTTCAGGCCCGGCTCGCTCGCGATCGTCTCGCAGAGCGGCCAGCTCGGACTGGAACTCGCCGGCCTTGCCGCCGACGCCGGTCTTGGGATCTCCCGGTTCGTCTCCGTGGGCAGTCAGGCGGACGTAACGGCCCACGAAGTCCTCACCGACCTCGCCGGCCACGACGCCACCCGCGTCGTCGCCCTCTACCTGGAGAGTTTCGGCGACGGACACGCGCTGATCGCCGCCCTCACCGCACTGCGCCGGGCCGGAAAACCCGTACTGCTGCTGACCGTCGGCGCCAGCGACGCCGGTCGGCAGGCCGCCCGGTCGCACACCGGGGCGATGACCACCGCCACGGACATCGTGGACGCCGCGTGCGAGACAGCCGGCGCGGTACGGGCCGAGACGCCCGCGCGTCTGATCGCCGCAGCGCAGCTCCTCGTCCGGGCGCCGCGCCCCACCGGGCGGCGCGTCGTCGTCGTGACCGACAGCGGCGGACAGGGCGCACTCGCCGCCGACCTGGCCTCGCGCGCCGGACTGCTGGTGGAGCCACTGCCACAGCCGACCCGGCACGCGGTCGCGACCGGCCTTCCACCGCAGGCCGCCACCGCCAACCCGGTCGACCTGGCCGGCGGCGGCGAACAGGACCTGCGTGCGTACGGAAGGGTCGTGGACCTGGTGGCTGCTTCGGGCGGCGCTGACGCCGTCCTGATGAGCGGATACTTCGGCAGTTACGGCCGCGACATCCCGGCCCAGCAGGAACTCGAGACCGAAGTAGCCCTGGAGCTGGCCCGCTCGGCCATCCGGCACGGACTGCCGGTGCTGGTGCACTCGATGGCCCGGTCCACCACGACCACCGAGGCTCTGCGCGCGGCGGGTGTGCCCACCTACGAGGACATCGAGACTGCCGTCGGCGCACTGGGCACGGCAGCCCGCCTCGCCGAACGAGGCGCGCGGGAGCGGGTGGGGCCGGAGGATGTGGCGGGCGATGAACGGACACCCCATGCGGGGGAAGCAGACACCCCTCCTGTCGCGGATGTACGGACACCTCCCGCAGCGGAAGTGCGTACACCCCGGGCCGCGGGCACGGGTGTGCGTACCTCCGCCGCCCCGCCGACCGCCTTCGGATACCTCTCCGCCCGTGCTCTGCTCGCCGGTGCCGGCGTCGCGTTCCCGCCCGCCGTCCCGGTCACCGACCTGGACGAACTCAGAGGTGCGGCGGACCGGTTGACGGCCCCGTACGTCCTCAAAGCGGACTGGCTGGAGCACAAGAGCGAGCACGGCGGTGTGGCGGTCGGCCTGGGCGACGCCACCGCACTGGAGGCCGCCTACATGGAGATGTCCCTGCGCCTCGGCCCAGGCCGGTACGTCGTCGAAGAACTGGACCGCCGCCCGCACGTTGTCGAAATGGTGGTCGCCACCCGCCGCGACCCGTCCTTCGGACCGGTGGTCGTGGTCGGTGCGGGCGGCACCGAAACGGAACTCCGGCGCGACAGCGCCCTGGCTCTCGCACCGTGCACCCACCAGGACGCGCTCACCCTGATCGCGCGGCTGCGCTGCGCTCCGCTGCTGGACGGCTGGCGTGGACGCCCTCCGGCCGACATCGGGGCGCTCGCCGACACGGTCGTCCGGCTCTCCCGGCTGGCCGCCGCGCGGCCCGACCTGCCGGAGATCGAGCTCAACCCCGTCCGCGTCGCCCCGGACGGCCTCCTGGCCGTCGACGCACTGATCACCCTCACCGGTGCCGCCCCTGCCGGGCGCCATCTCCACCGGTGAAACCCGCACCCAAGGAGCACTGCCCCGTGAGTACTTCCCCCGCCAACACTCCCGCCACGAAGAATCCCCCCGCTGAACTCGCGGGCCGGGTCGCCGTCGTCACCGGCGGCGGTTCCGGAATCGGCCGTGCGATCGCTCTGCGCTATGCCGCAGCAGGCGGAACCGTCGCGGTGCTCGGCCGTCACCCCGAGGCACTGGAGGAGACCGCGCGCCTCGCGCGGGAGTCCGGCGGCACAGTGGAAACGGCCTCCGTCGATGTCCGCGACGCCGACGCGCTGACGGCCGCGATCGACGCGGTCGCCGCGCGGCACGGGCGCCTGGACGCCCTGGTCAACAACGCCGCCGGCAACTTCGTCGTGCCCGCCGAAGACCTGTCCCCGAACGGCTGGCGCGCGGTCGTCGACATCGTCCTCAACGGTACGTTCTTCGCCACCCGGGCTGCCGCGCAGCACATGCTCGGTGCGGGGGACGGGGCGATCGTCAACGTGATCGCCAGCTACGCCTGGCACGGCCACCCCGGCACCGTCCACAGCGCGGCGGCCAAGGGCGGGGTACTGGCGATGACCCGTACCCTCGCCGCCGAGTGGGGGGCGCGCGGGGTGCGGGTCAACTGCATCGCTCCCGGCCCGACGGAGACCGAAGGTGCCGGCGCCGCGCTGTGGCCCACGCCGGAGGTCCGTGCGCGGGTGCTGGACAGTGTGCCGGCCGGGCGCTTCACCACCCCGGAGGAGGTCGCGGAGGCCGCCCTCTTCCTGCTGGAGGAACGCTCGCGCTACATCACCGGTACGACGATGGTGATCGACGGCGGCCAGTGGCTGGGCCGCCAGGTCTACGGCTGACCGCGGGCCGGGCCGGGGTGTGCTCCGGGGGTGTGTCCGAAGGTCCGGTGGAAGACATCGATGAACGCGCTGGCGGACGACCAGCCGCACTGATGGGCCGTTGTGGTGACCGGGGTGTTGTCGGCGAGGAGCACGAGGGCGTGGTGGAGGCGCAGTTGGGTGCGCCACTGGGGGAAGGTCATGTTCAGATCGGTCCGGAACAGCCGTGACAGCGTGCGGCTGCTGGCGCCGATGTGCCGGCCGAGCTGGGTGAGCGTGCGGTTGTCGCCGGGGTCGGACTTCAACAGGCCGCACAGCTCCTTGAGTTGGGGAACAGTGGGCGTCGGCAGGTGAAGGGGCTGATGGGGCGAGGCGCGCAGCTGGTCCAGCAACACGGCGCGGAGCCGGGTACGTTGGGGGCTGTCGTCGAGGGGGGCGGCGGTGTAGGCGAGGATGAGTTCACGCAGGAGGGGCCCGACGGCGAGCACAGTTGGCTTCTCAAGACCGATCGGGTCGTCCCCCGTCTCCAGGCCGATCAGGTGCATATCCAGATCTCCGTGGGCCTGGTGGGCATGGACGGTTCCGGCGGGAATCCAGATGGCGCGGGTGGCGGGTGCGACCCAGGTCCCCGTGCTGGCCGTCACACTCAGCACACCCTGGCCCGCGTACACGATCTGATGGTCGTCGTGCCGGTGCGCGTCGACCTCCGCCCCGGCCGCCAGGCTCTGCGTCCGGGTCGGTGCGATGGGCTCATGGCGGATTTCCGGCATCAGCCAGCACTTTATGGGAAACGCGACCGGCGTGCGGTGCGAATCATGGACGCCCGAGGAGGTACGTACTTCCGGCGGCTCCCCGCCTTTCCCACGAGCCCGCGCGCCGGGGCCCCGGCATCGCATCGCACTGGCCAGGACTGCCAGGGACAATAGGTGAATGACTGTCCGAACAGCCCATGCCGACGACCTGCCGATCCTCCAGGACATCGAGAGGGCCGCGGGGCGGTGCTTCCGCGACATCGGTATGCCGGAAATCGCCGATGACGAGCCGCTGTCCCTGGACGAACTGGCCCGCTACCAGCGGGCCGGGCTGGCCTGGGTCGCGGTGAATGAAGCCAATTCCCCGGTGGCGTATCTCATCGCCGACCGCGTCGGCGGCAACTTCCACATCCAGCAGGTGTCGGTGCATCCGGACAGCGCCCGGCGTGGCATCGGACGCTCACTGATGGACCATGTGGCGGACCGGGCGGCGGCTGACGGAATCTCCGCCCTGACGCTCACCACGTTCGCTGACGTTCCGTGGAACGCTCCGTACTACGCCCGCTGCGGCTTCCGGCCCCTCGATGAGAATGAGCTCGGCCATGGCCTGCGGGAGATCCGAGCGCGGGAGGCGGCTCACGGCCTCGACCGGTGGCCGCGGTTGTGCATGATCCGGCATGGAGCTGAGCGCGAGGCACCAGTTGAGGACGGTGGGTGGACCATGAAATCTGAGTGAACGGTCACGGCAGATCACGCCGTACGAGTGCCTCAGCGGCCGGCTCACCTCTGTGCTGTGCGTAAGCCATTCGCTCGCGCACGTCGCGCAGCGTCCGGGGCCGGTCGGCAGACCTGGCGGCGGCGTTCCGCAGGCACGGCCTGCCCGTGATCCTGGTCAACGTCACCGGGCGCGCTCCAGGGCGTACCGAAAGCGGCCGGGCCGGCGCCACGGCCACGTTTCCGACCGGCTGGACCGATCTGATCGACGAACTCGACACGCAGCCGACGGACCATCTGATCAGCCAGCGGCGGCGCAGCGCTTTCCACGACACCGGCCTCGACAACTCTCCTGCGTGACCTCGGCGCCACACAGGTCGTCCTCACCGGCATCTCCACCAGTTCTGGCGTCGAATCGACCGCACGCTCGGCTGCCGACCATGGCTACCATGTCGTTCTCGCCACCGACGCCATCACCGACCCGGACGCCGAGGCGCACCGTCACAGCCTCGGACGCGTGTTCCCCAGCTGGGCGAAACCGCTACCACTGGCGAAATCCTCGACATGCTGGAGGCAACGCGATGACCCTGCTGGGCCAGCTCCTGAAGAACCGCAGATCAGGCGAGACCCACGCGGCGTGGAATCTGCCTAACCTGCACGGACCCCAATTGCTGAACCTCAGCAGCGAGCACTTCGACGAGGGCGGCTCCATCCCGCTGGACCACCGCGCCAAGAACATCGGCGGCCAGAACCTGTCCCCCCACCTTGCGTGGAATCCGCCGCCGCCGGACACTGCCCAGCTCCTCCTGGTAGTCGAGGACACCGACGTCCCCCTGGCCAAGCCCGCCGTCCACTGCCTTGGCCTCATCGACCCGGCGGTCTGCGACCTCGCTCCCGGAGCCCTCGCCGCCGGCCGGCCCGCCACCGGTGTAACGGTGCTGCGCTCCACCGTCGGTCGCGGGTACCACGGCCCCGCACCCATCAAGGGTCACGGACCCCACCACTACACCTTCCAGCTCTTCGCCCTCGCCGCCCCCCTCGGCACGCCCCCAGGCGGGACCCCGCCGGACCGGGCAAGGCCCCGCGTTCTCCTGTCCTCCATCTCCACACCCGTCCTCGCCCGCGGCCGGCTAACGGGCACCGTGGAACGCTGACTCGGGCAGACGACACCCGCAAACACAGCGGGGGCTGTCCGGGAATCTTTGTCGCCCTCAAGAGCGGCCGGATGTTCTCGGATCACAACGGGCGCCCGCCGAACTGCCAGTTGTGCACCTCGACATCGGCGTACAGGTCCGGGGTCAGGATCGCGCGTGCCGTGTCCGGGTCCGGTGCCCGGACCAACGCCGCCGTGCCCAGCAGGATGGAGCCGTTGTCGGACAGCAGGGGCCCGTAGGCGATCAGCTCGTCCCGGTCGGCCGGCAGCGCGACATCGGCGCCCCGCCGCGTGCCGAGGCCGAGCACCAGGTACCGGTTGCCGCCGGTCCGGCCGCCGGGGAAGTCCCACATGGTGCGCCCCAGTACGTTGTGCCACCGTCGCAGCAGCACGTCCCGGTACACGCCGGCCTGGTAGTTCGGCTCGTCGAAGGCGAACGCGCGGGCAGCGGCGGGATCGGGCAGGTCGACGATGTGCACGCTTCCGGTGGGGGTGTCGCCGTCGTCGGTGAGGGTCGGGCCCCGGGCGATCATCTCTTTCGCGTACCGGTCCATGTAGGACCAATGGTCTTCCGCCAACTCGTCGCGCAGCGCCCCAGAGCCGAGCCGGTCACGGTGGTAACAGAGGAACTCCATGCTCATAGGATCTCTTCCGGCAGTTACCGCGTCGAGCGGGTTTCGCTGCGGTGACTGGCCGGCACGCTTATCGGGGGTCACCTCGCGGCAAGGCGTTCTGCTGTCGGGCGATACTGTCGCGGCTCCGGTGACACGGGCGGCAGAATCGTGGCATGCAGCCGATCTTCGTTCTCGTGCACAGTCCGTCCGTAGGCCCCTCGACCTGGGACCCCGTGGCCGAACATCTGACAACTGCGGGATATCAGGTACGGGTGCCGTCGCTGCTGCACATCGGCGTCGGCGCTCCGCCCTTCTGGCCCCGCGTCGTCCACGCGGTCCGCGACAGCCTCCGGCAGGTCCCGGCCGGCGGACCAGTCATCCTGGTGGCACACAGCAACGCAGGTTTGCTTCTCCCGGCTATTCGCTCGGGCCTCGGCCGTCCGGTGGCCCGCTCGATCTTCGTCGATGCCGCGCTCCCGGCCCGGATCGGACCGACCCCTGTCGCCGCACCCGAGCTGCTGGAGTTCCTCAGGCCGATGGCTGTGAACGGCCGACTTCCGCGCTGGACCGATTGGTGGGACGAGGCGGACATCGCACCCATGTTCACTGATCCGGCGGTGCGACAGAAAGTCATTGAGGAGCAGCCCACCCTGCCACTGTCCTACTACGAGCAGAGCATTCCTGTCGCCGACGGGTGGGATGACCATCCCTGCTCCTATGTACTGTTCGGCCCTCCGTATGACGACGTTGCCGCCGAGGCGCGCCAACGTGGCTGGCGGGTGGCACACCTGCCCGGCGCACACCTCCATCAGATCGTCGATCCCGCCCGCACGGCCCGGCTCCTCGTCGAACTGGCCACTACGGCTTGATCCGCCTCCGGCGCGTGCGGCCGGAGTCAAGCAGTCGAGCAGTCGAGTTTGACCAACTGCCTCGAAAAGGAACCTGTCATGCGCATGGTGCAACTGCCAGTGCGTCGCTATTGTGTTCGCGCCACCCCCGTCCTGCCTGTTTCTGCTTTGAGGGAGCTTGAATTGGGCATCTTTGAACATCCCCGTCTGTCGAAGCTGCGTGTCGTACCGGCCGCCGCGATCGCCGTCGCAGCCCTCGTACTCCTGGCCATCGTCCCGGCCCACGCCGCCCCGGCTCCGCCCCATGCCACGACCGGCCCCGCGCACGCCGGCGCACTCTCCGGTCATGCCGTCCCGGGCACGACCGGCCGTGCCGCCGCGCACCAGCTGACGCAGGCTCAACTCGCCGACCGCCGAAGCACACACCACGCCGCCGTCCGGCCCGCCGCCCCGCCCGTGGCGCAACTGACCGACGACCACAAGTTCTGGGCTGTCTACCCCACCGGCGCCAGCGCCCCCACCGGGGCCTTCGCCACCCACTCGGTATCTCCGGCCCTGCGCACCTCACGCGCCGGCGACGTCATCTACGCGCCCACCCTCTACCCCGCGGGTAACTCCTGCATCGAGAACACCACTGCCTACTTCCATGACAAGGCCGAGATCTGGGCCTGGGACTGGTGCAATGGCCAGACCGTCGGCAAGTACACGCTGATGGACTCCTCCTTCCAGTCCACCTACGTCCGCAGCGGCGGCTACCAGGTCTGGATCGCCAAGACCGACGCCACCGAGAACACCTGGCAGATGCGGCTCTACAACTACACGACGTCTCAATGGGACACGTACTACACGTCCTCCGGCTACGACCCCAACAACAACACCACCGGCACCGACGTCAACGGCTGGGATGCCTTCGAGGTCTACTCCGCCACCGACCCATCCACCGGCCGCCCCTACATCTGCGCCGACACCGCGGGCCACTCCTTCACGGCCACCGGCATGCAACAGCAGGAGGGTGGCAGCTGGAAGCTCTTGAGCAGCAGCGACTCCACGGTCTCCGCCTCCGGTGCCATCTTCGACTGCGCCAACCTGCGGGCCTCCTTCACGTCATCAGACTATGCCTGGCGTGTCAGCAATCCCTGATCCGTATCGGTCGGCCCTCCTCGTCACCGGTGAGGCCGGCGATTGCCGCCGTCGCCGGCGCGAGCCGACATACCGGTCCTGCGCGCGGCGGCGACGAGCGGCCCCAAGTGGCCAATGGCTAGCGGGCCGCGGTGAGTTCGGCGAGAACTTCGACAGCGCGGTCGATCTCCGTCTCGGTGTTGTAGTAATGCGGCGACAGCCGTACCAGCGGGTGGACGTCCCGGTCCTCGGCGTCGAACTGGGTCTGCACCGGATCGGTGGTGCTGACGTTGATGCCGTGTCCGGCGAGGACGGCCGCGACATCAGTCGTCGGCATGTTCTCGGCCTTGCAGGTCACGATCCCGCACCGGTCCCGGCCGAGATCGTGGGTGGTGATGCCGGGCACGGCGTCCAACTGGTCGCGCAGACGGGCGCCGAGGGCGAGAGTCCGTCGGCCGATCTCGTCCATGCCGAGGGCCAGGCACTGCTGGATGGCGGCGTCCAAGCCCAGGACATTGGCGTAACTGACCTCCCATGTCTCGAAACGCCGCGCGCCGTCGTTCCAGGTGAAGCCGCGCTTGCCGTCCCAGGTGGCGGCGGCGATCTCGATCACGCGCGGCTCCAGATACGCGAGTGCCTCGGAGCGCACCCAGAGGAAGCCAGTGCCGCGCGGGCCGCGCAAGAACTTGCGGCCGGTGGCGGTGAGCATGTCGCAGCCGAGTTCGGCGACGTCCACGGGGAACTGGCCGATGGACTGAGTGGCGTCGAGGAGGAAGGGAACACCGGCGGCGCGGGTGATGCGTCCGATCTCGGCGGCCGGGTTGACCAGGCCGCCGCTGGTGGGGACATGGGTGATGCCCACCAGCTTGGTGCGGTCGTCGATCAGGTTCGCCAGGGCGACGGTGTCGAGCCGGCCGGACTCGTCGTTGGGGACGACGACGACCTCGGCTCCGGTGCGCTGGGCTGTCTGAAGGTAGGCGAGGACGTTGCTGCCGTACTCGGCCCGGCCAGTGAGTATGCGGTCGCCCGGCTTGAACGTCATGGAGCAGAACGCGGTGTTCCAGGCATGGGTGGAGTTGTCGGACAGCGCGATCTCGTCCGCCCGGCCGCCAACCAGCCTGGCGATGTGCCCGTAGGTGGAGTCGACACGGTCGCGTTCCTGGTCAGCGGCCTCGTAGCCACCGACCGCCGCCTCCAGCTCCAGGTGGGAGATCACGGCCCTGAGCGTCTGCCGCGACAGCAGACCCGCCCCCGCGTTGTTGAGGTGAATCCGGTTCGCGGTGCCCGGAGTGTCCTGACGGAGCGCTTCGATGTCCATGCCCATTGCTTCCCATCCGTGCGGTGCCGCTGTGGCCTTCACAGTTCCAAAACGCCTCCCATCAGTAAAGTCGCGGAGTTCGGCCGGACGGGACAGGCCGACCCTGCGCACCGAGCACGGGGACGGCCGTCCGCCCGCAAAGGTCATGTGCGACATCCTTGCCCATGGACCGATGTCGGTCCGGGAGCCCGGGTGTCAGCGAACATGATCCGGTGATCGACGTTCTGCTCGCCCCAGCGGGCCTGGTCGGATCTCCAGCGACCCGACGGCGAGCGACCGTCCCACCCGCACTCTGAAACTACCGGTCAGGCCACGGTTTCCTTGCTGCCGTCCGCTGCCTCGGTGCTGGCGGGGACCGCCTGGTAGTAGACGGAGCGGCCCTGCTTGGAGCGCTCGATGACGCCACGCGCGACGCCCTGTTCCAGGGTGTTGCGTACGACGGTCACCTGCACACCACGCTGGGGGTTGGCCTCGGCCACACCGGCGGCGATTTCGGTGGACGACTTCGGCTCGCTCTGGCCGGCGAGGTAGGCACCGATCAGCTCGATCCAGGACGGCCCGCTCGCACGCTGCTCAGTGGCAGCCTTCTTGGCGCCGGTCTTCCCACGGGGCGAGGGCGCTGCCGCGGTCTTCGCGGAGCGTCCTGTCTTCGGGGTCTTCTTGGCTGCCGCTTCGCTCTTCGGGCTGCGAGCCGCGGGCACCTTGACGCCCTTCTTGCCGGACTTGGCGGCCGGCTTGGAGGAAGTACCCAGAACGCCCTGCATCTTCACGAGGACCTGACCGCTCTCCTCCAGCTGAACCAACTCGTCCCGCAGGCGCGTTAGTTCACCACGGACACGGTCCTGCTCACGCTGATTGGCAGCAAGGTCATCGGCGACCTTCTGCGCGTACTCAGCCTGCACGCCGGCCGCTGGGTTTGTCTTCGTCATGAATGCCTCTTCTTCGTTGGGTGTGAACGGGTGTGGTGTGGATGCTACTCACACCACCGAAGAAGGTTCTTCAGTGGTACTGGTCGAACGCAGGAGTGCCTGGCGCATTTCGCACCGCATTGACGCCGGCGGTTCGCCTCATCCAACTTGAGATAAGTGGCTGGCCACCGCGCTGAGGCGGATTACCACACGGGGAGCGGTCCGAGGAGAAGTCGATGCCGTGCCGGCGAGTGGTCAGCAACGCCTGGAGGCGACGATGTCCCCGAATCAGACTGCCTGTCGCAGTCGTAAGCCGAGCACGCTGACGCACAGATAGTTGTCAGAGGCCGAACAGACCGGCTCCATTGTGATGACATACGGCCCGGAGCCAGTCGGGCCCCAGGTCCAGCCGCTCCAGGGCCTGGAGTTGATGGAGGTACGGGTAAGGGATGTTGGGGAAGTCGGTCCCGAGCAGGATGCGGTCGCCGAGGTCGGCGAGGCGGGGCAATGCCTGGCGAGGGAAGGGCATGAAGTCTTCGGTGAAGTCGGTGAACGTCATCGTCGTGTCGAGGCGTATCTGGTCGTAACGCTCGGCGAGGTCGAGGAACTCCAGGTATTCGGGCATGCCCATGTGCGCGACGATCAGGCGCAGTCTCGGGTGTCGCGCGAGTACCCGGGCGACGGGGCCCGGGCCGGTGTGCTTGCCGGGCGCGGGCCCGGAGCCGCAGTGCATCACCACGGGAGTTCCGGCCTCGGCCAGCAGCCCCCATGCCGCCTGGAGCTGTTCGTCGGCCGGGTCGTACGCCCCCACCTGCACGTGGGCCTTGAAGACCCGGGCTCCGGCTTCGAGGGATTCGCGGACGTAGGTCGTGACGTCGGGTTCCGGGTAGAGGGTCGCGGTGTGCAGGCAACCGGGGGTGCGGCGGGCGAAGTCGGCCGCCCAGCTGTTCAGCCACCGGGCCATGCCGGGTTTGTGAGGGTAGAGCATGGAGGTGAAGGCCCTGACGCCGAACTCGCGCAGTAGGGCCGTGCGTTTCGCCTCCTCTTCCCGGTAGGTGATCGGCCACTTCAGGCTTCCGATCATGGGCCCGCTGGTGTCGAAGTAGTCCCATACCTTGTGCAGGACCCGTTCGGGCATGAAGTGGGTGTGGACGTCGATCAGCCCGGGCAGACCGAGCCCGGTCCAGAAGCCGCGGACCTCGCCGGCCTCGTCGCTCACGACTGTGCGGGGGGTACTCACCTGGTGCTTCGTTCTTCTCGGATGACCACTGTTTGCTCATGCTCGTTCATGCCTGCTCGCGATCTCAGGTGAGGTCCAGACCCCCGCCGGCGACGGCGCCGGACGAGGGAGACTGTGGCTGCCCACGCGGCACGGAGGAGCGTGCCACCCAGTTCCTGCCAGGGTAATCCCGCGTGCAGGGCCGGACAGATCCGGTCGATGAACCCTGGGGGCTGCGGCAGCGTCCATGCGCTCGACCAGCACGTTTCCCGAGTGCAGACTCTCCTGGCCCGCTGACACGCCAGATTTCCCGGCCACGCTGCCGTGTTAACACCCCGCAGGGAAACGCACTTGGGCACCAGATCAGGATCAGGCCACCGGGGCCCAGCGGCATGGATGGCGGAGGTGACGGCCCTAGCCTGCTCCGGATTCGCTCGCAAGGGGCACCTCGGACGACGGCCGCGAGCGCACCACCACAACGGCGATCTCACCCACCGGTTCTGAAACGCCTGAACTCCGGGCCACCACTTGTGGCTGAGCGTCCCAGTTGGCCACCGAGCGCTTCAGCCGGCCGCCCCGGAGCTCAGCCCGTCGAAGGCTTTCGTCCCTGGTTCACCGTGGTGGAACGTGCTGCTGGGTGTCGCAGTGCCGTCACATCCTGCCTGCGGCGCCCCGCCGCAGGCGGACGTACATCACTCCCGCCACGTATGCCACGACGGGTACGACCACGGCGGGCACGGCCGGCCAGGGGATCCCGGTCCACACCGTCAGGAGCCCAGCCCCGAAGCAGACGGAGACGATGGTGATGAGCATCCGCCTGCCGTACGGACCCCAGGTGAAGGGCTCGGGGGTGCGGGTCCTGACCAGACGCACCGCGCCGAAGACGAACGCCAGGGCGGCGAGGAGCCCGGCCATCAGGCCGAAGGCGGCGTTCATCTGAAGCTCGTTGCGGGGCGCCTCGGAGGTGTTTTGCCGGAGGCCGTCCTTGCTGAGCGCCACGATGGTGCGGCGCCAGATGGTGCCGGTCACCTGATCGCCCGGCTCCAGCTTCTCCAGGAGCGGCCCCGGGTCACCGAAGTCCACGATCCTTCGCCAGGAAGCTCCGCCCTTCAGGGTTGCCCGATAGGTGGAGTTCTTCCCACCGCTCTTGACCACCGTCTTCTCGACAACGTATCGCCAGGTACTCAGGCAGTCCTTCTCGGCCCGGACGTGCTCGGTCGCTTGAGCAGGGCATGGCTCAGCGGCCTGGTAGTCCCGGTAGCGCTCCCCGTCGGAGGGCAGCCATGCGGCGAATGCGAGGAAGCAAAGCACCGCCGAGATCAGGGACAGCAGGATCAACAAGACGCCCAGGAACCGGGTCCGACCGGGCGACAATCGGCCTGCGTCGCGCTTCTTCGGTGACTCGCCCTTGTTGTTCGCCGTACCCATCGCTCCGTCCGCGGTGCGGTTAACGATGTCCCACGGAGATCTGAGACGGCCGCCCCTGAGAAGGCGCCCTGGCGTCCGCCCTCGTCGGCTCCCAGCAGAGTCAGTCAGTGGCGCGCGGATGGTGGCGTGCTTGAGTTGCCAGGACCGCCACTCGCACCAACGACGGCTGCGGTCCAGCATCATCGGTTGAGCAGCCTCGGTGAGTAGCCCCCAGAAGGTGAGGGATACCGGATGGCACCCGTGGTCTCCATCTCCCCTTCCTGAAGCTCGATGTCCTTACGAACAGCAGCTGGACCCCGCCTCATCGAGATGATCCGCATCCGCAACCTCCGGGAGCGCAGCACCGAGGCCGGCACCAACCGCCATGAGCCGGACAGACCCTATAGGCCTGTCGCGGTGGCAAGGCAGTTCGCTTCACTCTGGTCGGCCGTGCGACTCCGCCGCACCTGGCGCAGAAGCGGGCAACCTGCATCTCGCGAGGTGCAACGGCACTGATCATTCCGAAGGTGCCGGTCCCACCGCCGCCCACGGTCCGGCCCGGTCCGGGATCAGAGCGGGCCCAGCGCTTCGCGGGTTGCGGCTTCCAGCTCAAGTGTTTCGAGCACGGTGAGCAGTTGCCGCTCCTCATAGCGGAAGTGGTTCTCCATAAGCGCGGCGATGCCTTCGAGGTGATGGTCAAGCTCCTCAGGCGGCGCGGCCCGGTCGACCGCGGCACGGAGGCCGCTGAGCAGGTGGGCGATCATCGAATGATCCTGCTCGAGCGAGCGCAGCACCGGGCGCAGTTCAGGGTGCGCAGCTGCGATGGCCGGGAACAAGGTGCGGTCTTCTCCCTGGTGGTGGCCGTCGAGAGCCGAGCAGAAGCCGTGGCAATACAGCAGCAGTTCACGGGTGGCCGCCTCGCCGGGGGTGCCGTCGATAAGGGAGGCGCGGGTCACGGACAGCGCTTCGCGTAGTCGGCGGTGCACCTGACGGAGTTCTTGGCTCCAGGCGACGAGCCTGGTCGTCTCGCGCTCAGTCACGCGAGAGGGGAAGGGGTGCGACAGTGCGTCATCGGTTTTCCTTCGGTCGGACGCCTCCATGCCTGACACGGTCTGCCACCGGCACGCGACGCTTCCCACACTACCGCGCCTGATGTTCCGCCGGTTCAGAAACAGGCAGCGTCCTGATCGTTTCAGAGAGAAGTTTGTTGTGGTGCTTGGCAGTTGGGCGTTATGTCGGAAACGATCAAGATCGGCTGTGACTGCCCGGCGCCATCGCTGTGCGCGTGGACGGATTGGACCCCTTCCCCGGTCGTCGTCCCTCAGACCGTCGCTCGCCGCACCGACTTCCTCGGCGAGGGCATCGACCACGCAGTCTTTCTGGCCTGCTGACCCGCGAGATTCGGCGGCCGAATGTCAGTACCCGGCGTGATCGAAACACACCTCGGGCGTCTAACTCGTCAAGTTGGGCGTCCTGGTGTTCGAGTTCGCGTGGGTAGCATCATGACCATGCCCGATGTGTGGATCGGCTTCACCTCTGCTGATCGGCAGAGGTATTGGTGGCGGGCCGGCATCGTGATGCTGGCGTTTGCCGGTGTGGCGGTGGCGGTGGGCCTGACCGCCCGTGCACCGGGCCGTTGGTGGTAGGCCGGGGGCTTCATCGTCTTCTCCGTGGCCGTCGTCTCCAGCACGGCGGGCGCGGTCCTGTGCGCGGCGACGTTCCTGCTGCCGCGGGCGACGGGATTGGAGTTCCGCACCTTCGTCAGCAGGCGCTCGATCCAGCAACCGTCGTGTCGTCCGCGCACCACCAGCCGCAGCTGTCACCAGCCGAAGTCGGCTGCTCGGTGCAGGTTAGGCTGCCTGTATGACTGAGGCACGGGGACGGGTGAAGCCGTCCGGTGTATGGGCGACGGCTGTGGGTGTGGCGCGGGTGAGGGCCATGGAGACGGCTCGGGAGGACCCGCTGTTCCGGGATCCGCTGGCGCTCGCGTTCGCTGCTGCCGGGGGACGCGGTCCGGGTTCGCCGCTGCCCGAGCGCGGCAACGAGGCCGAGCGGCGGCGCTGGCTCGGGGTTGCCTCCTCGATCATCATCAGAACGAAGTTCCTGGACGACCTGCTGGACCGGGCCACCGAGGCCGGCATCCGGCAGGTCGTTCTGCTCGGCGCCGGAATGGACAGCAGAGCCTTCCGGATGGGCTGGCCCGCGGCCACCAGGCTGTTCGAGGTCGACACCGCCGAGCCGCTGGGCTTCAAGGCCTCGGTGCTGCGCCAGGAGGGCGCTGTACCCGGCTGCGAGCGGATCACCGTCGCGGTGGACCTCCGCGAGGACTGGCCGGGCGCGCTGGCCGCCGCCGGGCACGACCCGGCGCTGCCGACGGTGTGGATCGCCGAGGGACTGCTGATCTACCTGCCCGAGGACGCGGTGAAACTGCTGTTCGACCGGGTTGGCCGACTGTCCGCGGCGGGCAGCCGGATGGGCCTGACCCTGGGTTCGCGCGGTGTGCTCGCACGCTTCGCCGACGAGGCCGCACCGGGCTCGGTGGCCTCCATGTGGGTCTGGGAGATGCCCGAGGACCCGGTGGGCTGGCTCTCCGGCCTCGGCTGGGACGCGGAGGCCTTCACCCTGCGCGAACGCGCTGCCGTCTACGGCCGCCCGTTCAGCACCCCGCCGCAGCGGGACGAGGGCCCGGGCGGGCTGATCTCGGCGGTACGCCGCTAGGAGTCGTCTTCAAATACCTGCCCGCATCAGGAGCGATGCGAGGTCAACGGCTGCTTGGTCGGACTCGGTGGTCTTTCGTAGCGGGTGGCGATGCCGCGCCATTGCTTCAAGCTCTCAAGCCCCGTCGGCTCGTCACCTCCCGGCCACCTGAACGAAGGGAGACGGCCTCGATCTGCGTCCGCTCCGTGGCCGCGTTCCTTATGCTCTGAACCGTGACTATTCAGCGGATGGACAACGTCGCCATTGTCGTCGATGACCTGGACGCAGCTGTCGCGTTCTTCACCGAGCTCGGCATGGAGCTGGAAGGAAAGGGGGAGATCGAAGGCCGGTGGGCTGACCGCACCGTCGGACTCGACGGCATCCGGAGCGAGATCGCGATGATGCGTACCCCGGACGGCCACAGCAAGCTGGAGCTGACCAAGTACCACGCCCCTGCGGTGAACCGCGCCGAGCCGGAGAACCCTCCGCCCAACACGCTGGGCCTGCACCGCGTCATGTTCGCCGTCGATGACATCGACGACACGATCGCCCGCCTACGCGCCCACGGCGCCGAACTCCTCGGCGAAGTCGCACAGTACGAGAGCATCTTCCGGCTCTGCTACCTCCGCGGCCCTGCGGGCGTCATCGTCGCCCTGGCCGAACAGATCGGCTGAGGCGGGCCTGCCGCCCGGGAGTGGGAGAGCCCCGCGTCGTCAGAGGTCGATGGACGCCCAGATGAGGCGTCCGTCAGGTCCGCTGTTCCTGCCGCACGACGAGAGCGGGCCGAGCGCCCCGAGATGGGACGTGGGGCTTCGGGGGCTTCTTCGGCGGGTACAGCACAAGGCCTGCAACTTCCTCCTGCCCGACGCTCTCTCGACAGGTCCAACGGTTGTACGGCGTCGGATAGTTCCCGATAGAAATGTGACGTTTCGCCCAGCCCCTTGAGCTGTCGCAGCACACCTGACGGCGCCATACTCCAGGACCTGACGAACCGGCGGACGGACGAAGGAGCACGGTGAGCGCAGCGGCGGCAGCAGGGACCTGGAAGCTGGGGGACCTGGAGGTGAATCGCATTGGCTACGGGGCGATGCGGCTGACGGGCAACGGCATGATGGGGAACTCCGACGGCGCGCCGATCGACCGCGATGCCGCCGTCGGGCTGCTGCACAGCGCGTTCGAGCAGGGGGTCAACCACATCGACACGGCCGCCTTCTACTTCTCGCCGCTGCGGTCCGCCAACGAGCTCATCAACCGCGCCCTCTCGTCCTGGTACGGGGACGTGGTCGTGGTGACCAAGGTCGCCCGGGGCGCGATCCCTCCGGCGAGTGGCTCCATACGATCCGCCCCGACCAGTTGCGTGGCCAGGTCGAGGAGAACTTGCGACAGCTTGGCCGTGACTACCTGGACGTGGTGAACCTGCGCGCCGGCGGCCCCCGCACGGCCTCGATCGCCGAGCACTTCGGCGCCCTCGCTGAGCTGCGCGAGGCCGGCCTGGTCCGGTACCTCGGGCTCTCCGGTGTCCGGCCTGAGCACGTGGCCGAGGCCCAGACGATCGCACCGGTGGTCTGCGTGCAGAACTCCTACGGCCTGGACTGGCGTCGTGCCGACGAGAGCGGGCTGGTGGACCTGTGCGGTGGGCAGGGCATCGCCTTCGTCCCATTCTTCGCGGTCTCTGGTCTGCGGCGTGAGGCAGCCGCAGACCAGGAGCATGACGTGCGCGTCCACTCCGTCGCCCGCGCCCACAATGCGACGCCGGCCCAGATACGGCTCGCCTGGACCCTTCACCGTGGTCCCCACGTGCTGGCCATTCCCGGCACCACGAACCCGGTACACCTGGCAGAGAACATCGCCGCCGGAAGCCTGCGCCTGACCGAGGAGGAGTTGGCCGTCCTCGACAAGCCTGGCGGCGTGGGTGCAGTGCGGCCGGTCGCACCGGTGGCTACTGCTGAGCCCACTGCTCCTTGGTGATCTCGTACCGTACGCCTCCATGCTCGGAGCCCTCGATCATCTCCATGTCGGGGGGAGTGGGGATGGTGTCCGCGAGCGTCATTTCGAGCTTCTCCATGATGTTGCGCGAACCGTGGTTCACGGACATCGTCTCCGCCCAGACAACGCGCACACCGAGCGCCGTGAACGCCTTGCCCAGCAAGGCCCGCGATCCCTCGGTGGCATAACCCTTGCCCCAAGCCGCCTGCCGGAGCCGGTAGCCGAGTTCGACTTCGTCCAGCGGGCCCTCCGGCTCGGGACGCAGGATGAACCAGCCGATGAACGCGCCGCTGTCCTTCTCGTGCGCGGCGAACAGTCCGAGGTCGCCGCCCCACCTCTCGTAGCCGGCGAGGATGTTCGGCAGGTACTGCTCGCGGACGACTTCCGACGCGGTCGGATTACCGCCGGTCAGGTAGCGCATCACCGCCGGGTCGCTGTCCAGCTCGATCAGCAGGTCCGCGTCATCGGCAGTGAAGCGGCGCAGGGCCAGGCGCTCGGTCTCCAGGTAGGTGTCCACGGGCCGATCATGCCTGAAGGCAGGTCGGGCAGCCCAACGGTTTTCCTCGGATACCACGGGTGAACCCCCTGCGGCACGACATCGAATCGCCGGGCTCAATCAGCGGACTACGGCGTGCCGTTCGGTTCGTGCGCGGGTAGCGGCAAGGCGGTAGGAGCCGGTGCCGTTTTTGATGATGGGGCCGTCGAAAGTGAGGCGGTCAAACGATGGCGGACGGCCATGGTGTCCTGTCGTACGACATCCTGCCGTGTGGCTTACTGGCCGCCACGGCACTCACGGAAGGTCCGCCCATGCGGGCAGAGTTGTCACTCTTGTTCGCTGTGGCGGGGTGAGGGGAGAGGTCCGTAGAGCCCGTGCATGGCAGACGAGAGCGAGCGGGCGGTTCAGGCGGGTGCTGGCGCAGCGGGCAAGGTGAGGCAGGCAGGAAAAGCGGGTGGCATGAAAGAACGGGGCAGTGGGCAGGTGCACGTTCACATGTTCGCCCGCACGGTCGGAAACGACCTGGTGTGCGACGGGCTGTGGAGCGGCTTGCAGTGTGCTGCGCCTTGATGCGGGCCTGCTCACGCGGTGGATTCGCAGCCGTGTCGGCAGTGGCGCCGGCAAAGTCGCGGAGCCTGGCAAGCGCGCCGCGACTCGTCATGGTGTCGTGACACCCGGTCACTTGCGGGTGCGGCGAGAGCCGCAGCTGACCCGCCGGTGACCTGCGGGAACAACCGAAGAGTACGAAAGGGCCCACCCGTGAGCACAGCTGCCGCGATACCGCCGACAACCGCAGGACCCAGCCATCACACCCGCCGCTTTCTGCGGCGGCTGACCGTCGCTACAGGTGGCGGAATGTTCGTCGACGGCTTCGTCTTCGCCTCGGTGGCTTCTGCCCTCGCCGGCAGCGCGATGGCTCGCGATATCGGCGTCACCTCGACGTGGAACTCACTGATCTCCTCTTCGACACTGATCGGCACGTTCTTCGGCGGCCTGCTGCTCGGCTATGTCACGGACAGGCTCGGCCGGCGCCCGATGTTCACGATCGATCTCTCGGTCTTCCTGGCGTCTGCCCTGCTGATGCTGGTCGTCACATCCCCCTGGATGGTTTTCGCGCTCGGTCTCGTCATGGGCCTCGCGGTGGGGGCGGACTACTCGATCGGCTCTCCGCTTCTCGCCGAGTTCGCACCGAGCGAGAAACGCGGCCACTATCTGGGGATCCTGGAGATCCTCTGGAACGTCGGCTACGTGGTCGCCTACCTCCTTGGCTACATCATCAACACCACCTGGCCGGGTGCCTGGCACATCACGCTGGCCGCCAGCGCTGTCCCCGCGGTGTTCTGTCTGCTGATCCGCCACGGCCTGCCCGAGTCACCGCGCTGGCTGATCTCCAAAGGCCGCAGGGACGAGGCCGTTGCCGTCATCGAGCGCGACCTCGGGACCACCCTGGACAGTGAGGACTTCGGTTCCGAAGAGATCGAACGGACGCGTTATCGGGAGTTGTTCTCGGGCGCGTACCTGCGTCGCACCGTGTTCGTGTGCACATTCTGGATCTGCATCGTGCTGCCGTACTTCGCGCTCACGTTCTTCCAGCCTGCCGTCCTGCGCGCCATCGGCCTGGGAGGCAGTGCGCTGGCCGGCGCGCTGATCGGGACGATCGTCGCCCTGACAGGTGCGGCCACCGGCTGGGGGCTCGTCGACCGGGTCGGCCGCCGCACGATCCTCGTCTGGCCGATGTTCGGCTGCGCGCTTGCCCTGTTCCTGGTGAGCCTGGGGCATGTGCTGCCGGTGTGGCTGGCCACCGTGTGCTTCTTCGGATACCTCTTCTCGTACGGGATCATGAGCATCCTTCCCGGTATCTATCCGGACGAGGTCTTCCCCACTTCGATCCGCACCTCCGGAGTCGGCCTGGCGTCGGCCGCCAGCCGTATCGGCGCGGCGATCGGCACATTCCTCCTTCCGGTCTCCCTGGACCACCTCGGCCTGAGCTGGTCCATGGTCTTCATGGCGGTGGTCTCTCTTGTCGGCGGCATCACGGCCCTGATGTGGGCACCGGAGACGAACGGCCTCCAACTCACCGCCACAGGACACCGTGAAGCGGACGCGGGCGGCTGGTGGTCGACCAAACCGGTACTGGCACAGGACAGTTGAGGCGCTGGGATTGCGCCACCCACAGCCCCTGGCCCTTGGTTGATGATCCGGTCTCACCGTCGGCACCCCGCGGGGCCGAGCCATCGACGCCCTGACAACTCACGGGCCGGGGGAGGCGCTGGCGGCCTCCTCGGGGGTCGGCGGGAGATCTGGCGGGACGAACCCGGTTCCACGCAGAACGAACCCGGTTATACGCAGGACCGGCCTGCCGTCGGCCGGTCATGCTGATACTCCCGAGAGCGTGAACCCTCAGCCGCGTACACCGGCGCTCCTCACGGGCCGCTCAGTTGCCCGGATGGGAGGCTGCCCAGCCGTGTTCGAGCAGCGCGAAAGCCTCATCGGCCGCTTGGCGCGGTTCGGCATGCTGCAGTATGAGACTGCGGGCCTCAAGGGCGAAACGGGCCAGGGCGGCGCAGCTGACGTCGTCGGCGGGTGCGCCTACCGCCTCGGCGATGGCCTTCGCCAGGGCCGCTTCATGGCGCGTCCACATGCGGTGGGCGTAGTCGCGCAGCGCGGGGGTCTCCTGCACCAGGCGCGTGAAGTCGGCGAACCGTGGGTCCGCGGCATGGACGGCGAACTCGGTCTGCTTCAGCAGGAGGTGCTCGCGCAGCGCCTGCGGGATCGACTGGCCCGGGGTGCGCTCGCGCACGGCGGCGATGAGTGCTGCTTCCAGGTCGTCGTCCTGATCGAAGACCAGGGCCTCCTTGCCGGAGAAGTGCTTGAACAAGGTGGTCACCGAGACGTCGGCGGAATCGGCGATGTCTTTGACGCCGACCTGGTCGTAGCCACGCTCAAGGAAGAGCTCAAGAGCAGCGTCGGCCAGGGACTGGCGGGTCTGGGCCTTCTTGCGCTCGCGGCGCCCGGTCGGTTCGGTCACTCACCCACCATACCGCGAACCGCATCCACTAAGAAAGTGTAGTCATTGCACTTATCTAGTGGATGTGCTTTCTTGGTGAAGTGGGCCTCCCGGCGGCCCACCCCCACCTCCCGAGGGACACTCCCATGAACTCTGCTCGTGATCCCCGCATCGCGATTGTCGGCGCCGGTCTCGGCGGCCTCACCTGCGCCCGAGTCCTGCAGCAACACGGCCGCTCCGTCACCGTCTTCGAACGTGAGGCGTCCGCCGACGCCCGTCCGCAGGGCGGCACCCTCGACATGCATGCCGAGACCGGCCAGGCCGCCCTGCGTTCGGCGGGGCTCCTCGACCGATTCCACGCCCTCGCCCGCCCGGAAGGAGATGAGTGGCGCGTGCTCGACTTCGCCACCGCCGCCCTCCAGGCGCAGCAGGGGCCTTCCGCGGCCGGTGGCCGCCCGGAGATCGACCGGGGTCAACTGCGCAACCTGCTCCTGGACTCGATCGCCGAGGGCACGGTGCGGTGGGACCGCGTCGTCATTGGGGCCACCCCACTGGTGGACGGCGCCTGCCGGCTGCTCTTCGGTGATGGCACCGCCGAGGACTTCGACCTGGTGGTCGGTGCCGACGGTGCCTGGTCACGCGTCCGCCCGGCCCTGTCGCACGCCGCACCCGGCTACACCGGTGTCACCTTCGTCGAGACCGGATTCGACCACTGCGACGCCCGCCACCCCGACCTCGCGCGACTGGTCGGCAACGGATCGATGCTGGTGAAGGGGGCCGGCAGGTCCTTGGTCGCCCAGCGCAACAGCAACGGCCACATCCGCGCCTACATCGCGCTCCGCGCGCCGCAGGACTGGCATGTGGCCGCCGGTATCGACCTCGGCGACCAGGAGGCCGTGCGGAGGAACCTGCTGAGGATGTTCGACGGCTGGGACGAGAGCCTGCGCTACATCCTGCGGAACAGCGACAACGGATTCATCAACCGCTCCCTGTTCGTCCTTCCCGCCCCACACACCTGGGAGCACGTTCCCGGCGTCACGCTGCTCGGCGACGCCGCGCACCTGATGCCGCCGGTTGGGCTGGGCGCCAACCTCGCCATGCTCGACGGCTCCGACCTCGCCCACGCCCTTGTTACCGAACCCGGCGTCGGCGCCGCGGTCCGCGCCTACGAGAGCATCATGCTGCCGCGCTCGATCGAGGCCGCGACGGCCAGCGCGCAGGGACTCGACCACCTGGTTCCAGCGACAGCCTCCTGAACCGACCGGTGCGAGGGCCTCCTCCACGGCCTCCAGCGGGATGCGCAGCGTGCGCCCGCTTTTCTCCCACTCCCGGTCTGATTCGGCCCGTCCCCGAAACGGGCGGTGGCATCGCGGCCGCGCAGGACCAGGGAGATCGGCGAGGGCGTAGTCGTCACGCTCCATGACATCTGCCCGCAGCAAACGGTTGCGCACCTGAAACGCTGTTCCCGCAAGCTCCTGTCTCAGATGTTTCTGTGACGGACCGTACGTGGCTGGGTGCCTGGGAGTGTTCCCCCGCCGTGGCCCCGCTCGGGGGGCCTGTCGTCAGGCTCGTAGTCCAGGGTGGACGCGGGGGCGGGCAGGCAGCGTCCCGCCGTGTGGCTCGGTGAAGAGTTCCGGGTGGTTCGATTGGATCTCCGGTGAGGAACGCGCCTATATCGAAGCGGGCGGCGCCTGCGTCGAGGAGGCGGCCGCCGAGAGCACGGCCACTACGCAGGTGCGCTGGCGCGACTTGTTCCGGTACCGGACGGTGTCACCGGCATCGGCGACGCGACCCTAACGGCCGTGAGCTGTCCGTCGCCTCCTACCTGGGCGGCCACGTCTGCCCGACCCTCATCGGCAAGGACCCGGCACGCATCGAGCACCTGTGGCAGTACCTGTACAAGGGTGCCTACTGGCGGCGCGGGCCGGTCACCATGACCGCCATCGCCGCCGTGGACGTCGCCCTTTGGGACATCAAGGGCAAGGTCGCGGGCCTGCCCGTGTACCAGCTGCTCGGTGGCGCGGCCCGCGACGGCGTCACCGTCTACGGCCATACGAGCGGCAACACGATCCCCGAACTCCTCGACGACGTAAGGCCCTTCATCGACAGGGGCTTCCGCGCGGTGCGCGCGCAGGCGGCGGTGCCGGGCCTGGAGCGGGTCTACGGCATGCGTAAGGGAGACGGCGCGACGTACGAGCCGGCCGACGGCGCCCTCCCCACCGAGGAGGTCTGGGACACCGGCGCCTACCTGGACTTCGTGCCGACGTACTTGGCCGCCGTCCGCGAGGAGTTCGGCTACGGCTTCCAGCTCCTGCACGTGATCGCGACCGGCGCCCGGGAGCGCAACAGCCTGGTCACGCACTTCCGGGAAGTAGCCCGCTCGCATCTCACCGGTGGCGCGGGCGCTTCCGGCTGAGCTCTCTCGGTTGCGTGGCCATCTGTCACCGGCCCGTCCGGCTTCCCCGCCGGTCAGCCCGCGGGGGTCAGACGGACCGTAAGGATCTGGAAGGGCCGCAGCGACAATGCCACCCCAGTACCCGCACAGGACAGTGTGGGTTCGTCGTGGAGAGGACGCTCCAGCAGGTCCGTGATCCTCGCCCCGGCGAGGGAGAAGCCTGCCGAGAGCGTGGTGCGCGCCCGCCCGCCGGCCGACTCGTAGAGACGGACGACCACATCGCCCGAGCGGTCGTCGGCGAGCTTGACCGCCTCGATCACGACACCCTCACCCTCGACCCGCACCAGCGGGTCGACGGCCGAGCGGCCGGGCACGGCACGCTCGGGCAGATTGAAGTGGTAGCCCTCACGGACCGCGTCCTGGACATCCGCGCCGAGTACGAGTGCGTACCGCAGGCGGTGCTCGCCCCGGTCGGAGTCCGGGTCGGGGAAGAGCGGAGCACGCAGCAGGGAGATCCGTGCCGTGGTGGTGGTACCGCCGTCGGGGCGTACGTCCCGAGAGACGTCGTGGCCGTAACTGGAGTCGTTGACGAGGGCCGCGCCCCAGCCGGGCTCCGTGAGGTGCAGATAGCGGTGGGCGCAGATCTCGAACCGTGCGCCGTCCCAGCTGGTGTTGGTGTGCGTGGGCCGCCGGACATGGCCGAAGGGGATCTCGGCGCTGGACTCCGCAGCCCGGACGTCGAGCGGGAAGGCCGCCTTGAGGATCTTCTCGCACTCCTGCCAGTCGATGATGGTGTCGATGTCGAGACGGCGGCTGCCCTCGACGAGGGAGAGCACCTGGGTGATGCGGGAGGCGTTGACGCTCCGTACGACCCGGATGCCGTCGGCTGTCGCGGTGACCTCGTCCGCCTCGGTCAGATCGCGGACGGTGTTGCGGTAGAACTCGTCGATGTCCCAGGCGTCCCACTGGTTGGGGAAGTCCTGGTGGAGCTGGAGCAGGTTGCCGACCGTCCCGGGAGCGAGCGCCTCACGGCCGGCCGTCAGATCGCGGGCGGAGGTGACCAGACCGCGGGCGTCGACGGCGATCCGTACGAGTCCGTTGTCCAGGACGAGATCACCATCCTGTCCGGCCTGTGGGGTGACGGGGCGGGCCGGACGCCGACGCGGTGCCCCACCGAGCGCGGGGACGCCGTCGCGGGCATGCGGTGCCGCGTTGAAGACGATCTCGCCCGCCCGCTCGTCCTCACCTCCCGCGAGGGCGCGCAGAGCCGTGTCGATGACGGCGCCGAGTTCCCTTGCGACCTCCGCGTACGTCTCCTCGGCCTCGCGGTGCACCCAGGCGATGGACGAGCCGGGCAGGATGTCGTGGAACTGATGGAGCAGCACCGTCTTCCACACCCGGTCCAGCAGTTCGTACGGGTAGGGCGCTCCGGTGCGCTGTGCGGCCGTCGCCGACCACAACTCGGCTTCACGCAGCAGGTGTTCGCTTCGCCGGTTGCCCTGCTTGGTGGCGAGCTGGCTGGTGAGCGTGCCGCGGTGCAGCTCAAGGTAGAGCTCGCCGACCCAGACGGGCGCGTCGGCGTACTCCTCCTCGGCCTTGGTGAAGAAATCGGACGGGCCCTCCATCTCCAGGCGGGCCGAGCCCTCCAGATTCTCCAGCCGTTGCGCACGGGCCAGCATCTCGCGGGTGGGCCCGCCCCCGCCGTCTCCGTATCCGAAGGGAATGAGAGACCGGTTGGCGGCGCCCTTGTCGCGGAAGTTCCGTTCGGTGTGACCGATGTCGGCGCCGGAGAGGTCGCCGTTGTAGGAGTCGACGGGCGGAAAGTGGCTGAAGATCCGGGTGCCGTCGATGCCCTCCCACCAGAAGGTGTGGTGCGGGAAGGCGTTGGTGGTGTTCCAGGAGATCTTCTGGGTGAGGAACCACTTGATGCCGGCGAGTTTCATCAGCTGGGGCAGGGCCGCGTTGTAGCCGAAGGTGTCCGGCAGCCACATGTCCTCGGTCTCGATCCCGAACTCATCGAGGTAGAACCGCTTCCCGTGGACGAACTGCCGGACCAGGGACTCCCCGCCGGAGAGATTGGTGTCGGGTTCGATCCACAGGCTCCCGGTCGGAAGGAACTGGCCGCTCTTCACCTTCTCCACCACGCGGGCGAACACCTCGGGCCGCTGCTCCTTGAGCCAGGCGAGTTGCTGTGCCTGGGACATCACGAAACGGAATTTCGGATGGTCGTCCATCAGCGCGGTGACGTTGGAAACAGTGCGTGCCGCCTTGCGGACGGTTTCCCGTACGGGCCACAGCCAGGCGGTGTCGATGTGCGCGTGGCCCACGGCGGAGATGCGGTGGGCCCCGGCGTTCGCGGGCGCAGCGAGCGCCGGGGCGAGGACGGCACGCGCGGCGGCAGCCGTACCACTGATGTCCTGGAGATCGACGGCGTCCAGGGCCCGGTCCACCGCGTGCACCAACTGCCAGCGCCTTGTGGAGTCCTCGGCCAGTTGGTGCATCAGACCCGAGAGGACGTCCAGGTCCTGTACGAGTTCCCAGACGGGGGCATCGAAGACGGCGAGGTCCATCCGGTTCAACCGGTACAGCGGCTCGCCTGGGGCCTCGCCGCCGCGCAGCCAGGGGGCGAGCCCCCCGGACCTGGTGGGGACGAAGGGGTCGCCCTCCGCGCCGGAGTCGAAGATCACCGGGTTTGCCGCTGCCTCAATGAAGTACGTGAACTCCTCCCCGCCGACGGCCTGTTCGGCTATCGCGAGCCAGGTGTTACGGGGGTTCAGAGCCTTCACCGGGGAGCCGTCCACGCGGTATACGAGGCCCTCGGCGGAGAAGCCGGGCTGGGTCGTGCCGAAGCCGAGGTCGAGGACAGCCTCGACCCGCTGCCCTGCCCACTCGGCGGGGACGGTACCGCTGATCCGGAACCAGCTGGTGGACCATGCAGGGCCCCACAGCGCGCCGGTGCGGACCTTCTCGTACGGAGCGTCGAGCCCCTCGGGCACGGGTACGGGTTCGCCGGTGACGTTCCATATCGCCACGTCGAGAGGGGCACGGCGGCCGTGAACGGCGGGCAGTAGCCGCTGGTTGAGCACACGGTCGAGTCGGCGTTCGGTGACGGTGCGGTCGTGATGCATGGGTGCTCCGTGAGGAATTCCGGGTGGCGGAGGGCAGGCCGGGGGAGTGGGCAGGCCGGGGGGAGAGGGCAGGCCGGTGCCGCGAAGAGAGCCGCCCAGGGCTCTGGTCAGTGCGTCCCGTAGCGGATGACGTGGGTGGGGACGACGGTCCTGCGCGCGGGGATCGGCTCCGCTGACGAACGGTTGATCCGGTCGATGAGCATCTGGCCGGCCCGGCGGCCGATCTCGTCCGCGTCGTACGACACGATCGTCAGGGGCAGTCCGAGGACATCCGCCAGGTCGAAGTCGTCGAAACCGGCCAGGGCCACCGAGGTGCCGAGGGCGCGCACGGCGCGGATGGCGCCCTGGGTGAGGCGGTTGTTGGTGCAGAAGAGCGCGGTCGGGGCGTCGGGTGCCTGCAGGAGCGAACGTGCGGCGCTCTCGGCGGTGGCCACGTCGGTCAGTCCGCGCCGCACATGGTTCTCATCCGGTTCGATTCCGGCCGCTTCATGGGCGGCCCAGTAGCCGCGGAACCGCTCGGCACCGGTGTAGAGCGCGGGTGGGTTGCCGAGGAAGCCGATCCTGCGGTGGCCGTCGGTGACGAGTTGACCGGTGGCCTGTTCGGCTCCTCCGAAGTCGTCGACCAGGACACAGTCCGCGTCCATGCCGGCCGGGGGGCGGGAGGCCAGGACGATGGGCATGCCCCGAAGGGCGGCGGGCGCCAGGTGGCGGTGACTGCTGCCCGCGGGCACGACGATCAGGCCGTCGACCTGACGGGACGCCAGGTCCTCCACAAGTCCCCTTTCCCGGTCGGCCTGTTCGGCCGTGTTGCTGAGAAGGACTCGCAGACCGTGCTCGGACGCCACCTCCTGCACACCGAGCGCCAGGCGCGAGTAGAACGGGTTGGCGAGGTTGGTGACGACCAGTCCGATCATCCCGCTGCCACCCAGACGAAGGCTGCGTGCCGTCTCATTGCGCCGGTAGCCCAGTGCCTCGACGGCGGCCAGGACCCGTTCCCGGGTGGTGCCGCTGACCCGGGCGTCGTCCTTGAGTACCCGGGAGACGGTCATGGCGCTCACCCCCGCGCGGGCAGCGACATCGCGCATCGTCGGCGCACCGGCGTCACCCGCTCGGTGCTGGGCCATGGGCTTGCCTCCTGCGCAGTCGTCGTCGTACGGCCGGTGGATCAAGGACGCCGTCATTCTAGGTCCGTACGGAAGCGGCACCGGCTGACCGGTGCAGGATCCAGTGGGCGGCGCCGATCAGTGGCGCGTCAACGGGACGAAGGGCGGTGGCGAGCGGTGGTGCCATCCCGGGGCTCCCCGCCTGGAGACCTGCCCGGAGGGCGGGTCCTACGAGGTCCCAGGAGCCGGTCATCGATCCGCCGACGACCATCAGACTCGCTCCGAACCGCTCGCACCACGGCGCCAATACCCGGCCCAGGGCGCCGAAGCAGTGCCCAATTGTCCGCTGTGCGTTCGGATCGCCGTCGCGAGCCAGTACGGCGATGTCGTGCACGTCCGGTGCACAGAGTTCATGCGCCCCTCCCGCGAGCTCCTTGTAGTACGTGCGGATCGCCCGGCGGGAGACGGCCTCCTCCAGGGGGAGCCCGTCGACCATGAGCCGGTGTGCCCTGCCATCGGGCGGGACATCGGGGCCCTCGCCGACCGGCTGTCCGGCGGCCAGGAACGAGGAGCCGACCCCGGTACCGAGCGTGATGCACACCGCCCTTGCGTGGCCTGCCGCCGCGCCTGCCCGGTACTCGCCCACAGCGAAGGCGTCGGCATCGTTGATGAAGCTGATGCCGCGTGGGCGAGCCGGGAGCCGACCCAGCAGTTCCGCGCGTACGTCGACACCGTGCAGCGACTCGAACTTGCCGATGCCCCGGAAGCGGCCGACTCCGGCGGCGTAGTCGAAGGGGCCGGGTATGGCCACACCCCAGTGGGCCCCTTCGCACACATCGACGCGGTTCGCGGCACCGGCGATCGCGTCGAGCAGTTCCCCGGCCGCCGCATCGGCTGCGACCGGCTGCCGCACGACCGTGCGGGGGAGTGGGAGCCCGGCGTCGGTGTCGATGACGGCCGCCGTCACGTGCGTACCCCCGATCTCCAGGACCGGAATGTGGCTCATACCTGTGTCACCAGCGACTTCACGACGTGCACCGGACGGTCGCCCACCGCCTGGAGCCGGTAGGCACCTACTGCGGCGGGCACCGTGAGGGTCTCCGCGAACGCCAGGTCGTGGCGGTGGCCGTCGGCGGTCTCCACCACGACGCCGTCACCGGCCGACACATTGAGGATGTGGAAGCGTCCCGCGGTGTCGTCCTCGGCGGCCTCCGGTCCCTCGATCACGAAGCGGTGCACGGCGTAGAACATCTCCGGCAGCGCGCCGATGACCTCCTCGCGCCAGCCCCGCCCCTTCCGCAGGGTGCGCGGCTGCTGCACCAGGTCCTTGATCACGTCGTCCCCGCGCCGCGCGGTGTCGAGATTGGCGAACCCGTGCTCGTGGGAGAGGGGCCTGGGAGCGCCTGACACCCCCTTGCGCAGCCAGTCGTAGAAGCGCAGCGAGTAGAGGTACGGAGTGGCGCTGACCTCAAGGACCAGATTGCCTTCACCTGAGGCGTGCGGGGTCCCGGCAGGGATCATGAAGAGCTGTCCGGCTTCCGCCGGGTGCTTCTGCACATGGTTCGCCACCTGCAGCGGAACACCGTCCGTGGCCGCCGCCTCGACCTCCTCGCGCATGACCTCCACATCAGTACTGTCCCGCAGTCCGAGGTAGACCTGCGCCCCGGGTTCGGTGGCCGTCACGTAGTACGTCTCGTGCTGGGTGTAGGGCCAGCCGAACGTCTCCCGCATGTACTGCTCCTGTGGGTGGAGATGCAGAGAGAGGTTGCCGCCGCCGACGGTGTCGAGGTAATCGAAGCGGATGGGGAACGACGTGCCGTAGCGGCGGTGGACCTCGGGGCCCAGGAACTCCCGGGGGTGGAGTTCGCACAGGAGCTGGAAGGGGAGCTCGACCTGGGCGGCCTCGTCCTGCCCGACCAGGACGCCGGCTTCGGGGGCGATGAGTTCGTAGCCGAGAGCGGTATTGCCGTTCTGCGGTACGAACCCGAGCTCGCGCACCCCCCACTGGCCGCCCCACGGTGTGGAGTTGAAGTAGGGCCTGGTGCGCACGGGCCCGGTGGCGAGCTCGGCGAGGGTGGCCCGTACCGCGGCGCCGTCCAGCGAGGCGGGGCCCTGCTCGCTCTGCACGTCGATCCAGCGGTCGATCCGGTGGGCGAGGCTGTCGCGGTGACGGTCGCAGACCGGCCAGTCGGTGTAGAAGAGGCTTCGCAGCTCGCCGGGCACGTCCGGGCGGCCGAGATTGGCGGCGATGGGCAACTTGCCGCGGGTGACGGCCCGTTCGGCGTACCGCTTGGGCAGATCGGCCCACCACAGCAGGTCGGGCCGGCACAGGGCCGCGCCGGGGCCGAAGACGAGCAGGACGCCGTTGTGCGGACGTTCCTGGTCGGGGGGCGTCTCGAAGAGGTCGCTCATGGAGAACTCGGCGAGCGGCAGAAAGAAGGGGTCGGCGTCCGGGCCGGGCACGCAGAGCCGCTCGACGGCCTCCGCCGACCAGAGCCGGCGGATGTCGAGCAGGGCAACCTCTGTGCCCCGGGACCGCAGGGCGGCGGCGAGGCCGTCGGAGGCCGCCGGCCAGTCCAGGCCGGCGGGTCCGTCGAGTGCGAGCACGGTGGGGGTGGTGGGCACGTCCGCGACCGCTGCGGCCCAGCCGGTGACGACGGTGCCACCGGTGGGGGAGTATCGCGGGTCGCGTTCGTAAGGGCGGGGCTGGTGCACAGGTGCTCCTGAAAGACGTAGTCCGGCAACCGGCTGAATGGTATCGATAACATTCGACGTGGACAAGATGGGTGGTCCCGCCGTACGGGCTTTCTGCTGACAGGCACGCACCCTGACGTGAATTCCAAGGGCGCCTCTTGTTTCAGGCTCATGGTGTCGTTAACATCCAGGCAACCCGGAGCACAGAACACGAGTGGTGCGCTCCGGTGCGATCTCCCACACCGCACCCCAGAACCAGGGATCCCCCGCCGGGATCCAGAGGGAAGGGCAGGAGCCCATGAGATCAACCGGCGAGGCGACGCAGCCGTCGGCTCACCCGTTCCGACGCCGAACCGTGCTGGCCGGTCTGGGGGCCGGCGCCGCGGCCGCACTGGCGAGCGGCTGCGCACGGGGCGACAGCACGGCAGCGATGCCGGGCACCACGTCCCTGGCCAACGACAACGCCACCTGGGACCAGGGGTACGTCACAGCCGGCCGCGAGCTGAAGAAGCTCACCGGCTACGCACTGCGCCCCTTGTCCAACCCGAACCCCACCGCCTACACGCAGGTCACCCAGATCTCTCTGCAGACGACCAAGGCGACGGACCTGATCAAGTGGCAGTCGGGCTACAACCTGAAGCAGCTCGCCCGCACGGGCAGCCTCAGCGACCTGACACAGATGTGGGAGGCGTACGAGCGAAAAGGCTGGGTGACGAAGACCCTCCGTGACGCGATGTCCTACCGCGGCGCCGTGTACGGGATCCCGCTGTACCAGTCGTACTACGTGCTGTTCTACAACACCGAGGTCTTCGACAAGCACGGACTCCGGGCCCCGGACACCTGGGAGGAGCTGCTGCACAACGCCGAAGTCCTCAAGAAGTCAGGCGTCACGCCGTTCGTCGCCACGCAGAACGGCAACTGGCCCGCGTACGAGTGGTTCGAGGAACTCCTCAGCAAGGTCGATCCGCAGTACTACGCCGATCTGATCGCGGGCCGGGCCAACTACACCGATCCGCAGGCGAAGAAGGCTCTGCAGATCTGGCAGGACTTCATGAAGAAGGGCTGGATGACGCCGGCCGACTTCGACCAGAACAACGGTCCCGCCGCGCTGAAGACCGGCAAGGTCGGCATGTTCCTGCACGGCTCGTGGCAGTCCCAGGGTCTGGCCGCCGCCGGAATGAAGCCCGGCGAAGGCTTCGACGCCTTCGTCCTGCCCCCGGTGGACGCCTCGACCAAGAGGTCCGTCGTCACCGAAGCCGGCGTCCTCGCCGTACCGGAGAAGGCCGTGTCGCACGACGCCGCCATGGCCAACGCCGCGCACTGGCTGGACCCTTCGGTCCAGCGAGTATGGACCGGCTTCCTCCAGGACGGCTCGGCCAACCCGAAGGCGGTCACCGGCAACCCGGTACTCGCCCGCATCAGGGAAAAGGCCCGGCGCGAGCACTGGACCGAGCTTCCCCGGTACGGGCAGTCCGGGCCGCCCAACCTCATTCAGGGAAACACCGACGACCTGGGAGCCTTCATGACACAGGCCATGTCCCCGGAGGCCCTGCTGCGCAGCATGGCGAGCCGGGCGTCCAAGGAGTGGGCCGCCTGGAACAAGGACGAGTCATGACATCGGCACTCGACCGGCGGCCCACGGCGCCCGGTTCCCCCGCCGTCGGCCCGTTGCCCCCCGCGCCGACCCGCAGGCATCCCCGCAGACTCAGGGACCGGCTCGTGGGTGCGGGGTTCCTGGCGCCCGCCGTTCTGCTCGTCTCCGCACTGCTGCTGGCCCCGTTCGCGGCGACCCTCTACCGGGGGTTCTTCAGTGACGGCCGCGTCTCGGGCTTCACCTGGTTCACCAACTACGGGCTGTTCTTCACCGACCCGGTGCTCGCCAAGTCGATCGAGAACACCCTGATGTGGGTGGTCGGCACGGTCGCCCTTCCGCTGGTCCTCGGCCTGGGGATCGCGGTCATGACCGACGGCGCCCGGTGGTCGCGGTTGGCACGGCTGCTGGTCGTCCTTCCCTACGCGATCTCCGGCTCCGCCGTTGCGGTCGTCTGGAACTTCATCCTCACGACTGACGGCGCCGCCAACCAGGCGCTCAAGGCGCTCGGTCTGGGCTCCTTCGCCCAGGGCTGGCTGCTCGAATGGCCGGGCAACACCCTGGTGATGATCGTCGCCAACACCTGGCAGTCGACCGGTGTGGCCGTGATCCTCTTTCTGGTCGGCCTGCAGACCATCCCGCCGGAGACCCTGGAGGCGGCGTCTCTGGACGGCGCCACCGGCTGGAGCAAATTCTGGTACGTCATCCTGCCCCAGCTGAGGACGGTCTCCGTGATCGTCGTCGGCAGCAGCCTCGTCAACGGTCTGAAGTCCTTCGACCTGATCTGGGTACTCACCCAGGGCGGTCCCGGCCGCAACTCCGAGACGCTCGCGGTCTCGATGTACCAGGAGACGTTCCTTGCGCTGCGTCCCGGCGCCGGCGCGGCCGTCGCGGTCGTCCTCACCGTCATCGTGCTGCTGGCCTCCTGGCTCTATCTGCGGCGCCAGCTGACCCCGAAAGGCGCCTGACCATGTCCAACCGCCGAATCTCCGCGGGCGCCGCCCTCCGTAAGACGGCCCTGGTGGTCATCTCCCTGCTCTGGGCCGTGCCGACCTGGCTGCTCCTGGTCAACGCGCTCGTGCCGGCCGCCCAGTACGGCGGCAGCCCCCACTGGTGGCCGCACGGCGGCTTCGGGCTCTTCGACAACATGTCCCAGGCGTGGGCCCGGGCCAGGCTGGGGCCCGCCATGGGCAACAGCCTGCTGTACGCGGTGACCAGTGCGGCCGCGGCGATCCTCGTGGCCACCACCGCCGCCTTCGCGACGGTCATCATGCCGGTGAAACGCAGGACCCTGTGGTTCTGGCTGATCTACTCGGGCACGCTGCTGCCGCTCCAGGTCTTCCTGCGGCCGCTCTTCCTGGCCTATGCGAACACCGGTCTCTACGACGCCCAGGCGGGGCTGTTCCTGGTGTACGTCGCGGTGGCGATCCCCTTCGCGTACTTCATCATGCGCAACTTCGCCCGGACCCTGCCCGGTGAGGTGATCGAGGCGGCACGGCTGGACGGCGCGTCCTGGTGGCGGATCTTCTGGCAGATCCACGTACCGCTGTCGAAGTCGGCGATGGTCGCCGCCTTCGTGTTCCAGTTCGTGGCCGTCTGGAACGACCTCCTCTTCGGCATCACCCTCTCCACCAGCCGGAACATCCGTCCCGTGATGGCCGCACTCGCCGAACTCCAGGGCAACTACTCCAACGTCGGCCCTCCGGTCGTCCTCGGCGGCGCCCTTCTCGTCTCGCTGCCGACCGTCGTCCTGTTCTTCTCCGCCCAGCGCTTCTTCGTCAGCAGCCTCAAGCTCAGCTGACCCCGACGCCGAGACGCATCACCAACAGGGCTCTTTCTCGCGAGCCCCCACGCCATGAGCCGATCCCCCGAAAGGCACACCCCGGTGAAGATCTCTGCCCGCGCCGCTCTCACCCTCACCGCCGTCCCACTGCTCGCCGCCGCTCTGTGCACCGCGCCGGCCTTCGCCGCCGCAGGGCCGGCCGCGACCCCGTGGACCGGCCGCGCCGAAGACACCTACGACGCACTCCAGAAGAACCTCTACCAGGGGACGGACAACCACGGGCTCTACCAGGAGAGGACCCCGCGGCAGAGCACCGACAACGCCCACTCCTACCTCTGGCCCCTGCGTGAGGCCACGGCGGCCGCCGTCGACATGGCCGGCCTCCCCAAGTCCGGAACCTCCTACACGGCGGACGCAGCCGAACGCTTCCGCACCCTTGAGCTCTACTTCGACCCCCGCGACGGACGGCCCGGTTACGACTCCTACCTCCCCGCGCCCCTCGGCCAGGGCGGGGACGTCTTCTACGACGACAACTCGGTGGTCGGACTCTCCCTCCTCGACCAGTACCGCGCCACCGGGGAGGCCACCTACCTCGGCCGGGCCGCGCAGACCTTCGACATCGTCAGCCGCGGCTGGGACGACGACCCGGCCAAGTCCTGTCCCGGAGGCATGGACTGGGTCGACTCCACCAGCAACACCATGCGCGCCGCCAACGTCACGGGGCTCGCCGCCGAACTGGCCGCGCGGCTCTACCAGATGACATCCGATGACCGGTATCTGGCGAGCGCGAAGAAGTGGTACGAGTGGAACTGGTCCTGTCTGCGCCAGTCTCCGGGGCTCTACCAGAACAGCCGTGGCGACGACGGGACCGTCAACACCACGCTCTGGACGTACAACTCCGGGGCCATGGTCGGTACTGCCACCACGCTCTACCGAGCCACCGGCGACCGCTCCTACCTGAAGCGCGCCGTCCAGGACGCCGACGCCTCGCTCGCGTACTGGAAGCAGGGGGACCGGCTGCACGACCAGCCGGCGATCTTCAACGCCATCTACTTCGACAACCTGCGGATCCTGAACGGCGTACGGCCCGACCCCGCCTACCGCCAGGCGGAGAGCGCCTACGCGGAGCAGACCTGGAAGGAGAACCGGGACCCCTCGACCGGGCTCTTCCGGTTCCAGCCATCGGGCGGCGGCGACTACGACCCCACCGCACCCGCCGAAACCCTGGAACAGTCCGCCATGGTCCAGATCTTCGCCGGCCTCGCCACCCAGCACTCCTGACCCTCACCACCCGACCGCCGTACGCACCGAACCGGCACCACGCCAGAGCGGAGAACCCTCTCCATGCCCCGCCCAGATCTGTCCCGCCCCTCCTGGTGGGACTCCGACATAGCCCGCGACATCCTGCGCGACCGCGGTGTCAGCTCCTCCGGAGTCCTCGGCGGACACCCCGTCCGGCTCTCCTGCGAGCCGCTGTTGCGCCACGACGGTGACGGTGGTCTGCTCCAGTCCGTACGGGTACGCACCGACCGCCCCGTCACCACCGCCCGCGTCACCACCGTGTCCGGGAGCGTCCTGCGCTGCGACCTGGTCCCCGGGCCCGACGGCGCCACCCGTCTGCTGGTCCCCGAGGTGGAGTCCCCGGTCCGGATCCTCATCGAACTGCCCGAGCTGGCCGAGGGCGAGAGCATCGAAGTACAACTGACCCCCCAGCGTCACTGGACCCTGCATCTGGTCCAGCACGCCCATCTCGACATCGGCTACACCGACCCGCAGGGCACCGTACTCGCCGAGGGACGCAAGTACCTCGACTCCCTCCTGGAACTGTGCCGCACGACGGACGACTGGCCTCAGGAGTCCAGGTTCCGCTGGGCCGTCGAGGGGTTCTTCAGCTACGAGAACTGGTCGGCCAACCGTCCGGCGGAACAGGTCGCGGAGTTCCTGGAGCGGGTGCGTGAGGGCCGCATAGAGCTCGCCGCGATGCCGTTCAACCTGCACACCGAGACGTGCTCCACCGATGAACTCCACGAACTGCTGCGCCCGGTACGAGACCTGCGTGATCAGCACGGCATCGACATCACCACGGCCATGCAGACGGACGTACCCGGGCAGGTCGTCGGGCTGCCCGACGTCCTCGCCGACAGCGGCATCCGCTACCTCTCGGTCGCGCACAACTGGGCCGGACGCGCCGTGCCGCACCACGTCGGCGGCGGGCAACTGCCCCGGCTGTTCCGCTGGAAGGCACCCAGCGGGCGCAGTGTGCTGGTGTGGCGCACCGACACCCCGCACGGGCTCGCATACATGGAGGGCTCGATCCTCGGCTTCGACGAGTCCTTCGCCCGCGTCGACGACCTGCTGCCGAACTACCTCTCGGCGCTGGCCGCCCACCAGTACCCGCACGCAGGGCGCGGCATCCCCGGGTTCCCCGTACTGGACGAGGAGTTCAAGGGTGACCCCTATCCCTGGGACATCCTGCACCTGCGCGTGCTGGGCAAGTTCGCGGACAACGGTCCGCCGCGCCGCATCATCGCGGACACCGTGCGCCGATGGAACGAAGAGTGGGCCTTCCCGGTCCTGCGCACGTCGCGCAACGAGGACTTCTTCCTCGACGCCGAGGCGCGCCTCGGTGACCGACTGGAGACCTTCGAGGGCGACTGGAGTGACTGGTGGGTGGACGGCGTCGGGGCAGGCGCCGTCCCGCTGGCCGCCACCCGCGACGGTCAGGCGGCGCTGGCCGACGCCCAAACGGTGGCCGGGCACGCGGAGATCCTCGGCGCTCACGGCGGCGCGGAGATCACCGCCTCCGCGCCCGCGGTCTACCGGGCCGCCTCGTTGTTCAACGAGCACACCTGGGGAGGCGGCGACCCATGGACGCACGGCGACCACGGCCATGCCTCAGGCGAGCGGCAGTGGCACTGGAAGTACGCCCAGGCGCTGCGGGCCCACGACGACGCGAGGACTCTTCTCGACGGCGCGGGCGCCGCGCTCGGCACCCGGCTCTCGCCGCGCGAGGGCACACTCGCCGGCTACTACGTCACCAACACCTGCAGCTGGCAGCGGTCCGAGACGGTCCGGCTGTTCCTTCCGGAGAGCACGGTCCCGCTGGAGGACCATGTCCGCCTGATCGACGCGCGAGACGGCTCTCCGCTGGAGCACACCGAAGAGGCCCAGACAAACGAACTGCACCGGGCCGCCGGCCGCTTCCTGCTCTTCCGGCTCGGGGACGTGCCCGCGCACGGTGCGGTGCGGGTGGACGTCGTACCCGCCGATACGGCTCCTCCAGCCGCAGCGGACGCAGGAGACTCCACCGTCCTGGAGAACGAGTTCCTGCGGGTGCGGATCGATCTGCGCTCGGCCTGGATCGGATCAGTCACCGACAAGCGGACGGGCCGGGAACTGGTCCGCCAGGACGCGACGGCCGGCCTGAACGGCTATGTGTACGACGAGTACGCCACGGCCGGCGGCTTCAACCACCAGTCGAGCAAGACCACGGCCACGGACTCCATGCATCTGCTCGCATCGCGCACCACGGCCCCGCCGGCTGCGCTGGTGGACCGCTTCTCCGACGCGACCGGCCAGACGCTCGTCTACGAGTGCGCACCAGCAGGCACCGAGCGACTGCGTGTCCGGGTCCATCTCCCGCACGGCGAGGCCCGCATCGATCTGGAGAACCGGATCGCGAAGAGCGCGACCCTGACCAAGGAAAGCGCGTTTTTCGTGTTTCCCTTCGCGATGGAGGCCCCTGTCCTCCGGATGGAGGCCACCGGTGGCATGACGGGCACCGGTCTTCCGACGGTGCCGGGGTCGGCGCGGCACATGCGCGCGGTGCGGCGCTGGGTCAGTTTCCAGGAGGGGACGACGGTTGCCGCCGTGGCCACTCAGGACGCCCCGCTGGTGCAGATCGGCGGAATCGCGATTCCCTACGTCCCCTACCCGCAGTCCCTCGCCCAGGAGGAGCCCGGCACCCTTTTCTCTTGGGTGCACAACAACATCTGGGACACCAACTTCCCCTCGGAGCAGGCCTTCGACCATGTCTTCCGGTACAGCGTGGGCGTTGCTTCCTCAACCGACTGCGCCGGCCCTGAACTGGGCATGCGGACGGCGTCCCCCGGCAGCCGTCCCCTGCTGGCGGTGCGCGCGAAGGGCGAGGTGACCGAGGAGCCGAGGGCCTCGTACGGACTGCTGGCGGTCAGCGACCCACGGGTCCGGATAGTGGGTCTCACCGTGCCCGCTCACGGGCGGGTACTGGTCAGACTCCAGTCGTACGCGCAGGAGCCGGTCACCTGCCGGATCACGCCGGGGTTCCCGGTGGCGGAGACAGCAGCCGCCGACTACCTGGGGGCCACGGGCACGCGGCTGGAGCGTGACCCTGACGGCTCTGTGCCGGTCGCGGTGCCGACCCAGGGGACCACGGCGGTGCTGCTGCGACTCCGCTGAGCGACAGCCAGTGTCCGGGCTGGGCATACGGCGGCACCACCGCCTGGGCCGGCGAGGGCCACACCCTCCACCGCTCCGAAAACGCACAGGCCCCCTGGCCCATGGAACGCCGGGTCCGCCTCGCCGCAGGTCCCTCGTCGTCTTCGGCCTCGCCGCCGGCACCCGCCGGCGTCCCGCGTGCTGGCTGTCCGCCGCCACCGACACCTGCGGCATGGCCGCCGCCCTCGCCGAAGTCCCTCACAACCAGCCCCGCACCACCGTCGTCGAGGCCACCCTGCGAGCCCTCCAGGGCTGATACACCGGTCGACGATAGGGCCCGGGTCGGTGGCGGGGGAGGCCCGTGACCCGCGGAGGGAGACCGATTCGTGGTCGGGGACTACTTGCCGTAGCTCTGCCCGTAGAGATCGCCCTCGTAGTAGTCACTGGGGTCCGGGTTGTGATCCAGCTGCTTGTTGCGGACGAAGAACTCCCCCAGCTTCTTCAGCCACTGGTTCACCTCACCGCTCTTGGTCTTCGCTGCTAGGTCCGCGGTGGAGAGGGTCTCCACATGTGAGGCGTCCGACTTGGCCTGGGCGTCGGTGACCTGGAGCATCTTGGCGGCCAGTGCGATGGACTCGTCCGGGTGTTGCTTGCGCCAGTCGTTGGCTTGCTGCAGCACCTTGATCACCTTGCTGTTCTTCGCCCTGGGCACCTTGTTGCCGGCGACGAACGCGGTGGGGAAGGCGTCTCCGGTGTCCTTGGTACTGGCTATCTCCACGAGGCCCGGAACCTTCTTCTTGATGGTGTCGATGGCGGGGTAGAAGAAGCCGGCGCCGTCGATCTTTCCCGAGGAGAAGGCGGAGACGATGGTGGACGGGTCCATGTTGACCTTGTTGATGTCCTTCGCGGTCATCCCGGCCTTCGCCAGGGCGATGTTGAGGACCATGTCGCCGGAGGTGCCCTCGGGTACGGCGACCCGCTTGCCCTTGAGGTCCTTCATGGACGTCATGCCGGGCTGGCCGATGACCCGGTCCGCGTGCGTGAGGGTGTCGATGGCGATGACTTTGGCCTTGCCGGAGGCCGGTAGCCACATCGCGCCGGGACCGATGTATCCGTAATCGAGGTCGCCGGCGCTGAGCGCCTGGACCTGCACGGGACCGTTGTTGAACGACTTCACGTGTGCGGTCAGGCCCGCCTTCTTCCACAGCCCCTGCTTGTCGGCGATCGCCAGCAGGCTGGCCCCGTTGTAGTCGCCGATGTAGCCGAACCGAACCGTGCTGTTGTCCTCGGAAGCGCTGTTGGAGCAGGCGCTGAGGGACAGCGAGAGCATGAACGCGAGGGGCAGCGCCGTGACGGCGTGCCTGATCGACTTCCTGGGCATGCGGAAATTTCCTCTCGGGGTGGTGCGCGGACCGGTTCTGCGAAGTTCCTGGTACGAGGGCTCAGGGCCAGTGCCCTGGGATGACGGGTCAGGCCGCCCGGGGCGCGGCTTCCTGGTGGTACACGGCAGTCCACACCCTGTTGCGGATGTGCAGGAACTCGGGGGAGAGCCGGATTTCCTCGGTGCGGGGATAGGGCAGATCCACGTCGATGACGCTGTGGATGCGGCCGGGCCTGGCGGCCATGACGACGACCCGGCTGGCGAGGTAGACGGCTTCGTCCACGTCGTGAGTGATGAACAGCACCGTGCGCTTCTCCTGGCTCCAGGTCTGCAGCAGCTGGTCCTGCAGCTGCACCCGGGTCAGGGCGTCGAGCGCCCCGAACGGCTCGTCCATCAGCAGTACTTGGGGATCGACGGCGTACGCGCGGGCGATGGCGCAGCGCTGCTTCATTCCTCCGGAGAGCGTCTTGGGCAGGGCCTCGGCGAACTCGTTCAGGCCGACGAGGCTGATGGCCTGCTCGGTGCGCCGGTGCCGCTCGGCGGGGGGCACCGAGGCGATCTTGAGCCCGAACTCCACGTTCTGACGCACGGTCAGCCAGGGGAAGAGGGCGTACTGCTGGAAGATCACCCCCCGGTCGGGGCCGGGTCCTGACACCGGCGTTCCGTCGACCAGGACACTGCCCGAGTCGGGCTCCTGCAACCCTGCGGCCATGCTCATCAAGGTGGACTTGCCGCACCCGGACGGACCCACGACAGTGACGAACTCCTGGTCCGCGATGTCCAGGCTCACCCCGCCGAGCGCGGTGAAGGACGTGCCCTTCAGCGGGAAGGTCTTCACCACGTCACGAAAGGTGATCTTGCTGTTCATCGTCGCTCCTGCCAGCCGGTGAGGCGTCGCTCGGCCAGCAGCAGCAGCCGGTCCATGACGAGCCCGAGTACGCCGATCGTGATCAGGGACACGAAGACCGCGTCCATGTCGAACCAGGTGGACGCCTTCTGCATCCGGTAGCCCAAACCCTCTTGCGCGCCGATGAGTTCGGCGGCGACCACGGTGGCCCAGGACGCGCCGAGGCCGATCCGCATGCCGACCAGGATGAAAGGAGTGGAGGCCGGGACGACCACTTTGGCGAAGATGGTGCGGTCCGAGGCGCCGAGCACCCGGGCCGCGTTGATGAGTGTCCTGTCGACGTCGATGACGCCCTGGAAGGAGGAGAGGACGCAGGACATGAACGAGGCCAGGAAGATCACGGCGATCTTCGGCACCTCGCCGATCCCCAGCAGTACGACCGCGAGCGGAATGAGCGCGAGCGGCGGGATCGTGCGGAAGAACTGGATGTACGGTTCGATCAGGGCGCGCGCGGTGGGGTACCAGCCCATGAGGAAGCCGACCGGGACTGCCACCGCCACGCCGAGGGCGTAGCCGAGGAAGACCCGGCGCAGGCTGGCGAACGTATCGGACGCCAGGGTGCCGTCGGAGATCATGGTGCCGGCCTTCTCCGCCACCCCGAGCGGCGCGGGCAGGTTCTCGACCAGCCCGAGCGCGGCCACGACGGCCCAGACGGCGATGCCTGCCACCACTGCGACGACGTTGAGGAGCAGGGGCCGGTGCCGGGAACGGCGCGGTTGCTGCTGCCGGCCTTCGGCAGCGGATTTCTCGACAGGGGCGATCACAGCCATGGGTTCCTCGCTGGTGGCTTCACGCGTTCTCCTCGGGGACGGGCTGCGGGTAGTGGGAGAGCAGGGGGGATTCATGAAGAACGAGGGCGATGCCGCCCAGCGCGCTGCCCGCGTCGCCGAGCGTCGCGCGCCGTACGTCCACGTGGGGGCGGGCCATCGGCATCAGGTGCTGGCGCAGCGCCCGTTCGACCGGGTCGAGCAGCGCGGGGCCGGCTTCCGCCAGCTCGCCGCCGACGACGATGACGCCCGGGCCGACGGCATGACAGACCGCGGCCAGCACCCCGCCGACGTCGTTGCCGACGCGCTCCAGCACCCTCAGGGCGGACGGTTCGCCGGCAGCCGCGGCGTCGAGGAACCCGGCGAGGCCATCGGCCCGGCCGCCGGCTTCGCGGTAGCGGTGCAGAACCGCGTCGAGCGAGGCACGGGTCTCCAGACAGCCGGTCCCGCCGCAGTCGCACGGTCTGCCGGCCGGGTCCACGGTGATGTGCCCGAACTCGCCGGACAGGCCGTTGCGGCCGCGGTGCAGCGCGCCGCCCACGACCAGTCCGCCCCCGACGCCGTGTGACAACCGCAGGTAGAGGACGTCGCTGCTGTCCGCCGCCGCACCCCACACTGCCTCGGCGAGCGCCGCGAGCCGGGTGTTGTTGTCAAGGAGCACCGGCACACCGAACTGCTTGCGCAGCAGGTCCGGCAGGCCGTCGATGCCCTGCGCGCGGGCGTTTCCACTGCCGGGGTCGGTGATCGGTCCGACGACACCGACGCCGATCGCGCTGAGTGCGTCGAGCTGGACGTTGGCCGACGTGGCGAGTAGACGTCCGGCGATATCGATCCGCTCGGGCCAGGACAGGTCTGCGGCATGCGCCTCGCTCGCCGAACCGACGACCTCATGGGCGAAGTTGACGGCCGCGACATGCACGGAGCGGCGTGCGAAGTCGATGCCGACCGCCTCGCCCGCTGCCGGGTTGAGGCTGAGCTTCTCGACCGGCCGGCCGCGCTTGCGTACCTCGACGTGCGGTGTGCCGGTGACCACGGAGCCATTGCCCACCAGGCCGGCGACGATGTCGTGGAGCGTGGTGCGGGACAGCCCGCTGCGATCACCCAACTCGGCGCGGCTCAGTGGTCCGTGCCGGCGGAGCAGCCCAAGAACCGCTTGCTCATGGCTGCGGCGAAGGCGCGTCAGCGGACCGTCGTGTTCGTGCATGCAGGACAGCATGTGAGTGCCGGGCATTTTCGTCAATAACCCGAAACAAATTCTTCATATGAACGATGTGTGGCAACAGCTCCTGCCCCGGGCCACCCCTGACCAGCCGACAAGTACGGTGCAGACGTGTCCGGCACCCCGCCCGGTGGCTGCTCAGCAACACGGACCGGTGGACGCGCACCTTGCCGGGGTGCCTCCGTGCGATTTGCGTCCACCCTCTTGACTTAAATCATGGCCGGGCCGGAACATGCGTCGCACGGCACCGCCGAGCACGCACCGGACGCCGCATCGGCCACCCCGAAGCGGCATATGTCGAGGCGTCATGGCGGCGTGCCCGAAATGCCGACGTCCGATGCGTCCGCCCGTCCTGGCCGACGTGCGAGGCGGACCGACCCGAAAGGCCCTCCGTGCGCCGCAACATGCTCTTCCTGATGACCGACCAACACCGGGTGGACACCCTGGGCGCGTACGGCAACCCGCACACGCACACCCCGAACCTCGACCGCCTCGCGGACGAGGGAACGCGGTTCGACAGCTTCTACACCCCTACCGCGATCTGTACCCCGGCGCGCGCCAGCCTGCTCACCGGGGCGGCTCCCTTCCGGCACAAGCTGCTGGCCAACTATGAGCGTAACGTCGGCTATCTTGAGGATCTCTCCGACGGCCAGTTCACCTTCTCCGAGCAACTGCGCTCCGAGGGCTACAACCTGGGCCTGCTCGGCAAGTGGCACGGCGGCGTACGGCGCACCGCCGCCGACTACGGCTTCGAGGGACCTGACCTGGCCGGCTGGCACAACCCCGTGGACCACCCCGACTACCTCGCGTACCTGGAGGAGAACGGCCTGCCGCCGTACCGCATCACGGATCCGGTGCGGGGCACCACGCCCAACGGCAGCCCAGGAAACCTCCTTGCCGCCCGCCTCCACCAGCCGGTCGAAGCCACCTTCGAGTACTACCTCGCCACGCGCACCATCGAGATGCTCCACCGCTTCGCCGAGCAGGAGGACCAGGGCGACGGGGCGCCGTTCTTCCTGGCCACCCACTTCTTCGGCCCGCATCTGCCGTACATCCTCCCGGACGCGTACTACGACATGTACGACCCCGGGCTGGTCGAGCTGCCCGCCTCCGTGAGTGAGACCTTCGCGGCGAAACCAACCGTCCAGCAGAACTACAGCAAGCTGTGGGCCTTCGACACGATGGCGCTGGAGGAGTCGCGGAAGCTGATCGCCGTCTACTGGGGCTACGTCACGCTCGTCGACGAGCAGATCGGCCGCATCCTCGACGCCATGCGCGAACTGGGGCTCGACGACCGGACGGCAGTCTTCTTCACCGCAGACCACGGCGAGTTCACCGGCGCCCACCGGCTGCACGACAAGGGCCCCGCCATGTACGAGGACATCTACCGCATCCCCGGGCTGCTGAAGGTCCCCGGCGCCCCGCAGGGCCAGGTGCGTGAGGAGTTCGTCTCCCTCACCGACTGCACCGCCACCATCCTCGACCTGGCGGGCAGCGCGACGGGACCGGCCGTGGACAGCCGCAGCCTGCTGCCCCTCGTACGCGGTGAGCACCCGCAGTGGGACGAGCACCACCTCGCCGAATTCCATGGTCACCACTTCCCGTACCCGCAGCGGATGCTGCGCACCAGAAACCACAAGCTGGTGATCAACCCCGAGTCCTGCAACGAGCTGTACGACCTCGATGCCGACCCCGACGAGCTGCACAACCGCTACGACCACCCCGAACTGCTCGGCGTACGCACGGCGTTGATCCGGCACCTGTACGACCTGCTCCGCGAACGCGGCGACAATTTCTACCACTGGATGACGCCGATGTACGACGTGGAGACGGACTACGACACCACACTTTCCGCCTTCGAATCCGACGGGCCCGAAGCCCACTCCGAGGCTGGACGGCCATGAACCGCATGCCGACAGCACGCCGCAACCCCTGACCACGAGAGAGACAGCCTGATGAAGAGATCCGAGAACGGAATGCACATCGGCCGACGGTCCATGCTGGCCGGCATAGCCGGATCCATGGGAGTGGCCGCGCTGCCCCCGGCCACTGCCGAGGCACTGCCCGCGCCCACGCAGGCGCATCCGACGGCTCACTACCCGTCGAACTGGCCCGAGCCCGAGCCGTACGGACTCGCGGATGCCCGCCAGGACTTGTGGCCGCGCGAGGACAACTCCTTTGTGCTTCCCCTCGAACTCCGCTCCAGGGACGAGGAGTTGGGTCGCGTCTGGATGCGTGACACCTACGTCAACTGCTTCGTCGTCGACGGCCGTCCGCTCTACGTCGCCACCGGCACCACCCGCGTGCCCGGCCTCGCAGTGGCCGGCCCCTGGAACGACGGCATCTTCGTATGGACGGCCCGGTCCCTGCACGGCCCCTGGCGACTGGCCGACACCACCGGCATCCGGCCCGGCGCCGAGCGCGGAAAGGTCTGGTCACCCGAATTCGTGGGGGAGAACCGCCCCGGCCGCACGGTCGTCGCGCCGTGGCAGGAGTACTGGTACGACGACCAGTTCGGCAAGCGTGGCGAGGCGTGGGCACCCGAACTGCACTACTTCCGCGGTAAGTGGTACCTCGTGGCGTGCATGGGCGACCACTCACAGAAGGTCGGCTCGTTCCTGCTGGTGAGCGACGGCGGAGTCGCCGGCCCGTACCGCCTCGCCGAAGGCAACATCGAAAAGCCCTTCGGCGACTCGTTCATCGGCGGGCCCTCGTTCATCAAGCCCGGCGCGTACTACCACATCGACGGCAGCCTCTTCTCGGAAGGAGATGACGCGTGGCTGGTGCTGCACAACAACCTCTACGCCAAGTTCCGCGACGACATGGAGGACATCGTCCCGACGACGAAGCTCCCGGCCTTCCAACAGAAGCCGTACACACCGGAGCCGTATCTCGAGGGTGCCTATGTCTTCAAGCACGGCCGCAAGTACTACCTGGTGCAGGCCGCGTGGGACCGTACCTCGATCGATGCCTACGGCAGCCCCCTCTACTCGTACGTGGCGAGCACCGGCCGGGCGCAGTACCAGTACGACGCGGTCGTCGCCGTCGCCGACCGTTTCGAGGGACCGTACTCCGAGCGCTGGACCGCCGGCGTGGGCGCCGGACACAACAACTTTTTCACTGACGGCGACGGACACCTCTGGGCGACCTTCTTCCGTAACCCGGCCGTCGGCTACTGGGCCGACCCGTCCCGCACAGGTGATGCCGCGGTGGCCGGCGTCGTACGCCTGGAGTGGACCGGCCCGGAGGGCAACCGTCTGTACGTGATGCGCCAGAGCTACTAGTGTTCCGAGTCAGGAATTCCGCGTATATGTGTAGGCTTGTTATATGGCGCGGATGGGGCGGCCGAAGGCCGAGTTGACTCTGTCGGATGAGGAACGGGCCGCACTTGAGGAGTGGGTGCGGCGCCGTTCCACGCCGCAGGCGTGGGCATTGCGGTGCCGGATCATCCTGGCCTGCGCCGAAGGCACCTCCAACAAGGACGTGGCTACTCAACTCGGTTCCACACCACAGGCGGTGGGCCGCTGGCGGGCCCGATTCGTGCAATATCGAATCGCAGGTCTGGGTGACATGCCACGTCCGGGTGGCCCCAGGACAGTGACGGACGACCAGGTCGCCGCGGTCGTCACCAGGACGCTGGAATCCACCCCGAAGAACGCGACACACTGGTCGACGCGGTCGATGGCGAAAGAGATGGGTCTGTCTCAGTCGTCGGTGTCCCGGATCTGGCGGGCGTTCGGCCTGCAGCCACATCGCTCGGAGACCTTCAAACTGTCAACCGATCCGTACTTCGTCGACAAGGTCCACGACGTCGTCGGTCTCTACTTGGACCCGCCCGAACGGGCGTTGGTGTTCTGCGTGGATGAGAAGTCGCAGATCCAGGCCCTGGATCGGTCGCAGCCGGTGCTGCCGATGATGCCCGGTGTTCCCGAGCGGGCGACCCATGACTACGTCCGCGCCGGCACCACCACGCTGTTCGCCGTACTCGAGGTGGCCACCGGCAAGGTGATCAGCTCCCTGCACCGCAGGCACCGGGCCGAGGAATTCAAGAAGTTCCTAGTCAAGCTCGACAAAGAGGTGCCTGGCGACCTGGAAGTCCACCTCGTCTGTGACAACTACGCCACCCACAAGACACCCGCCATCAAGAAGTGGCTGCTGGCCCACCCCCGGTTCCACCTGCACTTCACACCAACCGGCTCGTCCTGGCTCAACCTCGTCGAGCGATGGTTCGCCGAACTCACCAACAAGCAGATACGGCGAGGCGTCCACAAATCCGTCCACGCCCTTGAGAAGGACATCCGCAACTGGATCGCCGCCTGGAACACCGACCCAAAGCCCTACATCTGGACGAAGACCGCAGACGAAATCCTCGAACGCCTCGCCAGCTATCTGAACAGAATTCCTGACTCAGAACACTAGGGTCCGTCTTCAAAGGGATCTTGCCAGAGCAGGAATGAGGCCAGACAGACCGCTGCTTCGTTAGGAGGTGGCGGTCTTGTCATACCTGGTGGTCGCGAGGCCATGGAAACCTTCGAGCCGGTTGAAGCGGCGCTCGACGATGTTGCGCCTGCGGTAGATGTCCCGGTGGAACCGCGGCGGTCGGCGTCCGCCTGGGCCTGGACCTGCTGCAGCGCCCGGGTGAAGACGCCGTCGAGCGCGTAGCGGCGGAAGCGGGTGTACACCGTCTTCCACGGTCCATAGCGTTCGGCAGGCCACGCCAGGAGATCCCGGCCCGGATCTTGTAGACAATGCCGTTGATGATCCGCCGGTGCTCCGCTCGTGGCCGACCGGTCCGAGCCCGCGGGATCACGGGGCAAGCAACTCCCACTGGCGGTCTGTGGCTGTTCCCGATGGTCGGTGGATGTCTTGAGGCATCGGTGCGAGTCGGTGTCTGGCTGGCCGGCTGTTCAACGTAGTTGGCGGAGCCCGTCCCTGATGGTCGGCATCACTGGGGCGCCGGCTTTCACGTTCCCCCCCCGGCCCAGGCGGTTTGAGCGTGAGGTGGTCGTACCGGGTCCGCCTGATCGGCGACGGGCGGCGTGGAGGCCGGGATCGAGAGGGCTGGGCCATCGCGAAGGGGCTCGCACGACGTGCGCCGCCGTCACAGCACTAACGGATTCAAAACCGGAACGAATGCATAAGGCTAACCGTTAGTGTTACTGTTCGCCGCATGAAGCGCGTGAGCTTCGTCGATTCCGACGCCCCGACCCCGGGACCGCGTCGCCCGTCGTCGGCTGATCTCACCGCCACACCGGACTGCAAGGGGAGGAAACGATGCGCACCGTGATCGTGGGAGCGGGTCTGGTCGGACTCACAGCGGCGGCTTCGCTGCGGCTGATCGGGCACGAGGTGACCGTGCTGGAGCACGCGCCGCAGGTGCGGGCGGCCGGAGCCGGCATCGGCCTGTGGCCCAACGCGCTGCGGGAGTTGGACACCCTCGGCGTCGACGTCCGGCGCCTGGGCAAGACCGTCGACACCCGGTTCTTCGACGCCGCGGGACACCCGATGCGCGCGGCCGGCTACGACCCGGCCGCCCACCGGTTCCTGATGGTGCCGAGGCCGGAACTGAACAACCTCCTCGCCGACACCGTCGGCAGGGACCGGATCCGTCTGGGAACACACGTCACCGGCTTCACCGAGCACGACACGCATGTGGCAGTGCACCTCGCCGACGGTGCGCCACTGCGGGCGGATCTGCTGATCGGAGCGGACGGTGTGTACTCCGACGTGCGCGCCGCCCTGGTGCCCGGCAGCGCGGCGGTGGAGCATGCCGGACACCGCGTATGGCGGGCGGTGCTGCCCTCCGGGGACGAGCGGCCGGAGGGCACGTTCGTCACCATCGGCCGGGCGCGGACCCGAGGCGGCTACACGCGAGTCGCGCAGGACCGGACCATGTGGTGGATCGGCCAGTTCGACGCCGGCGAACTGCTCGGCAGCAAGAGGGACCGGGCGCTGCGGCGGGCCCGCAACGTGGCCGAGTCCGGCTGGCACGACGAGCTTCTGAAGATGATCGCCGCGACGCCGGAGGAGTCCATTCTGGAGAATCAGATCATGCTCGTCCCCGAGCTGCCGCGCTGGACCACGGACCGGGTCGCACTGATCGGGGACGCGGCGCACGGCCTGTCCCCGCACATCGCGGCGGGCGGCACCCTGGGCATCGAGGACGCCGGAGTACTGCGCGCCGAACTGGCGGACGGGCCCACCGCAGCCGCTGCCCTCGCCCGCTACGAGAGCGCCCGCCGCCTCCGGTTCGAGCAGGTGCGCGAGCATTCAGCGGCGGTCGAGCACGCCAACGGGGCTGCCGAGTCCGCCGAGCGCTACGCCGCCTTCACCCATTGGTTGATCACCACCCCGCCCACCACCTGAGCGCGGTCCCGGACCGCGGGGGAAGAAAACCGCGAAGTCCAAGCCGGCCGAACACGACCTGCCTTTTTCGACTTGGAGCCTGACTACGCGGCCAAGAAGGCCCGCGTCGAACACCTCTACGAGATCGCCGACGGCGAGGTCGTACGCGAGGCGGACGAACCCGAAGTCGTCTTCTGCATGGACGAGTTCGGACCGCTCGGCCTGCTGCCCCACCCGGGCCGGCAGTGGGCCGATCGCTCCGGCAAACGCAGGGGCCCGGCCGTGAAACGATCTCTGAAGGCGGACTCTAGAACACGGCGATGGGGTTGACCGGTGTCCCGCTGGCCCCGTGGATGCGGGGCGGGGCCAGGAGGAGCAGGAAGCTGTCGTGGCCGGTCTCGGCACAGGTGCTCGCGAGATCTTCAAGGTCGGCGCCGTCGACGAGGGGCAGTCCCAGGTCGTGGAGGCCGCGCCGGTGAAGGGGCATGGGATCGGTGGGATCGAGTGATGGCCAGGCATCGCCGGTGTCCCCGACCCAGACGCTGATCCGGCGTTCATCGAGCCAGGCGACCGCTGACCGGTCAAGTCCTGGCACTGCCGCTCTGTTCGGGTTGACGGGATCGCAGCCGGTCCGGACGACGATCGCGTCTCCGGATTGAACAGTGCTGCCTGCGGCCCGTGTTGCCGTGTCAAGGGTGCGTGCGGTGATCGGGTACCCGTCGGCAAGCCGGGCACCGGGGGCGAGGTCCAGGAACACACCTCGTGTCAGGATGCCGGCACCGAATACAGCGGTGGATCCGATGGTGACACCTGCGGGGGTGACCCGGTCTTCGACGGGGACGCCTGGGTAGACGGTGCCGTCGACGACGACGTGGGAGAGCGCGTCGAGGTGCGTGATGGCGGGATGGTGCGGGGTGATCACCCACTGTTCGGCGATCGCTGCCGGTGGGGTGCCGGTGTAGAGCATGGACTGCTGCCAGGCGGCTTCGCCGTCGGTGGCGGCACCGGGTCCGACCGGCGCGGGCCTGGGGTGCACGGCGCGGGCGAGGGAGACCGTTCGGCCGGTGCGGGCTGCAGCGAGGGCGCGAGTCCGGACGGAGTCGGTGATGTAGTGCAGTGTGCCGTGCTCGTCGTCAGCACCCCACCGGGATGTGTCGGGCATCTGTCGCTCCGATCAATGGGACGGATGGGGGAGGACACGGGCTATCTGTTCCCGCGAACGGGCGAGGAGTGCGGAGGAGAAGTACGGGTCTCGCAGCGGGGGCACTGGCGGGGGAGTTACTTGCTGTCGATGCGGCCGATCGCCGTTCCGACCTCGGCGAGGGCGGAGGCTGCCTTGTCCCAGCTGGTGTCGGACGGGTTCAGCGCGCTGCGCAGATAGGCGGTGGTCAAGCGCTGGAGGACAGCGACGCGCTCCGGGTTCTCGTCGGTGGTTTCCGCGGCTTCCCAGTTCGGGATACCGCCCAGGGAGTGTTCCGCGCCGAACAGGGTGAGCAGGTCGGTGGCTCCGGGGCTGTGCGTGTAGGCGTCGGTGAACCAGTCCGGGCCGCGGCTGGACATCTTGGACTGGTCGCGGTCGCCGGCGACCACGAGCGCCGGAGTGGTCAGCTCGGCGAAGGACGGGTTCATGAACGGGAAGTGCTCCTTGGCGAACGGGTGCAGTTCCTCGCCACCGATCCCGGTCGCGGCCAGCAGCACACCGGCCTTGACCCGCCGGTCCGCGTAGTCCCTGCCCACGTGCCCGGAGCCGTCAAGTATGCGGGCGCCGAGCAGCATCTGAACCGTCTGCCCGCCCCAGGAGTGGCCGGCGACGACGACCTGGTTCCGGTCCACCCGCCCGGCAAGCCCCGGTACGGCCGCTTCCACGGTGTCGAACTGGTCGAGAACGCGTTCCAGGTCCGCGTACCGTTCGGTCCAGATCTGTTCGAACGCCGGGTCGTCGAATCCGATGCCGTTCCGACGGGAATCCAGGTGGGTCGGCTGCACCACGACGAAACCCTGCGATGCCCAGAACGCTGTCAGCGGAGCATATCCGTCCAGTGACCAGCCGTTGCCGTGCGAGAACAGCAGTACCGGAAGGCCCTCACCGGCCACCGGTGCGGAGACCCGCACAGCGAGCGGAACGGCCCGGCCGGGGGCATCCAGCGCGACAGGGGCGACGGACACGACTCGGTCGCCGGCGCCGACGACCGAGTCCAGGGCGTGCACGATTGAAGTACCGGTTGTTGCGGGAGTGCTGCTCATGGAAGCCATCTGTCCTTTGCGTTTTGGGTTGCCGTCGCCCACACTGAAATCGGAGCGACGCTCCACATCATACGGAGCGCTGCTCCGGTTGACAAACACCGCAACGAAAGTGCCTTCGATGACCGACCCGAACACCCCTGCCGCTGCGCCGCGCGGCAAGCGGACCGACGCCCGCCGCAACGAGCGGGTCCTTCTCGATGCGGCGGCAGCCGTATTTGTCACGCACGGGGTCGACGCGCCGGTGCGGTTGATCGCGGCGGAGGCCGGTGTGGGGATGGGGACGATCTACCGGCACTTTCCGACCCGTCCCGCTCTGATCGCGGCGGTCTATCGTCACCAGGTCGAAGCGCTGGCCGAGGCAGGGCCGACCTTGCTGCAGGAGGCAGCGGAACCGAGCGCGGCGTTGCGGCGGTGGGTGGCCGGGTTCGTGGACTTCCTCGTCACCAAGCACGGGCTGGCCGGCGCCATGGGGGCCGATGCCGGCGGCGCGGACGCCCTGCACCGGTACTTCCTCGACCAACTGGTACCTGTCTGCGACACCCTCCTGCTTGCGGCGCTCGGCGACACCGGCACGGAACGGATCTCCGGGTTCATGCTCATGCGCGGCATCGGTAACCTCTGCATCGGCGCCGGCAACGACGCCCGCTACGACGCCGGCCGCTTGGTCGACCTGCTCGTCACCGGCCTTCTCACCGCCGGGCAGCGGAGCGGTCGTTCACGCTGCGAGGAAGACGCCGCTCACTGACTTCGCGCTTTGATGAAGCAGGCTCCGTTCCGTCGGCCGTTACGGAGCGGAGCCGTCACGACGGCCGCAGTTGTCGTCGACAGCGCCAAAGTTGCTCGATGCGGCACGAGCCTGAATCTTTGTCATGTGCGGCGGGGACATGAGGTCGCCCGACCGCTTGCCCAGAGGTCAAGGTCAACGCCTTGACCTCTGTGGCTCTGAGCCGCTATTTTGCAGTCATCTTCGATCTATAACCCTTGGAAGGAGGCGACCAGCGGATGTACACCAGCTCTGATCTCGGTCGCCTCGCCCAGCGCACCGTCTGGGTGCCGGGCCGGATCGCGCACGGCTGCTGATCACGCCGTTCTGATGTGCCACGTCCGGCACATTTCAGGTTGCCCCACCACCAACTTCCAGCACGCCGCTGTTGCGTGCTTTTCCGCGCACGTTTCTCTTATGTGGCGCGTCTGAACACAGAAAGCTGCCTGAAAATTGGCGAACATGATGAATCGACCGATCGTGTACCGGAACGAAGGCCTGTCATGGTAGCGGCGCGCATTACGGTCAACGGGAAAGAAGCACCGATTTCACCGGCTGCGCCTCACACCACAGCGCTGGATTTCCTGCGCGAGCGTGGCCTCACCGGCACCAAGGAGGGCTGCGCCGAGGGTGAATGCGGCGCCTGTTCGGTCCTGGTGGCCCGCCCCGGGGTGAACAAGCCCACCGACTGGGTGGCGGTCAACGCCTGCCTGATCCCGGCCGCGGCCCTCGATGGTCAGGAGGTCATCACCTCCGAAGGCCTCGCCACCGTGGGCGAACCCGGCGAACCGGCCACCCTTCACCCGGTGCAGCAGGAGATGGCGGTCCGCGGCGGCTCCCAGTGCGGCTACTGCACCCCGGGATTCGTCTGCAGCATGGCCTCCGAGTACTACCGTCCCAACCGTTGCGCGCATGCGGAGCCGGACCACAGCACCGACTCGGCCGACAGCGCCGACGCCGAGCACGGTCCGAACGGCTTCGATCTGCACGCGCTGAGTGGAAACCTGTGCCGGTGCACCGGCTATCGCCCGATTCGCGATGCCGCGTTCGCCGTCGGTACGCCCACCGATGGGGACCCACTGGCACAGCGTCGCGAGCAGTCCCCGCCAGCGCCGGTCGCCACCGAATACGTCCAGGACGGTAGCGCGTTCCTGCGGACGAACAGCCTTCCCGAGACACTGCAGTTGCTGCGCGAGCGGCCCGACGCGGTGGTGGTCGCCGGTTCCACCGACTTCGGTGTCGAGGTGAACATCCGGTCCCGCCGCGCGGATTGCGTGGTCGGCATCGACCGGCTGGCCGAACTGCGGGAGCTGCGGGTCGAATCCGACTCCATCGTGATCGGGGCGGCGCTCACACTCACCGAGATCGAACGCCGCCTCGACGGCGACGTCCCGCTGCTGGCAGAGCTGTTCCCGCAGTTCGCGTCCCGGCTGATCCGCAACAGCGCGACCCTCGGCGGCAACCTGGGGACCGGCTCTCCCATCGGTGACAGCCCGCCGGTACTGCTCGCGCTGGAGGCCTCGGTGGTACTCGCCGACGCCGACGGTGAGCGCGAGGTCCCACTGGCTGACTACTTCACCGGCTACCGGCAGAGCGTTCGGCGTCCCGGCGAGCTGATCCGCGCTGTGCGCATCCCGTTGCCGCTTTCGCCGGTCGTGGCCTTCCACAAGATCGCCAAGCGGCGCTTCGATGACATCTCCAGTGTGGCGGCCGCGTTCGCGCTCGACATCGAGGACGGGATCGTCCGCAAGGCACGCATCGGCCTTGGCGGCGTGGCCGCCACCCCCATCCGCTCCCTCGCCACCGAGGCGGTCCTGGAGGGGAAGCCCTGGGTGGCGGAGACCGTCGAGGCCGCTGCCCGGGAACTGCGGGGCGAGGGCACACCGATGAGCGATCATCGCGCCAGTTCCCTCTACCGTTCCGCGATGCTGGGCCAGAGCCTGCTGAAGCTGTACGCGCAAACCACTGAAGCGGTGTCGTCATGAGTCATCTGTCCGAACGCCCCGAGAAGCCCGTCGTCGGTGTTTCGATGCCGCACGAGAGTGCGACCCTGCACGTCACCGGCGCCGCGCTGTACACCGATGACCTCGTCTACCGCACCAAGGACGTGCTGCACGCCTATCCGGTCCAGGTCATGAAGGCCCACGGCAGGATCACCGCGCTGCGCACCGGTCCCGCGCTCGCCGTGCCCGGCGTGGTCCGGGTGCTGACCGGTGCCGACGTGCCCGGTGTCAACGATGCCGGGATGAAGCACGACGAGCCGCTCTTCTCCGACCACGTCATGTTCTACGGCCACGCGGTCGCCTGGGTGCTCGGCGAGACCCTGGAGGCGGCCCGGCTGGGTGCGGAGGCCGTCGAGGTGGAACTCGACGAACTGCCCTCCATAGTCACGCTGCAGGACGCGATCGGGGCCAACAGTTTCCACGGCTCTCAGCCCGTGATGCTGACCGGCGACGTCGACGCGGGCTTCGCCGACTCCGCGCACGTGTTCACCGGCGAGTTCCAGTTCTCCGATCAGGAGCACTTCTACCTGGAGACGCACGCGGCACTGGCCCACATCGACGAGGCCGGGCAGGTGTTCATCCAGAGCAGCACCCAGCATCCCTCGGAGACCCAGGAAATCGTCGCGCACGTGCTCGGTCTGCACAGCCATGAGGTGACCGTGCAGTGTCTGCGCATGGGCGGTGGCTTCGGCGGCAAGGAGATGCAGCCACACGGGTTCGCCGCCGTCGCCGCACTCGGCGCCAAGCTGACCGGCCGGCCGGTGCGGCTGCGGCTCAACCGGACTCAGGACCTGACCATGTCCGGCAAGCGGCACGGTTTCCACGCCACTTGGAAGGTCGGCTACGACGCCGACGGCCGTATCCGGGCTCTGGACGCCACTCTGACCGCCGACGGCGGCTGGAGCCTGGACCTGTCCGAACCAGTGGTGGCCCGTGCCCTGTGCCACATCGACAACATCTACTGGCTTCCCAACGCACGTATCGCCGGCCGCATCGCCAAGACCAACAAGGCCTCCAACACCGCCTTCCGCGGCTTCGGCGGACCCCAGGGCATGCTGGTCATCGAGGACATCATGGGGCGGTGCGCGCCACTGCTCGGCCTGGACCCGATGGAGTTGCGGGAGCGTAACTTCTACCAGCAGGGACAGGCGACGCCGTACGGACAGCCGGTCGACCAGCCCGAACGGATCGCTGCTGTCTGGCGGAAGACTCTGGACGACGGCGGCGTCGCCGATCGCAAGCGCGAGATCGCTGCTTTCAACGCCGCGCATCCGCACACGAAGCGGGCACTGGCGCTCACCGGCATCAAGTTCGGGATCTCGTTCAACCTCACCGCCTTCAACCAGGGCGGTGCGCTGGTGCTGATCTACAAGGACGGCTCCGTCCTGATCAACCACGGCGGCACCGAGATGGGCCAGGGGCTGCACACCAAGATGCTGCAGGTCGCCGCGACCACGCTCGGCATCCCGCTGCACAAGGTGCGTCTGGCTCCGACGCGCACCGACAAGGTCCCCAACACCTCGGCGACCGCGGCCAGTTCTGGTGCGGACCTCAACGGCGCGGCGGTGAAGAACGCCTGCGAGCAGTTGCGCGAGCGACTGCTCCAGGTCGCCGCCACCCAGCTGGGCTCGAACGCCTCGGACATACGCATCGTCGAGGGCATCGCGCGCAGCCTGGGCAGCGACAAGGAGGTGGCCTGGGACGACCTGGTGCGCTCCGCGTACTTCCAGCGGGTTCAGCTGTCGGCTGCGGGTTTCTACCGGACCGAGGGTCTGCACTGGGACGCCAAGACGTTCCAGGGCTCGCCGTTCAAGTACTTCGCCCACGGGGCCGCCGCGGCCGAGGTGGAGGTGGACGGCTTCACCGGCGCGTACCGCATTCGGCGGGTGGACATCGTGCACGATGTCGGCGACAGCCTCTCCCCGTTGATCGACATCGGACAGGTCGAGGGTGGTTTCGTGCAGGGAGCGGGCTGGCTGACCCTTGAGGACATGCGCTGGGACGCCACTGACGGGCCGAACCGCGGCCGGCTCCTGACTCAGGCCGCGAGCACCTACAAGCTGCCGAGCTTCTCGGAAATGCCCGAGGAGTTCAACGTCACCCTTCTGGAGGACGCCACCGAAGAGGGCTCGGTCTACGGGTCCAAGGCGGTGGGTGAGCCTCCGCTGATGCTGGCGTTCTCGGTGCGAGAGGCGCTGCGGCAGGCAGCCGCGGCGTTCGGGCCGGGCGGGATAAGCGTCGAACTGGCCTCGCCCGCGACGCCGGAAGCGGTGTACTGGGCGATCGAGGAGGCCCGCCGGGGCGCCGCTTCCCAGAACGGTCACGTCCGGGACGGCTTCGCCGCCGGGGGCCACGCCGGAGACGGCCACGCCTCCAACGGCAAGGTCCGTACTGACGCAGCAGCGTTGAGCGGTGCCTGACATGGCCTGGGTCGCCGCGGTCGCGCGGTTGCGGGCACGCCGGGAGTCCGGCGTGCTGGTGACCGTCGCGACCGTGCGCGGCCACGCCCCGCGCGACGCCGGTGCGAAACTGGTGGTCGGGCAGAGCAAGGCGTGGGGTTCGATCGGAGGCGGCAATGTCGAGGCCGTCGCGATCGACCGGGCCCGGGAGATGATCGCCGCGTCCAAGTCCGAGCTGGAGCTCATTGATTTCGCCCTGAACGACAAAGTGACCAATCGACACGGCGTGCAGTGCTGTGGCGGCTCGGTCTCGGTGCTGCTCGAACCTCTGCCCGTGGTGCGGGCGGTGGCGGTCTTCGGCCTGGGACACGTCGGGCTGGAACTGGCGCGCATCCTGGCACGCCAGGACCTCGACCTCCATCTGATCGACACCCGCTCCGAGATGCTCACCAAGGAGCGGCTGGACGTGCTGGCGGACGCAGTGGCGCAGGTGCATGTGCATCACACGCCGCTGCTGCCCGAGCAGGTGCTGGAGGAACTGCCGCGCGGGACCCACATCCTGATCATGACTCATGATCACGCAGAGGACGCCGCTCTGTGCGATTCCGCCCTGCGCGCCCCTCACCTCGGCTCGATCGGGCTGATCGGGTCGGCGGCCAAGTGGGCGCGGTTCCGCAACCGTCTACGGACCGAGGGCGGTCACGACGACGCCGCCATCGATCGGATCAAGACCCCGATAGGACTGGCAGACATCACCGGTAAGGAGCCCGCGACGATTGCCGTAAGTGTCGCCGCGGATCTTCTGCTCGTTTTCGAAGCCGACGGGAACTGATTCGCCCCCTGGGTCGACACGGACGCCTTGCGCGCCCGTGAACGCACACACTTGTGAGGCAGGCACCCTTTCCACACGTCTGTGTACGCGGGCGCAGTCGTCGGCGGTTTCTTGCGTCCGGCCGCCCGGCGACACGGTGGGCCCGTTTAAACGAACCGCCAGTGGGCGGCGTCTGCCGTCACTGGCCAGGTGAGGTCCCAGCTGACTCAGAGACCCCGGCATCGCCCCGCAGGATCATCAGGCCCCGTCGCTCTTCGATGACAAGGGCGCCCAGGTGTACCGGACGCGCACGCCGCGGTTGTGGAGCCAGGCGGTCTCGCGGTGCCGGAGTTCCTGTGCGGACTCCGGGGCGATGGCGCTGGGCCAGCGGACGAGTACGGCGGTGACGTGGCCTGTCTGTGCCAGCTGTCTCACCCGCCGCCACCCTCTGCGCTGGGCCGGGTCGGGCTCACCGTACGTGTCGGTGACGACTTCGGCGATCGTCAGCCCGCGCTCCTGGGCGAAGGCATGGCCCTCTGTCTGTGCGCGTTGTGTTGCTGCCCCGGGCGCGCCCGGGGCTCGATCGGCGCATACGTACAGCACGACGGGAGAAGCGGTTTCATCGTGGGGGGTCATGGGCGCCTTCTGTAGGTGGATCGAGGAGAAGGGGTTCCTCGCCGCGTGAAGGGGACGTAGCGGGGCCGTGCGGTGCCGACTGTGGCGCCACTGCCGTTCGACGGGAATTGGTCCGGTGCGCAGCAGGTCGGATCCCTGCCCAGGCCGCATCCGGACTGTCGCTGCCGGGGCGGGCGTCAACTTCGACGCCCGCCGGGTGCCTATGGGGTCAGGGGTAGGCCGTCAACTCTGCCCATACGACCTTTCCTTCGGCCCGTGTCGAGCGTGCGGAGCCCCAGCGGTCGGCGAGTTGCTGGACGAGCAAGAGGCCGCGTCCGCTCTCCGCGTCGGGGCCGGCGAGGTGCTGGGGTGGGCGGAGCGGGGTGCGGCCGTCGTCATGGAGCTCGATACGCAGGCGCCGCTCGTCGCCGGTCAGCGTGAGGCCGCACAGGACATGACCACTGCCGGTGTGCAGCACAGCGTTCGTGGTCAGCTCGGAGACCAGCAGCACCGCGTCGCAGCATGTGTCGCCGGGTACCTTCCAGGCACGGAGCCGATCGCGCACGGTGTCGCGGGCGGATTTCGCGCTGGTGCGCAGGGCGGGCAGGCCGATCCAGTACTCCCGACGCGGCACGGTCGTGGCTAAAGCGGGGGCCGGGGCTGAGGGCGTGGGCAGAGTCACGGATGTCGCCTTCCAGTGCCTTCCGCGGGGCAGCCGCGGTGTGGGGATGCGGGCCGCAGCCCGGGGGTGAGAGGCGTGTACCGAGGCAGGCGCCTGCGATGGGGTGCCCAGGACGGCATCAGCATCACGTGTCCCGTCCGGGGCGGATGCTGCGTCAGAGCTGTGAAGTGACCGCTCACATGTCAACTATGCGCGTGATCCATTCACGCTGCAACCGACTCCCTGATAATTTCAGCAGAGCGGGTATCAGACTGGCGTCGTCCCCAAGGCACTGTAAGAATGGCGTTGTTGATGAACCCTCAGGAGGTTGGGCGTGAGTGAAGCCCGTTCCAGCGCCAGCGCGCCGACAGTCCTGCGCATGATCCTCGGCCGTCGGCTGCAGGACATGCGGCTCGGCGCCGGTGCCTCGCTGGAGGACGCGGCAAAAGCACTGCGCGTGAAGACCCTGACGATCCGACGGCTGGAAAAGGCCGAGGTCGCACTGAAGCCTCTCTACGTGGAGAAGCTCCTGGAGACCTTCGGCGCGGAACGCCAGGAGATAGACGAGTTCGTGGAGCTGGCCGAACAGGCCAACGAGCCCGGCTGGTGGCACTCCTACCGCGACGCCGTCCCCAGCTGGTTCACCGCCTACGTCAGCCTGGAGACCGGCGCCAAGACCCTGCGTACCTATGAGCCCCAGTACGTCACCGGCCTCCTGCAGACCCCCGACTACGCCCGCGCCGTGCTGCTCGGCGGGCTGCCGAACGGCAGCGAGGAGGATCTCGCGCGCCGCGTGGAGCTGCGGCTGCACCGCCAGAGCCTTCTGGAGCGGGAGGACGCCCCCACGTTGTGGGTGGTCATGGAGGAAGCCGTCCTGCACCGGGCGGTAGGCAGTCCCGACGTGATGCGGGAGCAGATCGAGCGGCTCCTGGACATGTCCGAGCTCGCGCATGTCAGCATCGACATCGTGCCCTTCGCGGCGGGGGCGCATGTCGGTGCGTGTGCCCCGTTCACGTATTTCCGGTTCGAGGAACCCGAGTTGCCCGACATCGTCTACAGCGAACTGCTGTCCGCCTCCGTCTATCTGGACCAGCGCGCGGACGTCGTCGCCCATCTCGAGGCGCATTCCCGTATGGCGCTGCTGACGTCGTCCGAGGACAGCAGGGCGCTTTTGAACCGCATGCGCAAGGAGTACTCGTGACGATCACCGACAAGGGCGTCTACAACGGGATGTCGGCCCGCGATCTCGGCGAACAGGGCTGGGAGCGCCCCTGGAGCGGGCCGAACGGCGGTCAGTGCGTTGAGACGAAGAAACTCGCCGACGGCCGCGTGGCCGTACGGCAGTCGACCGACCCGGCCGGGCCGGCGCTGATCTACGCGCCGGAGGAGATCGCCGCGTTCGTCCGCGGAGTCAAAGAGGGCCTGGCCGATCACTTGGCCGCCGGGTGAGCCGACGGCGGGCAGAAGGGACGACGACACCGGTCCCGATCCTGGCCTGCGGGCCGACAGACACACGCATGAAGGGGAGAACATGACCACCAGGCAGGCTGGCCGGGACCTCGACACGAGCAGGCCGCACTCGGCCCGGATGTACGACTACTTCCTCGGCGGCAAGGACCACTTCGAGATCGACAAGGAGGCGGCTCTGGTCGCCGCCGACGCTCACCCGGGCATCTTCGTAACCGCCCGCGAGAACCGGGCTTTCATGCACCGGGCCACCCGGGCCCTGGCGCAGGAGCACGGCATCCGCCAGTGGCTCGACATCGGCACGGGCATCCCGACCGAGCCCAACCTGCACCAGGTCGCCCAGTCCGTCGCGGTCGATGCCCGCGTCGTGTACGCCGACAACGACCCCCTCGTCCTCAAGTACGCCGAACGCCTCATGCGCAGCACGACGCAGGGACGCACGGCCTACATCGAGGCCGACGTCACCGATCCCGATGCCCTGATGAGCGCCGTGGACGCCTCGGGGGTGCTGGACTTCGACCAGCCCATCGCACTCAACCTCAACGCACTCATGCACTTCATCACCGACCCGCACGACCCATACGCCATCGTCCGCCGGCTGCTCGACTCCCTCCCGGTCGGCAGCGCCCTCGCCATGAACCACTGCACCCCCGACTTCGACCCGGTCACCTGGAACAAGGTCGCGGAGATCTACACCGCCTCCGGGACTCCGGTGCAGTTCCGTTCACACAGCGACGTCCGTCGTTTCTTCGACGGGCTCGACGTGATCGACCCCGGCATCTGCTGTTGCCACCGCTGGCGGCCGGCCGGACCCGCCGACGGGACGGAGCCCGCGGACGCCCAGATCGGCCTGTTGGCAGGCGTAGGCGTCAAACGCTGACCGGTGCCGGGCCGGGAGTGCGGTCGGCCGGTCACCTGTGTGCGCAGCGCAGGTGACCAGGACAACCCTGTGGGGGCACCGGACCCACAGGGTTGTCCTCGACGGCGGTGCGCAGGTCTCCGCCTCGGGGACTCACCCGGACCCGCAATGACCCAGGACGCGACCACCGCCGGGTGGGAGCCACGGACAGCCGGTCCGTCCCTGGTAGAAGATTCCTGTCGACGGTTCGGTATGCAGGCTGAAGCTGGGGAGGCCCCGGCTGGTGCCGGCCGCGGTACGCGATCACCGGGAGCTCGGGCCAAGCCCCTGACCGGAGGGTCCATCTGTCAGCTGCACCGTCCAGGGCCGCCACCGGCCCGGCAGCTGCCAGGCGACCGTGGCCGGGGACCTCGATCCGTGTACGACCCCTGCCCTGCGCGACACGCGTCTTCTGAGCCGCCATGAACGGGTGGGCCTGGACTTGGGGCCGCTCGTCTTGCGTGCTGCGGCTCGGCCGCTGGGAGGCGGGGGCCTCTCCCTGGTCGTGCTCCGCCCTGCTCGGGCGCAGGATGGAAGGGAAGGCCCTCGCGGCCGTAGCCGTCTGGGCCGTGTCAGGAGGGAGCTGTCCGGTATGGGTGCCGACGAGCCGCCGCCGGGTGGGGAGTGGGAGCGGCCGGTCGAGGGGCCGTCGCCGCCGGGCGGGCTGCTCGATCTGCTGAGTGTGGCGGCGGTCGTCCTGGACGCGAAGGGGCGGATCGTGTTCTGGAGCCCGCAGGCGGATGAGGTGTTCGGCTACAGCGCGAAGGAGGCCCTGGGGCAGTACGCATCACGGCTGCTGGTCCGCGAGGAGCACCGCGACCTGGTGACGAAGTTGTTCGCCGAGGTGATGGCGACCGGCGCCAGCTGGGCCGGTGCCTTCCCGATCCGGCACAAGGACGGCAGTACGCGCCTGGTGGAGTTCCGTAATATGCGGCTGCTTGACGACCTCGGCGACGTCTACGCCCTGGGCATCGCGGCTGATCAGAGGAGACTGCGGCGGATGGAGACCGATCTGGCGCTGTCCCAGCGCCTCGTCTCCCAGGCCCCCATCGGCGTCGCTCTCCTGGACACCGGTCTGCGCTACATCCTGGTCAATGGCGCCCTGGAACGGATCAACGGCGTGAGCGCCGCCGACCATATCGGCCGCCGCCCACACGACATCCTGCCGTTCATCGATGTCGACACCATCGAATCCGCGCTCCGGCAGGTCCTGACGACGGGCACGCCTCTGATCGATCAGTACGCTGTCGGCCGCACTCCGGCAGATCCGGATCACGATCACGCATGGTCGGTCTCCTACTACCGGCTGGAGAGCTCCAGCGGGCGGGTGATCGGGGTGGCGCTCTCGGTCGTCGACGTCAGCGAACGTCACCGGGCCACCGCCGAGGCGGACCGGGCCCGGCGCCGTCTGACGCTGATTGCCGACGCCTCCGCCCGCGTCGGCACCACCCTGGAGGTCGAGAAGACCGCCCAGGAACTGGCGGACGTCGCCGTCCCTGAACTCGCTGACGTGGCCGCGGTCGACGTCCTCGACGCCGTGCTGGCCTTCCGCCGTGCCCCGGTCTCTCATGAGGGCACCGAGCTGTTCCGCGCCCTCGCCATAGCAGCCGCCTATCCCACCGAAGCCACCGCCGCCGCGGACCAGGTCGGGGACCTGGCGGCCTACGGCGCCGACCGCCTGATCACCCAGTGCGTCCACACCGGCCAACCCGTCATCGTCGCCCACACCGATCGGGAAGATCTCCTGCACATCGCCCGCGATCCCGCCGCCGCGGCACGGTTCGTGCGGGCGGGGGTGCATTCCTACCTGGCCGTCCCGTTGATCGCGCACAACGAAGTCCTCGGCGCCTTCGACCTGCTGCGTACCCGCAACCCGCTGCCCTTCGACGAGGACGACGTGATCCTCGCCGGGGAACTCGCCGCCCGCGCCGCCGTGGCCATCGACAACGCCCGCTGGCACCAGAGCATCCGCAACACCGCTATAACCCTCCAGCGCAGCCTCCTGCCGGGCAGCCCGCCCGAACTCGCGGGCCTGGAGGTCGCCTCGCTCTACCAGCCGGCCGAGGCGGCCAACGAGGTCGGAGGAGACTGGTACGACGTCATCCCCCTCACGGGCGACAAGACCGCCCTGGTGGTCGGGGACGTCATGGGCAACGGCATCGCCGCCGCGGCCGCCATGGGGCGTCTGCGCACCGCCACTTGCGCCTTCGCCGACCTGGACCTGGCTCCCGACGAGATCCTCCAGCACCTCGACAAGATCACCCGCGGCCTGGAGCACTACATCGCCACCTGTATCTACGCCGTCTACGACCCGCACACCCACCAGTGCCACATCGCGAACGCCGGCCACCTCCCGCCAGCTCTCCTCCACCCCGGGCAGCCGCCCGAACTGCTCGACCTGCCCACCGGCGCACCCCTGGGTGTCGGCGGCATTCCTTTCGACACCACCACATTCGACCTGAATCCCGGCGACCGGCTCCACCTCTATACCGACGGCCTCGTCGAAACCCGCCAACACCCCATCGACGAACGCCTGGACGCCCTGCTCCACGCCATCGATCAACCACACCAGGCTCTTCAGGACACCTGCCAGCGGCTCCTGCACGCCCTGCGACATCCCGACGACCACGACGACGTCGCCCTTCTCATTGCCCAAGCCACGCCCTACACCTCGGCGCACGCCGCCTGACCACGTCGGCCACACGAGACATGAGCCAGGTTGGAGGTGGCCGACGCGGACCGGCGTTGCGCGGTGGTGCCGGGTGCGAGCACTCGGCGGAGCGGAACTGGGAAGGGAAGGTGTGGCCCCGGCGTATGGCAGCGCCCTGTCGCACGCCACGCAAAAGCTGTCGGCTGACTTGCGGATCCGTGCCGCCTCGGACGCCCGAGCGCGCCTCGACCCCGCGCAGTTGCTCGCAGTCCACTCCGTGCCGCGTGCCATGTCCTTTGTGGCGTCCCAGCAGATCTCGTCGATAAGGCCACTGCTCCGAGTTGGAGGCTGCCAAGGAAGTCCGTACTGGCTTGCCCCGAACTGTGTGACCGGAGCCGGTGGGAGGTAAATGCGTCGACAGAGGACACCGGCACCCGGCAAAGTAGTCGCCCGTGACGAGCAGTGAACTGTGGACCCGTGCGACTGCCGACCGCTACGACGCCGAAGAGAAGGGAAACTCCTCGGCTGCCGTTCTCGAACCGACTCTCGCCTTCCTGGCAGAGCTCGCCGGAGATGGCCGGGCACTGGAGTTCGCCATCGGTACTGGACGAGTTGGCGTCCCGCTCCGGAAACGCGGCGTACCGGTAGTGGGCATCGAACTGTCCGAGCACATGGCAGCGGTGCTGCGGGGCAAGATCGACGAGAGCACGCTCCCGGTAACCATCGGGGACATGGCGACCACCGTCGTCCCCGGTGAGTTCACCCTGGTCTATCTCGTCTACAACACCATCACGAACTTGCTCACGCAGGACGAGCAGGTCACGTGTTTCCGCAACGCCGCACGTCATCTGGAGCCCGGTGGCCGGTTCGTCATCGAGCTGGGGGTGCCGCCGCTGCGGTTCCTGCCGCCCGGCCAGGTCGCGGTGCCGTTCGACGTCTCTGAACAGCATCTCGGCTTCGACACCTTCGACCTGGTCGAGCAGACTCTTGTCTCGCACCATGTCACCCGCGATGGCGACGACGGCCGCTACCGTCGCGGCCACTCCCGGCACCGGTATGCCTGGCCGGCAGAGCTCGATCTGATGGCACGTATCGCCGGGCTCGAACTGGAACGTCGCGTCGCGGACTGGGATGGGGCACCGTTCACCCAGGATTCGGCAAGCCACATCTCCGTGTGGCGCAAGCCGGCCTGAGTCGACCACGGCAGGACGTTGGCCCCCGGGGCAGTTGGCAGTCAACACCCTTCCGGAGTAAATCTTCCCTGCGGGAAACTGAGCCGTGGCAGGTGTGCCAGCAGGTGCTGCCGAACCTACGAGAACGTCGGATACAACTCGTGACGGAAGAACTCATCTCGGCCTCCGCCTGCTCATAGCTTGAATGGACACCGGTCGCGGTCTTGGACTCGGCGCCGCCAGACCCGGCTTGCCTCGGTCCACGGGGCTCGGACCTGTCAGTGCGCCCCCTTTTTAGCTGTCACGTGGGCGGAGTCAAGAACGGCGCGGGAGAGGTGGAGGAGCCCGGCGTCGTCCAAGCGGTGCAGGATCTCCTCGTGTAGCCGGCCCCACACACCGGCTCTGGGCCAGATCAGGAACCTGCGGTGAGCCGTCGACTTCGATGTGGGGGCCCGCACCGGAATCTGGAGCCGGATCCTCGCGGAAGCCGGGTTCCGGTCCGTGACCGCGGCCGACCCCAATGACACGATGCGGGCGACAGGGGAGAGGGACTCCACGCACCACAGCATCACGTGGCGTGCGGGCAGCGGCGAGGACACCGGCCTTTCTGCAGGGTCGGCAGACCTCGTGACGATGGCCTCCTCGTTTCACTGGGTGGACTTCCACCAGGGGACAAGGGAGTTCGGCCGCGTCCTGCGCCCCGGCGGATGGTTCGTCGCTCTGTGGAATCCGCGGTACATACAGGCCAGCCCTCTGCTCACGGACTTTGAGGACGAACTGGGCCGGCCGGCTGAAGCCCCACATGACGAGGGGTGTCGTCTGCCCGGCAGGGCCTAATGGACGAACTCTCCGACCGGCTGGCGGCCTGCCCCGAGTTCGACGACGTCATCCTCCTCGAGGGCTGCCACGAGGTGGAGCAGTCCGTCGACCAGTACATCGGGGTGTGGCGGTCGGTGAACGACGTCCGGGTACAACTCGGCGAAGAAAAGTTCGAACACTTTCTCGCCTATGCGCGACGACGCATCGGCGACGCAGCAACCGTGAAGACGACCTACTTGACCCGCGCATGGGCAGCCCGGCGCGCCACCGCCTGAAACTGATCCCCCACCGGAGCATCAGCTGGCAGACGACCGTGACAGCCCCTGCGGGGCCGGGCAGGTGAGGATCATGACTGGCTCTTTGAACACCGAGTGGATGGCCCGTCACCGGGCCGTACCTCTCACCGCGTTGCTCACCACCACGAATTTCCTCGTCGTCTTCGACGGCTTGGTGGTCACCGTGGCACTTCCCGCGGTGCAGCGCAGTTTCGACCTGGGCCAGGCAGGCACGCAGTGGGTCATGACGGCCTACACCCTTCCGCTGGGAGGCGTGCTGTTGCTGGGCGGCCGATGTAGTGACCGCTACGGACGCCGCCCGGTCCTCATCACCGGCCTCGGGCTGTTCGTCGCAGGGCTGTTGCTGGCAGGGCTGGCCCCGAACACGTCGTTGCTGCTGGCGGGTCGAACGCTCCAGGGCGGGGGCGCCGCACTCGCAGTTCCGACGTCCTTCGCGATCATCAGTGCCAGGAAAACGGCATCCGACCGCAACCGCCTGTTCGCCGCCGTCGCGGTGGCCGGTGGCCTGGGGGCCGCCTGCGGCGCCGTCATCGGCGGCATCGTCACGCAAGGCCTGGGCTGGCGCTACGTCTTCCTGCTCTCCGTCCCCGTCGCCCTGCTCGCCGCTCTGATGACACCCAGGCTCTTGGACGCCGAGCCGGCGCCGGCCCGGAGCGGCAGGCTGGATCTGCCGGGCGCCGCTCTCTCCATGACTGGCCTCATGCTGCTTGTCTTCGCCGTTACGAACACGGAGAGCGCGGGCCTCGTCTCCGTGAGCACATTCGGCCCCCTGGCACTGTCCGCCATCGCGTTTGCCGCCTTCTTCCTCCATGAACGCAGAACCGAAGCACCCCTGCTGCGGATCAGCATCCTTCGCTTGTCCTCGTTCCGTACTGCGGCGCTCGCCATGCCGGCCAATGAGTTCGCCTACCAGGGCAGCGTCTTCATCGGCCTGCTCTTCTTCCAGCAGGCCCTCGGCTACAGCCCGCTGGGCGCGGGACTCGCATTCAGCCCCCTGGGACTCGTTGTGCTGCTCGGATCGTCCGTGGCCAACCGGCTGCTCCACCGATACCGCTGGACGGTGATCGCCGCCGGTGCCCAGTTCGTCAGTGCCGCAGGACTGGGTCTCCTGGCCATCGCAGGCCCGGAAAGCGCCTACCTTCCGCACATCCTTCCGAGCCTGCTCATCCTGGGCCTCGGCACCGTGGTGGGGGCTGTTGCCTTCAACGTCACCGCAGGCAAGGACGTCTCCGCAAAGGACAAGGGCGTGGGCTACGGCGTCTTCGAGACCGCCAAATACGTCGCGGGTGTCTTCGCCGTCGCAGGGCTGGGCAGCATCGCAGCGGCCCGAGCCAACTCCGCAGGTACAGCCGACCACGTCTCGGCGCTCACCGCCGGATATCAACTGGCCTTCGCCGTGGCCGCGATCATCGCCTTCCTCGGCGGAGCCCTGGTCACGCTGCTCGGGGAGTCCCCGGGCCTGAAACGAAGCCCACCGAATCACTCCGCTGTGGAAGGCTCCGCCGACAACCAGGGGCCGTCGGCACATGCTCCCGGGAACACCAGAAAGGGAAAGCGATGAGCGAGAAAATACATTACCTTCTGCACGGAATTCAGGACCGCTACAATGCCCTCTACCAGGAAAACATAGCGGAGTTGGGCGAGCAGGACATCGTAGTCGCCAGTATCGGTGGCTCAGGCCAGTCGCTCCTCGGGAACATCCTCCTCGAACTGGGGCTTAATTATGCGGACCCCTACATCGATGCCTTGAGCGCCGACGGTACAAGCCATCCCGTGCCGGCCTACGCCGACTACCGCAGCAGGCTGTCCGCCACCGACCAGAACACCTGGCTCGAAAGCGACCAAGAGCGGCCACGGTGGCCCCGCTTCGTCAAGACGCACCTCGCCCCGGAATTTTTGACACCACGCCCTCTGCTGGGTGCCTGGATCCTCATCAGGGACCCGCGCGACTCCCTTTACTCCTGGTACAAGTTCCGCACCGATTTTGCAAAAGACCCCCTGGACCTCAGGTCTCGCACATTCGAGGAATGGCTGGAGCAGCCAGGGCCTACCGGAATCAACCGGCTCGATGACTGGTCATCTTTCTACGAAGCATGGGGCAGTGCTCTCCCGCACTTTCAGCGAACCACCGTGACGACCTTCGAGGACCTCAAGAACGACCCGGTGGCCGCACTGCAGAAAAACCTGAATGATCTCGCAGTCCGGGCTCAGGAAGCCGACATCACGCGGGCCGTGGACCGGAGCAGACGCGGGCTGCCCCGCTGCTGGGGGCGTCGAGCAGCCTGCGCACCCCTCGGGCGGGACGTCGCCATGCGTCCAGCCGCGGGTCATCGGCCAGTTCACGGCCCTCGTGGGTGCCCCGTCACGCGCAGTGCAGAACACGTTCCAGCACGAAGAGGAAGGGCCACCTGATGGGAAGTCAGATGAGGATTACGATCTTTCCCCGCACGTGCCCGCGCTCGGAGTGGGCGTGCGCCTGCGCGATCTCGTCCAGCCGGTAGGTCTGCTCGATCCGCGGGGTGTAGCGGCCCCGTTCGCCGAGGGCGCCCGCTTCGGCGAGGAACGTGGAGTCGTTGACCGCGTTGGCCATGTGCACGCCCAGGCGTTCCGCGTTCTGGTGGTCGGCGACCGTGACGACCCTGGCGGGGTCGCCGACGATTTTGATGAGGTCGGCGAGGGAGCCGGAGGCGGCCGCGTCGAGTACGAGGTCGACCCCGTTCGGGGCCAGGTCGGTGAGCCGCTTTGCGAGGCCCGCGCCGTAGGTGGTGGGAATGGCGCCGAGGGAGGTGAGGAAGGCGTGGTTGCGTTCGCCGGCGGTCCCGATGACCGTGGCCCCTTGGGCGACGGCGATCTCGACCGCGGCGCCACCGACCCCTCCAGCGGCGCCCTCGACGAGCAGGGTGCGCCCGGCCAGCGGGCCGAGAGCCTTCAGTCCGCTGAGCGCGGTCACGGACGCAAGGCCGGCCCCGGCCGCCTGCTCGTCGGTCCAGTTCGCGGGAGCCGGGGCCCAGGCCGAGAGCAAAGCCAGTTCCGCCGTCGCGCCCGTGACGCCACCCAGCCCGAAGAAGCGGTCCCCGAGGCTCACGCCGTCGACGCCCTCGCCGATCCGGTCCACCACACCGACGGCGTCGCGGCCGGGAATCGCGGGCAGGTCCACGGGGAGCACCTCGCGGACCGCGCCGCTGCGCACCTTCCAGTCAACGGGGTTCACACCGGCTGCCGCGACGCGGATGCGGATCTCGCCGGGGCCGGGAAGCGGGTCCGGGGTCTCCTCGACCGTGAGGGTCCCCGTACCGCCGTACTCGTGATAGCGGGCTGCTCGCATGATGTCCTGCCTATTGTCCGGTTGGCTCGGTATGCCTTGACGTTGACTAGGCTAAAACCTGACGTTGACGTGAGATGCAAGTCGGGCAGTCGGCCACGCGGAGCGGAGGGCTCGTGCGTATCGGTGGGGTGTCCCGGGAGGCCGGGGTAAGCGTGCGGGCCCTGCGGTTTTACGAGGAGCGGGATCTGCTGCCCTCCGAGCGGAGCCCCGGGGAGAGAGACCTAGACGCTGGTTCCTCTGGTTACTCCCTCTCCACCACGCTTGCCGGACCCGAACCATCCGGCAGTTCTGGCTAAAAAATACTGTCTCCCCAACCCCTCAGCTGCCAAGTCGGCCATCCTTTTCTGCTCGCACCCGTTTTGTACGAGCGACAGCTGGATGAGGCCGAACTGGCCCTCTTTGAGGTACGGCAGGTCGGAGTCGAGCCCCTTGCCTGCAGCCCGTCTGCGGCAGGGCCGCTGCTCGTGTACGTCGTGAGGGGACTGGACCCTGGTACGTGGCGCGGCGCAGGCGCCGGGTTCGTGCGGATCGCGAATCTTCGGTCAGGTCTCCAGTCGCGTTCTCAGGCATGGAGCAACGGCAACACAGCTGACTGCGTCGCCGATCGCCACTCGGTTCGCACAGAAGGATGGTTTACCGCTGCGGCCGGCCTCTGTCGTGCCTGGACAGAGTGTGCTGGGGCGAGCGGTAAGTGCCGTGATGCGGCGGAGCGGAGGGTGGGATGCGAAGCGGATGCCACGCCTTGCCGTGGTGGAGCGGTCTCTGCCCACGGCGGTCGATCTCGACGGGCTACGGCACGCGGCTGCCGACGTCGTCGCTTGGGTCAACGACCTGCGGTCCGCGCCACGCGAAGTGGATGAGGGCACCGACAACCTCGTCGGCGTGCTCGCCCGCCACCACGGTTGGAGCCTGTCCCAGGCCGCGGCCCGCGCTCATGGAATGCTCGCTGACCGCATGGACGACTTCGACCGGGCCGCACACGGCAACCGTGCCGCTCCCGTCCGCCAGGTGCGGGACGGCTCGCTCGCCTGGCAACGGGAGACTCACCGCAACAGGGCAGGAGGCGGCTTCACCGCCGACGATCACGAATGGGGCCTGCCGGCCCTCGCGCAGTACCTGGCAGTCGCCGTGGATGCGGCCCGGGCATGGGACGACCGGTGTGGCAGCCGTGTGCTGGAATCCTCTCTGCTCCTGGCCCTCCTGCGCGAACAAGGCATCGAGCCCGGTGAGCAACCGCCTCGCTCGCTTCCTGCGGCGGCGCCGCCCGGGCGCTAGCAGCGTGGACGCCATGCTGATCGACGCCTGCCTCGACCCTGCGGGCATGGCGCGCCATCCGAGTGAGCTCTCACCGGGCAGCGGATAGCCGACATGCCTGACGGGCATCGTCGGACCACCATCATGCGCACATTTTCGGAGCCCCGGTCGCTGCCGCGGTGGCCGGGGCCCTGCCGCCCGCGCCAGGGGGATTTGGCCACCGAAAGCCCCGGACCTGTGGCCCCCGCACCTCACGTAGCCGTTCCTGGCCCTCAGCGCGCCGCGCCCGCGGTGTCCTCCGCGGCGCGGGCGCGGCTCTTCCTGATTTCGTCGTGATGGTCGGCGGCCCAGCCGATCAGCTCCATGACGATCTCGTGCAGGCCGCGGCCGAGCGGGGCGAGCGCGTACTCCACGCGGGGCGGCACCTCGGCGTAGGCGGTGCGCGTGATCAGGCCGTCTTCTTGGAGCTGACGCAGGGTGTGGGTGAGCATGCGCTGGGAGATGCCGGGGATCTGGTGCTGCAGGGCGGTGTAGCGCAGGGGGCCGTCCTGGAGGACGGCGATGATCAGCATGCTCCACTTGTCGCCGACCCGGTCCAGGATCTGCCGGATGAAGGCCATGTGGTCGGCGGGGATGCTCGCGCACGGCCCGATCGCCGCTGCCATGTCCATACCAGTGCTGTCCTGCATGGCGTCCATTCCTCTCCGTCGCGCACACCGATGTGCCTTTTGTAACGCCTTCCATACTGGCGCATCATGGCGTTACGAACAAATAAGAGGAATTTGAGGTCAGGCCACGAAGGTAGAGATCTGGGCCGAGATTGTCTGCCTCTGTTGCGGGCTCGGCAGCCACCGCGCGGACGGGGCCGTGGGGCGGTTCGAGCGCAGCGACCAGGTCGGGGTGTGCCACCGCTCCTTCCGCTGCGCTGTCCCGGCCTGTCCCTGACCCGTCACCCCATCCCCATCTCTGTGAAAGGCACCAACCACCATGTCGTACCTGCTGCACATCGACTCTTCCTCGCTCGGCGAGGTATCCGTTTCCCGTCAGGTTGCCCAGTCGTTCCGTGACCAGTGGCAGGGCCCGGTCGTCCATCGCGACCTCGCCGCCTCGCCGGTGCCGCACCTGAGCGCCGCGGGCATCACGGCCCGCGTCACCGACCCGGCCCAGCACACGCCCGAGCAGGCCAAGGCCGCCGCGCTTCAGGACGAGCTGATCGAGGAGTTCCTGGGCGCCGGCGCGTACCTGTTCACGGTGCCGATGTACAACCTCTCGATGCCGTCGGTGTTCAAGGCATGGCTGGACCAGATCATCGTCACGGACCGCACCTTGATCTTCAACGGCCCCTCCCCGGTCGCGGGCCGTCCGGCCGTGCTGATCTCCGCCCGGGGCGGCGGCTACGGCCCCGGCACCCCCAACGAGGGCCTCGACTACGTGGTGCCCACCCTTGAGGCCGTACTGGGCCACGACAACCTCCTCGGCCTGGACGTCACCACCGTGATACCCGAGCTGACCATGGCCCCCGTGGCTCCCGCCCTGGCCCCGCTACTTCCTCTGCACGAGGCGTCCATGACGGCCGCCCACGACAAGGCTCGCACGCTCGCCACGACCTTCGGCACGCCGCGTGCCGCCTGACGCATCTCTCCCGATGATCCCCCGTCCAACCTGCTTGTTCTCGGCGGCAGCGGCCGCACCGGAATCCACGCACTGCGGGAGGCCACCCCCGCGGCCACCGCGTCCGTGCCTCGTGCCCGCCCAGAGGCGGTCCAGGCTCCGGCCGACGTCGAACTGATCAAGGGCAAGCCTGCGAACATCGACGACCTCCGCATGGCCCCGGAAGGCACCGACGCTGCGATCAGCGTGCTCAACAACGCCCGTGCCTCCGACAACCCCTGGGGCAGGCCGATCACCACGGCGGAGTCGACCAGACCGTCCACGCCGCCGGCGCCCAGCTCGTCACCACCGGCCGCCGACGCTACCTCCGCCTCGCCCGGACCTGGCCCCGGACCGACATGATCACCGCAGCGATCGCCCGCCTGGATGCGCTCTTGAACCCTGGCTGACCAGCAGCGATCCCATCCCGACGAACAGCATCACGTCGACCGGAGCCGTGGACCCGGCGCCCGCCCGACGCGACAGCGGGCCCTCACCCTGCAGAACAGCAGCCCAACAACCCCAAACTGACCACCAGTTCAACTGAAGAGCCGTCACGAAAGGTCGAGGCTGGACGAGTAGACCACGACCTGGGAATTGTCGATCCGCCCGGCCGTTCCGGTGTACGGCGCTGGGCCCCCGACAGTGTGGTTGCCCATCTTCACGTCGCCGGTCTCGTCGGCAACCAGGACCGCAGCATCGTCATGCAGGGCTTCGACGACGTATTCACGTACGTCAATCACGGACGCTATCGGCGTCCTGCGACAGGTGGACGACACCGGGGAAGTGTCCGGCCCGGCGCCCGGGGGCTCGGTGCACGACCAGCAGCACGGTGTCGCCGTCAGCGACGCTTGGGTGGGCCTGTTCGGGGGGCGAGGTGGCCAGGATTGTGGCGGGAGAGGAACATCGCGTGCCTTCTGTGCAGGTGGAGCAAGACGTTCAGGGCCGGGTGACGTTCAGGGCTGTGTCGGCGGCGGCCCCGAAGCCGTCATCGATGGCGATGACCCTTTCGTCCGGTCGCGTCCAGGAGGGAAGCGGCGGTCGCCGCGCGCATCCCGCCGGCGCAGTGCACCCACACCGTGCCGTCCGGCACCTCGGGGAACTCACTCGCCGAACCGTATCCCAGAAGTATGGGATGGCCCCACGGCTGCCCCGATCTCTACCCTCAGTCCGGAAAACCGAAGGCAAAGGCACAGGAGGTATCGCGGCATGTCCCCGTCCATGCTCACCGTCGGGCTCGATCCCGCGCTGGTGGACGACGCGCCCTCGTCACGGGCAGCGTTCCCTGAGATCGACGCCGAAGCGGTACGGGCCGGCGTGGCCGCCGGGCGGGCCCGGCTGGAGGAGCTCGGCTTCACTGTCGACGTCTGCCTGCTCGACTACGGCCGCACGGCCGAAGCGGTCTACCGCGCCGCGCTGTCCGGGAAGGACTACGACATCGTGGTGATCGGCGCCGGTGTCCGGCTGGACCCGGCACTGACCCCGCTCTTCGAGGTCTTGGTCGACACCACCCACGAACTGGCACCCGGTGCGAAGCTCTGTTTCAACGTGAGCCCGTCGACAACCGTGGAGGCCGTCCAGCGGTCGTGGCCCGAACGCAAGCCACTAACCTAGTGTCCTGCGCCAGAGATCCGTTGGCAGAAGCGGGCGAGCGAGTCGAGGATCTCTTCGGCTGTTTTGGTCCAGGTGAACGGGGTCGGGCTTTCGTTCCACTGCTTGACCCATGCACGGATGTCCGCCTCCAGGGAGCGCACGCTTTTGTGGGCGCCACGACGGATCTTCTGGTCTGCGAGGAAGCCGAACCACCGCTCCACCTGGTTGATCCAGGAGGAGCCGGTGGGCGTGAAGTGCAGGTGGAACCGGGGGTGTTTGGCCAGCCATGCCCTGATCGCCGGTGTCTTGTGGGTGCCGTAGTTGTCCACGATGAGGTGGACCTGGAGGTGCCCGGGGACCTCTTTCTCGATCTTGACGAGGAACTTCTTGAACTCCGCTGCCCGGTGCCGACGATGAAGGCTGGTGATGACTTCACCGGTGGCGACGTCGAAAGCCGCGAACAAGGTGGTCAGGCCGTTGCGAACATAGTCATGGGTGCGGCGCTCGGGCATGCCCGGCATCATCGGCAGCACCGGCTGAGAGCGGTCCAGGGCCTGAATCTGGGACTTCTCGTCCACCGAAAGCACCACCGCGCCCTCGGGCGGGTTGAAGTACAGCCCCACCACGTCGTAGACCTTCTCCACGAACAACGGATCCGTCGAGAGCTTGAAAGTGTCGCTCAGGTGCGGCTTGAGCTGGAACTTCCGCCAGATCCGGCCCACGGTCGACTTCGACAGCCCACTGCGGTCGGCCATCGAGGCACGCGACCAGTGAGTGGCATTCTTCGGGATCTCCTCCAACGTGCTGACCACGACTGCCTCTACCTGATCGACACTGATACTGGGCGGCCGGCCCGGCCGCGGCTCGTCCACCAACCCGTCCAGCCGGCCGGCCAGGAACCGGCGACGCCACTTGCGGACCGTGTCCGCCGCGATCCGTAACTCCCGTGCCACCACGACAATCGGCGGAACATCGGCGCCGACACATGCCAGCACGATGCGGGCCCGCAGGGCCACCGCCTGGGCAGACGACGCCCGCCGGGCCCAACGCTCCAACACCACACGCTCATCGGCGGACAACAACAACGGTTCCAACTTCGGGCCACGACGTGGCACCGGCACAGCCCCAGAGGCACTCATACACAAACTAACGACGGATCTCAGGCGCAGGACACTAGTACTTCATCCGGACCAGCGGCTGCCTACCCCGCCAACCTCCTGCTGACACCGTGGGTACAATCCGCGCGGTTCGTTGGAACGCACACAACCAGCAGAGCCCGGTAGCGACGGCAGGCGCGGGCACAACAAAAGAAAGGTGCAAACGCATGGGTGCCAGTGGCGTCATAGACGAGACCGAGACGGGAGGGGCCGACCCGGCAGAGCCGTCGGTTCCCGCGGCGGACAGGATCGAGGGGGGCATCTCGGCGGAGCGCCTGGTGCTCTTCACCGACGCGGTGACCGCGATCTCCATCACCCTGCTGATCCTGCCGCTGGTGGACCTCGTCCCGGAAACCGCCTCCGCCCACGAGGGCGCCAGCAAGGTGATCACCGGTCACCTCGACCAGATCTGGAGCTTCCTGCTCAGCTTCGCGGTCATCGCGAACATCTGGCGGGAGCACCACCGGACCTTCTCATCGGTCACGAGGCTCACCCGCCCCCTGACGGTCTGGAACATGGGGTGGCTGCTCTCCGTCGTCGTGCTTCCTCTGCCGACGGAGATGATCGGCACCTTCGGCCGCGACCGATTCGTGGCGGCGTTCTACTACTCGACCCTCCTGGCCGGCATGGTCTGCCGGTTCGCGATGCTGAGGATCCTGAAAACCACCCCGGCACTCCTTGAGGAAGACAGCCGGACCGCCCGTCAGAGAACCCAGGACCTGTACACCGAGAGCTACCTCAACGTCCTCGCCCTGGCCATCGCCTTCGCCCTCGCGCTCGCCGTACCCGTCCTGCAGTACTACAGCCTGCTCCTGCTCGCCGTCCTGCCGAGGCTGGGGCGTCTGCGACGCCCGCACACCACCGGCTGACCACGGCCTGCGCCCGGATACCCGCCTGCGCCCCGGGGACAGCCGTTGAGCAGCTTGCGGGACGCGGCGGGTCCGAAGACACTCGGTGAGGCCGGGCAGGACACCACCTGCCCGGCCTCACCGCTACCCGCACGCCGCGCCCTGGTTTGCCGGTGAGGGTGTGTCAGCGGTAATGGGCTAGTCCGTCGCCGCGTTGCCGGACGACGAGCGAGAGGGCGATGCGGGCATAGCGCCCGGCGGTGTACAGGGCCGGCCCGAACCGAACCGGCGGGAGCAGCCGAGCCGTCCGACGCCCCGGCCGAGAAGCTGGTGGGCCGTGTTCCATCGCCCGCAAGGTGACTTGCCCGCGGACATCACCGACCCCGCAAGCGGCGAACCCCGGCCGGCGACCGTACGTCACCTCTGCGGTGATTTCGGGGGCACGACCTGCTCCGGGTACAGCATCGTGCGGAGCGCCCCCAGTTCCGGAAGTGCCGGGGGCGGGGCGAGAGCTGCTGGAGGGTGTGTTGGGCACGAGGGGGAGCGGGAGACGTGGAAGGCTGAGGAGTTCGATTCCTCTCACGAGGGAGCAGTCGGCGTGCTCCCACGACGCCGGCAATACGGGACTCGGCTACCCGGCAGGCAGAGCATGCAGGGAACGTTCAAGATCACGCCATCTACCTGCAGTCGGGCCATTCGTCGGTTCCCTGCGCTGCTGTGCGGCCCGGCGACAGGGACAGGTATGCAGGGGGCGTCTGCCTGCCGCGTCGGCCGCTGCTGAGTCCGGCACGCGCTGTCAGGGCTGGTCTAGAGGTCGATGACGACCTTGCCGCGGACGTGTCGCGCCGCCTGGAGCTCGACAGCCGCGCGGATGTCCTCGACGGGGTAGGTCGCCGCGAGGGGTACACGCAAGCGGCCTGCCGCGACAAGGCGCGCGATGTTCTCGACGGCGTCGGGCGCCGCGTTGGCGCCGTTGGCAGTGGGAACGCCGTCGACCTGGCCCGCGATAGTGCAGATGCGGTCATCCGGGACTTTCAGCTCGCGTGCGACGTGCACCGTGTCCGTGCCGTGCAGGTCCAGGACTGCGGTGACGGTGCCCGCACCGAGGTCGCGGACCCTGTCGGCCAGGCCCTCGCCGTACGGGACCGGTTCGGCGCCGAGGCTTCGCAGATACTCCGCTGACGACGGCGAGCCGGTCCCGATGACGCGCGCGCCCGCGATCCGGGCCAACTGGACTGCGAACACGCCGACCCCGCCGCCCGCGCCGCCGACCAGCGCCGTGTCGCCTGGACCGAGGTCAAGGATGTCGAGAGCAGCGGACGCGGTGCTGCCCGCGATCGCAAGCGTGGCGGCGGTGCGGTCGTCGACGCCGTCCGGGGTGTGGTGGGCGATACCGCTGGCGATGTTCCCGTTCGCGTCGAGGACGACGTAGTCGGCGACCGCTCGGGACAGGGCCGCCCCGAATACGCGGTCACCGGATGCGTAGCCGCTCGCGCCGGCACCGACATGGTCCACGACTCCGGCGTAGTCGGTCCCGAACCCGCAGGGCAGGCTCAGACCGAACCGTGCCGCGGTCTCGGCGTCGGCGGTCATGAGCCAGTCCATCGGGTTCAGCCCGGCTGCTGATACGCGGACGCGGATCTGCCCGTCGCCCGCCAGAGGTTCAGGCACGTCCTTGAGGGCCAGGGCCTCCGGGCCGCCGAACGAGTCGAGCAGGACAGCCCTGCTCGCGCCGTCTCGGAGTGCGTCGCCGTGTTGCTGCATGTCTTACCCGTTTCCTCGTGTTCGTGGAGCCACCCCAAACGGACTACGCTCCACTTATGGAATCCAGCATAACCGGAGCGTGATCCGTTTGACGAGTTCGAAGCCGCGGGCAACACGGGCCGACGCCGCCCGCAACCGCGATCAGTTGCTTGACGTCGCGACACGCGTGCTCGCCTCGCCCGACGCCGAGACGTCCATGCGCGCTATCGCCCGCGAGGCCGGTGTCGGTATCGCGACGCTCTACCGCCACTTCCCGACGCGTGAGTCCCTCGTCGAGGCCGTCTACAGCGACCAAGTCGTCCGCCTCACGAACGGCGCCCAGGACTTGCTCGCCAACGAGGCCCCGGCCGTTGCGATGCGACGCTGGATGGACCTCTTCGGCAACTGGATCGCGACGAAGAACGGCATGCTCGACACCTTGCTGACCCTGATCGAGTCCGGCGCGGTCGGCCACGCCCAGACCAGGGACGAGCTCCTGGACGCGATATCGACGATCCTCGACGCAGGCCGCGCAGCCGGAGACCTGCGGCCCGACGTCACGGCCGAAGAGATCGCAGCCAGCCTGATCGGGATCTTCACCGTCGCGCACCAGCCTGGCCACGCGGTCACAGCTGATCGCCTCCTGGACATCCTCCTGGATGGCCTTCGACCTCAGAGGCACCTGTGAGGACCAGCCGGATGAGACGTCGTTGCATTTGGCGTGATCGGTAGTGTGCGGACAGGACGGCCCAGGAACGTCTCGTTCCCGAGGGACTGTGGCAACTGTTCCAGCGGGTAGTACCCGTGGCTCCAGTGCGCCCACAAGGCGGCGGCAGGCGGCGCCACGGAGACCGGGACGTGCTGGCCGCCATTCTGTTCGTGGCCACCTCCGGCTGCACCGGGCGGCAGACTCCGGAAACGTTCGGGCCGTCGTGGTCAGCGGCGTAGCGCTGCTTCCTCCCAAGCTGGGAATCCGGGCGCACAACTCCACCGATCAGCTTTTCGAGATCGCCTTCTGCTTCGGCAGTGACGGTGCCCGCACTTGGTAGGTCGTCATACCGTGTCCGCCTTGGAGCTGACAACCATGGGGCGCACATAGGCGTGGCCCTCCACCCGAGCTACGCGCAAGTCGGTGGACGACAGACGGAGAACTCCAGCGACTGAGCAGAAAGTCCGGTTCGGTCATCACGTGTTCCAACGCGGGCCCACCTCGTGTTGGAACCTCGTCCGCGCCGTTGATTCGACCTCGTTTACCAGTAGTGCCTGCGACCTCCGACCGCACGGCCCACCGCACCCAGAACCCACAGGGCCGCCCCGATAACCGCCAGGATGATTCCGATGGTCCATAGAATTCCCAGCCCGGTCACCAGACCGACGATGAGGAGGATGACTCCGAGAATGATCACGACGAACCTCCGATCACGGATCGCCCCACTTCCTAAGTCAATAATGCACCCATTTTTTCGTTTCTGTTCTCAGTACGAGGACTGCTGTTCTGCCGCACAGTCGATGCGGTGTTGCAGGACGTCGCAGGCATGCTGGAACTTATCCATCAGCCGGGCAGCCTTCGCCAGCGGGATGCCTATAAGGCTTGTCCCGCAAAAGATCTTCGAGTCGAGTTGGATGGGGTCGGCCGCTGAGAGTCTGCTCGTTCATCCGGCGAGGTTGAGGTTGTGGAGGCGGGCGATGCCGAGCATGGCGTGGTGGACGCCGTCGCCCTTGAGGCGGCAGTCCCGGAGGATCTTCCAGGTCTTCATGCGGGCGAAGGTGTGCTCGACGCGGGCGCGGACCTGCTTGTGGGAGCGGTTGTGCTCCTGTTTCCAGTCGGGGAGTTCCTCGCCCTTGGGGCGGCGGTGGGGCATGACGAGTCCGGTGCCCGGATTAGCCGCCATGGGCGATCGTCATCGTCTTCCCGACGGCGGCTTTGGCGCCGGATTGCTCCCACGCCTTGCAGTCGTTTCGGTGGCCCGGCAGGGGCCGGCCGACCACGACGACTCTGCGGGTGTCGGCGTCGATGACGACCTGGTGGTTGGTGGAGTACCTGTAATTCCTGGACTGTTCGGCGATCGTGTGGTCGCGGGACCAAGGTGCCGTCGACAATGAGTACGGCATCTCTGGCGAAGCGGCGCCGGGGCTGAAGCGCCAGGAGCGGACCGAGGTGGTCGATGATGCGGCCGGCAGCAGACTTGGAGATGCCGAACAACACGGCGAGTTGGCGCATCGTCAAGTTGGAGCGCCAGTACGCCGTGACCAGCAGTGTTCTGTCTTCCAGCGGCAGGCTCCACGGCCTGCCCCGGCGAGTGGCGCCGACCCCCGCGCGACGCAGTGCCGTCACCAACTTCGTGAACCGTCGCGGGCTCAGCCCGGTGAACGGGAGTATCCAAGACGGCTCCGACGCCGAGATCACACCAGCCACAGCAAGATCATTCCACTGCGGCTGGTCCCTCCACCCGCCCGGACGCAAAGGCCAGAGTCGAACGTTTTGCAGTCCCGCGAACCCTGGGCACCTGACCTCGCCAGCTCCAAGATCCCCGACAGAGTCAAGTTAGTCGTGGAGTGCACGCCGTGTTGAGCGGTAGCGGCCGGGTGTCTGGCCGACGAGTTCGGTGAAAGCGTCGATGAAGCTGCTCGGGTTCGCCCAGCCCAGTCGCATGGCGGTGTCGGTGACCGAGGCGCCTTCGCAGAGTTCGAGCAGTGCCCGCTGGATACGCAGCAGCGTGCGCCACTGATGAAAGCTCATCGACAGTTCGCTGCTGAACAGGCGGCTGAGGGTTCGCTCGCTCGAGCCTGTTCTGTGCCCCAGCTCGGCCAGCGTCGCCGGGCTGGCCGAGTCGGCGTGCAGCAGGTCGGTAACGGCCTTGAGGCGAGCGTCGTTCGGTTCCGGGAGGCGCAGTGACTCCTGCGGGGCACGGGCGAGCTCAGTGATGACGACCTCAAGCAGCAGGCGGGCGCGGGGGCTGCCCTCTGGTTCGCGGTCGTTGATCATCGCCAGGTAGGCCTCGCGCATCAGCGCACTGGCCGTGAACACCGACGGCTGGGGTGGCAACTGCTCGGCAAGCGCCGTCGGCACCTGAAGTATCCGGACATCGGTCTCGCCGTACGACCGGCTGCTGTGCACGCAGAAGGGAGGCATCCACATAATCCGGTTCGCCGGCGCCGCCCACGTGCCCGCCTGGGTCGTCGTGACCAGTGCTCCGGAGGCGGCGTATCTAAGCTGACCGTAGTCGTGGAAGTGCGCGGCGATGGCCTCGCCATGTGCCATGGGCTCGCAGGCCGGAGCATCGGCGATCGAAAAGAACACTGGCTCGTGCGCAAGTTCGGTCATCGGCTTTTACTCTAGCCCGCCTTCGCAAGTCTCCTGACATGGCCGCCCGGAATCGAGGTCATTTCACGAGCGTCGCCAGCGGATCGGATCTCATGCCGTTCACGCCAGGACAGGTGACCTCGGCAGCAGACCCCGGCGGCCGCAGGCCGCGCACCATCCAGCGCTGGCGGGTTTTCGGAATTTCCTGGCGTAAGACCGGTGGTGCGCCTGCGTCGTCCATACCTAGCCTCGTTCTCACAGCGAAAACCAGGAGAGACATGCGAGTCATCACCCAGCAGACGTTCGGCCGTCCCGACGTGCTCACCCTCGTGGACGCGCCCGAGCCCCAGCCCCTGCCGACCGAGGTTCTCGTCCGCGTCAAGGCGATCGGGCTGAACCCGCTGGAGGCGCGCCTGCGCGCCGGCGAGTTCCCGCTGATCGGCAAGCCGCCGTTCATCCTCGGCTGGGACATCAGCGGTGTGGTCGAACAGGCGCCGCAGACGTGGCGGTTCAGGCCCGGCGACGAGGTGTTCGGGATGCCACTGTTCCCGCGGGCGGCGAGCGCGTACGCCGAGGTCGTGTCGGCGCCGGCGCTGCACCTGGCACGCAAGCCGGCGTCGCTCTCGCACATCGAGGCGTCGGCCCTGCCGGTCGTCGGGCTGACGGCGTGGCAGGGCCTCGTCGACCTCGGCGGCGTGACCGAGGGCGACCGCGTCCTGATCCACGGCGGTGGCGGTGGGGTCGGCCACGTCGCGATCCAGATCGCGAAAGCGCTCGGCGCGCACGTGATCGCGACCGCGAGCGGGAGCAAGCGGAAGTTCGTCGAAGGGTTCGGCGCCGACGAGGTGATCGACTACACGGCGGTCGACTTCACCGAAGCGGTCCGCGACATCGACGTCGTGCTCGACACGATCGGCGGTGACACCGCCGAGCGGTCCCTTGAAGTGCTCCGCCCGGGCGGTCACCTGGTGACGGCGGCCGCCGAACAGGATGCGGAGCTCCTCGCCGCGTACGAGGCGGCGGGCATGCGCTTCAGCGGCATCGCGGTCGACCCCGATCCGGTCGCCCTGCGGGGTCTGATCGAACTCGTCGAACAGGGCAGGCTCCGGGTCCACGTGCAGGAGACGTTCCCGTTCGAGCGCGTCGCCGATGCGCACCGGCTGCTCGACGCCGGTCACCTCCGGGGCAAGCTCGTCCTCACCGTCTGATCCCGCGGCCACGGCGCCGGGCCGGTTAGGTGCTGCATGCAGTGGTGATGGAGGCCTGTGTGCACTGGGTCTCCACAGCCTCACACTCAGACTCCAAGAATGAAGGGCTGAAGATGTCTCAGATGACACGGGAGTGGCACTTCGTGCAACGACCTGTAGGGCTCCCTGCCCCCGAGACGTACAGGCTGGTCGAGCGTGATCTCCCGGCCCTGCAGCCAGGCCAGTGTCTGGTGCGGAATCTTGTCCTCTCGGTCGACCCTTACATGCGGTCACGGATGGACGATGTGCCGTCCTACGCCCCCCCCTTACAAGCTCGGGGAGGCCCTGACTGGCGGAGCCGTAGGTGAGGTCATCGAGACACGAAGCGGTGATGTCCCTCTGGGATCTTGGCTCGTGCATCAGGCCGGGTGGCGAGAGCACTCAGTAGTCGACGCCACGGCGGGTCGCATCGTCGACAAGGGGCGCTACCCGAGCTCTTACTATCTTGGCGTCCTCGGGGGGCCTGGCTTCGCGGCCTTCGTCGGACTCTTCCGTAGCGCAGGCTTCCAGCCTGGGGACTCTGTCTTCGTGTCCGGCGCAGCAGGTGCCGTAGGCAGCATGGTGGGGCAGTTCGCCTCGCTGGCCGGCGCCAGGGGGGTCGTGGGGAGTGCAGGGAGCATCGAAAAGGTGAGATACCTGGTCGACGAGCTGGGATACGACGCGGCATTCAACTACAAGGATGGTCCGGTTCTGAATCAACTGCGGAACGCGTTTCCCGACGGATTTGACGTCTTCTTCGACAATGTGGGGTCCGATCACCTTGCCGCGGCGATCGACGTACTCAATGAATTCGGGCGGGTGGCGATGTGTGGAACCATCTCGACCTACAACGCGCCCGAGCATGACGCAGTGCCGGTAGATGCGTTCAAGATCGTGGCCAAGCGGCTCCGTCTGCAGGGGTTCATCGCGTTCGATCACGAGGACCTTCGGGAGGAATTCGCTCCTCAGGTGGGAGCGTGGCTGGAGAGCGGCCGATTGACGTACCGAGAGACGGCCAGTCAGGGAATCGAGGCCGTTCCTGCGGCGCTGACGGGCATGCTCACCGGCGCAAACACAGGAAAGGCGATCGTCCGCTTGGCGGATGACCCGGTCTGAATCAACTGCTGGGCCGGCCCCGACCGACGCATACGCTGCCGAGCCGCCAAAACCATCATCGCCATAGAGGGCGGTGCCCGACGCGGCCTCGCGTGAGCGAGCAGCACACCGGCTGCCTGCCACTCCGCCAGCCGCCGCCAGCACGTCGGACCGGGCCGAAGCCCAACTCCTGTGGCAGGGACTCCCATTGGATACCCGTGTAGAGAACGAACAGCACAACCCTGGAGCGTCTTGCGGTCCTCGATCCGCTTGCGTCCCGGGTGCCAGTACCGCCGTTCCTGTTTCGGTGGCAACGGCTCGACCACCGACCACGACTCGTCACCGATCTCCCACGGCTTCCGCAGCGACATCCACACCTCTGAACAACGGCATCAACAACCTCTCCACCGTGCCACAGGAAGATCACTCTGCAAGAACCCCTAAAGGCCGAGTGGCTCGACCTGAAGTCGGATCGTCCAGGAGGACCGTTCGTGACGTGGGCACAGCCGCAGGCGGTGATGCCGGGTTCCCTGCCGCTCCAGGTGGCGGGCCCACAGCCACCTCGGGTCACGCCGGGACGTTTGCGCGCTCGCCGAGCGCCGCTGAAGGTGGCCAATGGCGACCAGCGCGTCCTGTGGGGCAACGTTGTGCGCGGAGCCAGGACGTGATCGAGGGCCGGCACTGCGCGACAACATGAACGACGCACGGCAGTGGTACCTCACGCCCGTCTGGTTTCCGACGGCCGCCGCGTGCAGGGTGTGCTCCATATCCGGTACTACGACCCAGGGACGAGGTGCGGCGGTGCGTCACGCCCAGGTCGGAAGGGAGTTGGGGCCGCTCGGCTGACGATTCCGGCGTACTCCCCCTGCATGATCATTCCTGTCCGAACATGCGACCAGAAGGATCGATTACATGCGTGGAAGATGTCTCGTGCCCCTGTTGGCTGTCGGTGTCACGGCGATGCTGGCCCCCGCGTTCGCCACCTCGACGGCCACCGCTGCTCCGGCCACTGCCGCTTCGCCGACCGCTGCCCTGGCCTCCAAGCCGTCCGCCACCAGGGGCGCGCTGGGCCGCTATGTGAAGCAGAGGCCGCAGTGGAAGCGGTGCGACGCCGACTCTCCGGCGGAGTTCGAGTGCGCCACGATCAAGGTTCCGCTGGACTACCGGGCTCCCGGGGGCAAGCGGATCGACTTGGCCATATCCCGGATCAAGAGCACCGCGCCCGGTAAGCGGCACGGTGTCCTGTTCTCCAACCCCGGCGGCCCGGGAATGCAGGGGCGCTACATGCCGATGGAGTTGCAGGACAGGCTGCCCGAGTCCGTGCGGCAGAAGTACGACCTCATCGGCTTCGACCCGCGCGGTGTGGGAGAGAGCAGCCCGGTCTCCTGTGACCTGAAGCCGGAGGAGGAGGACTGGCTGCGGCCGTACAAGGAGGAGAAGTTCGACAAGGACGTCGCCTGGGCACGTGGCGTCGCGAACAAGTGCGGGGAAAAGGCGAGCGACACGCTCCCGTACATCACCACGCGCAATACCGCGCGCGACATGAATCTGCTCCGGGCTGTCCTCGGCGAGAGGAAGATCTCGTACCTGGGCACTTCGTACGGCACCTACCTGGGCGCCGTCTACACCCAGCTCTTCCCGGGCCGGGCCGACCGTTTCGTGCTGGACAGCGCGGTCGATCCGGCGCGCGCCTGGCGAGGGATGATCCAGTGGTGGGCGAAGGGCGCCGAGCCGGCGTTCGACCGGTGGACCGAGTGGGCCGCCGACCGGTCGGAGAAGTACGGCCTCGGTGAGACACCGAAGAAGGTCGGCCGGACCTTCTGGGACCTGGTCGCGCAGGCCGACGAGAAGCCCATCGAGGTGGACGGGCAGCTGAACACGGGTGATGACCTCCGGAGCGGTTTCCGCTCGGCGGTCTTTACCCCGGAGTACGCCACCGAGGGGGTCGTGGAGCTGAAGAAGGCCGCAGCCGGCAAGTCCGCGTCCACGAAGAAGCTCGCGGCGTTCGCCGGAGCCGAAGGGGCCGGTCCGGCAGGAGCCGCTGCCGACGCCGCTGGTACGGGAGGCGCCGCCGCTGGTGCCGCCGAGGTGCCGTCCGACAATGAGACGGCGAGCCTTCTGGCCATCGTGTGCGGCGACAACTCGGCCGCCTGGTCCCGCGACCCTGAGAGCTACCGGCGCGACGCCGTCCAGGACAAGGGCCGGTACCCGCTATTCGGGGACTTCGCGTCCAGCGTCAAGCCTTGTGCGTTCTGGGGCGAGTCCGTGGAACCGGCGACCAAGGTGAACAACAGCGTCGGTTCCCTGATCGTCCAGAACGAGTGGGACCCGCAGACCCCGCTGCCCAGTGGCCGGGCCATGCACGCCGACCTGAAGGGCTCGAAAATGGTCACCGTCCTCGGCGGCGAGGGCCACGGCGTCTACCCGAACGGCAACGCGTGCACGGACGACGCGGTCGCCGACTATCTGCGCTCGGGCAAGCTCCCGGCGAAGGACGTGACCTGCGAGGTGACGGCTGGCTCGGTCCCGGAGGGACGCAAGAAACAGAAGCGGGACCTGCTGCCCGGGTCTCCGCTCCCGGAGCGTGCACCGGACCGTTTCTGAGCCCGGTCGCACCGCTCGTTGCCGCGTGACCCGTTGAGGACGGGGCCGGACCACCTCCTTCGTCCCCCCCCGGTGGGGCCCCTTCCGAGGGGTCCCCCCGTTGTGCGTCGTGGGGGTGCACAGAGGGATCCGGTGCCCAGCATGAGCCCGGTTGACCACGCATTTCCCGGACGCCACACCGTCCTGAAGAACGCCCTCCAGATCGGTCCCCCGGACATTGCCACTCGGTATGCGGATCGCGATCCCGCACTCCATCCCACCACTTCCCTGGGCCTTCGACCGTTCGCCGGCGACGGATCGCCCGCACCGGACCGCACCGGGAAGCGGATCGCTCAGACCACTGACGAGCCCGCACCCGAGACGTCGAAGCCCCGGCCACAAGTAACCGGGAGCGCACCGATCAGTTCGTCGTTCCCGCCCGATGCGACCTACTTCTCAGGACACCGAACCGCCTGCCAGCAGGTGTATCCGAAGCCGGCGACAAACGTGAGTACGACGACGCCGAAGAGGATGGGGTGGGCACGGGGATCGGCCCCGTGCCCGGGAGCAGGTCGGTTTGGGTGGCAGTCGCAACCCCCGCTCCGCAAACCCCATCCCGAGCCTGAGCCTTGGCCCCGAGCGTCAGACTGTCCGCTGTTGCTGCTGGCGCCGGAAGGCGGTCGGGGTGGTCCCCAAGTGCCGGGTGAAGACCCGGGTGAAGTAGGCGGGGTCCGGGTAGCCCACCTCCTTTCGCGTTCAGGACACAAACACCAAAGCCCTCCTCCGCCTCGCCCGACGACGAGCAGACGTCCTCTTCGCCAGGCTCCGCGACGGCACCTTCTACGAACCCCAACCCGCCACATCACCTTGACCAAACCCATAGGGGCACCCCGCGTCGTGGTGCTCGCCCCGGCCGCGCCGTCATCGCCCGGCGCCAGAAAGACTGGTCGTACGAGACAGCGCGTCTTCGGCTCACCGGTCTCGGCATGCTCCGAGCGCAATGAAGGGCATTTCGCTAGGAGTTCCGGGTGAGCAGCGTCCCCAGGTCAGCATTGCACTGCGGGGTGTCGGTCAGACCGAAGGACGGCGTTTGCTGATTCAGACGGGGGCCGGCGCGGAGATGCCGGTCCCGCCCGGGAGGTCGGCGCCGAATTGTGCGATGACCGCGTCCAGGTCGAGCGGTGCGAAGGCCACGGGAGCCACCTCGTTGATCCTTTCGGCGGGCACCAGCCAGCACACTTCGAACTCCAGGCCGTCCGGGTCGCCGGCGTACAGCGACTTGGTGGTGCCGTGGTCCAACTCGTAGGACAGTGCGCCTGCCTGCAGCAGCTTGCCGCGGATCTGCTGGAACTCGGCCAGGGTGTCCACCTCCCACGCCAGGTGTGCTAACCCGGGACGTCGGCCCGGGCCCTGCGGGGAAGTCGGGCCCTCGATCTGGAGGAAGGCCAAGTCGTGGTCGTTGGTCGAATTCTCGGCCTGCAGGAACGCGCCCTCGCGCACCTTGTCGCCGTCGGCGTGGACGCGGAACACGGTGCGGAAGCTCAGCAGATCGGTGTAGAAGGCGACGCTGCGTTCGACGTCGCGGACGTAGAGCACGGCGTGGTTGAGACGCTGGACCGGCATGTCACTCCTTCACATACTTACGATTAGTGAGTAGCCCCACCATAGGGATGCAACGAGAGCCTCACAAAAGGAACATTGATGTACGCAGCGCACACGACTGACCCTGACTGTGCCGCCGCCCCGCACCCGGCGACGCCTGACCTGCCGATGCCCCTGCCCGCGCGAGACCTGGCCGGACAACGGCCGAAGATTCCGGGAGACCTCGACCGGATCGGCGACAAGTGGTCGGTCCTGGTCATCGGTGGCCACGGTCCCTTGCGGTCCTTGTGCCCTGCACCAGGGGGTTCCAGGCGTCTTCCAGCGCGTGCTCGCCCTCGCCCTGCGCCACCTGGAACGCGACGGGGTCGTCTCCCACACCGTCTACGCTGAGGTGCCCCGCCAGCAGTACCCGGTGCGGGACTGTAAAACGTTCGGTGTAACTCCCGATCATGGAAGATGCATCGATGACCAGCGACAACGTGACCGAGGCCGATCCTGCCGAGCCGTCTGAGGCGGTTCCGTCGAAGCCTGTGGACGACCGGTTGATTGACGAGCTGGTGGGCCGGGCTCAGGCCGAGGGCCTTCAGCTGACCGGCGAGGGCGGGCTGCTCCAGCAGCTGACCAAGCGGCTCCTGGAGTCGGCTCTCGAGGGCGAGATCACCGACCACCTCGGCTATGACAAACACGATCCCGCCGGGAAGAACGGTGGCAACTCCCGCAACGGCACCCGATCCAAGACCGTGCTGACGGATGTCGGCCCGGTGGAGATAACTGTGCCCCGCGACCGTGAGGGTTCCTTCGAGCCGAAGATCGTCAAGAAGCGGCAGAAGCGTCTGTCCGGCGTGGACGAGATGGTCATCTCGCTCGCGGCGAAGGGCCTGACCACCGGCGAGGTCCAGGCCCACCTTGCCGAGGTCTACGGCGCCGACGTGTCCCGTCAGACGATCTCCACGATCACCGACAAGGTTCTCGAGGGCATGGCCGAATGGCAGAACCGGCCGCTCGACGCCGTCTACCCGGTGGTCTTCATCGACGCCATCCACGTGAAGATCCGCGACGGCGCGGTCGCCAACCGGCCCATCTACGTGGCCTTGGCGGTCACGACCGAGGGTCGGCGCGACATTCTCGGGCTGTGGGCCGGCGACGGCGGCGAGGGCGCCAAGCACTGGATGCACATCCTCACCGAGATCAAGAACCGCGGCGTGAACGACGTCCTTATGCTCGTCTGCGACGGACTCAAGGGCCTGCCCGACGCGGTCGAGACCGTCTGGCCGCAGACGGTCGTGCAGACCTGTGTGGTCCACCTGCTGCGGAACTCCTTCCGCTATGCCGCCCGCCAGGACTGGGACAAGATCGCGAAACTCCTCAAGCCCGTCTACACCGCGTCGACCGAAGACGCCGCACTCGAGCGGTTCGCGGAGTTCGCCGACGCGTGGGGCAAGAAGTATCCGGCGATCGTGCGGCTCTGGGAGAACGCGTGGGAGGAGTTCACTCCCTTCCTCCGCTTCGACACCGAAATCCGCCGCATCGTCTGCACGACGAACGCGATCGAGTCCGTGAACGCGCGGATCCCACGGGCGGTGAAAGCCCGCGGCCACTTCCCCAACGAGCAGGCCGCACTGAAATGCGTCTACATGGCAATCATGTCGCTCGACCCGACCGGCAAGGGCCAAGCCCGCTGGACCATGCGCTGGAAGACAGCCTTGAACGCCTTCGACATCACCTTCGACGGCCGACTCTCCGCAGCCCGCCAGTAACCCTCAACAACCCGAGTTACACCGCTCGTTTGACAGACCCCGGCAGTGGGGGTAAGCACCGGATGCATCGATCTGGCCAGGACTCTGACGGTCCCAGGCCTCCGCGATCAGCAGCCGTGCTTCGTGGGCCCTAACGCCCCCACAGACGTTCGAAGACGCGATAGGACACCGAGCGCGGCAGGATCTTGCTCAGTTTGATGGTCGCCCGGTAGCGCCACCCGGGAATGCAGACCGGCTCCCCGGACCGCACGGCTGCGATCGCCTCGCGGGCCACCTCGTCCCGATCGAGCCAGACGAACTCCGGCAGGCGCCTGCTGCGCATTCCGCCGTGCGCCCCGCCCTCGCCGCGTCGGACGAAACCGGGACAGAGCACTGTGGCGTGGATCCCGGACTTGCGTGCCTCGCAGTACAACGACTCTGTCATCGATGTGAGGAATGCCTTGGTCGCGGCGTAGGTCGCGCCCTGGGGCTGAGGGAGGAAGCCGGCAATGGACGAAACATTGAGGATGCCGCCGTGCCGACGGGGAGTCATTATGGACAGCGCCGCATGGGTCAGCTGCAGCGGTACCAGTACGTTGAGTCCCACCTTTGCCAGCTCGTACTCCAGCGGCTGGCGGGCGAGCGGCCGGGGTGGACGGGAGCCTGAGCCGGCGTTGTTGACCAGCAGGTCGATCGGACGGTCAGGGTCGGTCAGCCGCGCGGTGACCGTGGCTAGCTCCTCCGGCACGGTGAGATCGGCCGTCAGATGTGACGGGCCATTGGTCTTCAGTGGGTTGAGCTGTTCTGGTCTGGTGTTCCGTCTTTCGGGGTGGGATTCGGAATGGTCTGAGCGGTCGGTTTCGGGTGTGGTGGGTGTGGCTTGTTGGGGTGTTCGGTTTGGTTGTTCGGGTGCTTGGTCTGTGGTCCGGTAGTTGTGTGGGATTGATCTTGGATTTTTCGTAGGTGTGGTGGCACACCTGTAGGGGGTGGCATCAATGCGCCTGGCTGGATGGGGACTTGTGCTGGTCAGTGGCGTGTGTGGGTGAGGAAGGCATGGAGGGGATCGTTCGTGTTGGGGGCGAGGCGGGGCAGCCTGAGTCGGTGGGCGATGAGTCTGAGGGCGTCGTTGGTGGTGTGGCGTGTCTGGTTCGGCAGCACGGCGAGTGTGCGGGCCAGTGCGACAGTCTCTGGGTAGGTCACGAGGTCGCGTGCCAGGAGGGCGGGGGAGGCGTTGCTGGTGGTGGCCAGACGGGGGCTGTCAGTGATCAGTTGGGTGAGGCGGGTGTGCCAGCGGTGGGTGAGGTGTTGCTGGTGGTCGTACCAGCGGGTGGTGATGGCGCGCGCCGCGGTCCAGGCGGTAACAGCTCGGGGGTGGTGCAGGAGTCGCTGGTGTGTGTAGTGCGCGGCGGCAAGCTCCGGCACGGCCCGGGTGTGGATGGTGGTGGTGAGTCATGGGTCGGGGGCGGCTTGGTGGTGGCGCGGGCAGATCAGTCGGTGCGGCGGCCGGTGAACCCAGGCGGTGTCGGTGGTGTCGTGGGTGCGGTGGCGGGTGCACAGGGTGCAGGCGCGCACAGGCTGCTGCTCGGCATTGAGCCGCTTCCAGTAGGCGGCTGCTCCGGTGGCGTGGGCGGCGTCGCTGAGCGGGAGGTGGGGCAGGGCGCGTGTGAGGTGGGGGAGCGGGATGCGGGTGAGGGCGGCGAGGTGCCGGGCCGCGTTGTGGTTGAGGTGGAGTTCGGCCGTGGGCAGGGTGCCGTGGCGGTGGAGGGTGATACCGGCCCCGTCCAGGAGCTGGGGAAGCGTCAACTGGTAGGCGATAGCGAGGCGTTGGGCGTATGAGGCGGTCGCCTCAAAGGGCAGTGGCCTTACGCGGAGCACGCCCGGTGCTGCTGGAGGGGTCCGCAACCATGCCTCTGCGGTGAGGACGGCAGGCGCGGGGGCGACTGTGACCGCGGTGCGGGTGGTGGCGTCTGTCCGGCTCACGACGTGCCGGTGCTGCGGCTTCGTGGCGGTGTGCGGGGGCGGTGGTGCTGTTCGGCGAGGTGGTCGAGGCGGATGGCGTCGAGGGTGGTTTTGGTGATGCGTTCGGTGCCGTCGATCAGGGCGGTGATGGCTGCTTGGCGGATGAGGCGGGCGAGGCTTCCGATGCGGACGGCGGTGCGCTCGTGCAGGTAGGGGGCCAGTTTGGGGAGGGTTCCGGGCCGGTGGTGGCGCAGGTCGAGGGCGCTTTCCATGGCGATGATGAGGTCGCGGAAGGGCTCTTGATTGCCGAGGCGTGCGGGGAAGGGGGCGCAGTCGATGAGGGAGGCGCGGCCGGCGAGTTGGGCGCCGCGTACGCCGGTGAACAGGGGTGTGGTGGTGACGTCGATGCCGGCGTAGACGAAGGTGGCGCCGATGCGTTCGGTGAGGTCTTTGATCAGGTCGGCGCTCTGGGCGCCGGTGGTGGTGCGGGGGTTGAGGCGGTGGATCTCGTCGATCAGGACCAGCTGGACGCCGGCAGAGGTGTAGGTGTGGCAGACGGCGTTGGTGATCTGGACCTGGGACATGCCGGCGGTGACGGGGATGCCGAGGTAGCGGGCGAATTCGATGGCGAGGGTCTTGGCGCTGGCTGCGGGCGGGACCAGGACGTAGGCGACCGGGGCCTGACCGGCTGTTGCTGTGGGGCCGTGGCGGCGGGTGTGGGCGAGCTGGCAGGCGCGTCCGACCTGGAGCAGGGCGGTGGTTTTCCCGGCGCCGGCGGGGCCGGTGACGATGAGGGACGGCCGTGCGGTGACGGCCTGGTGGCGGCCGAGGATCATCAGGGTGCGCACGTTCTTGGCGAGCGCGTCGATAGCGGGAGTGCGCACGGTAACGAACCGCGAGTGATAGGCCAGCCGTTCCTCGAGATCGCGGGGTGGCGCCCCGGGCGGGGGAGGAGTTGCTACGGGGGTGGTGGCGAAGGCCTGGAAGCCGTCCCAGGTGGTCACCGCCTGCGGCTGCAGGTCAGGGGCGTCGCCGTCGGCGTTCGCTGTGTCACCGGGAGACCAGCCTGCCGTCGGCGGCTTGCCGGCCGGCGCATCGTTCGTACGCGGTGAGGTGTTCACCATTGCTCGGCTTCCGCTTCGGCGTCCCACAGCCCGTACCCGCCTGCCGCTCCCGGCAGCCCGCCCGCGCCCTCCGGCTCGCTCGTGCCGGTCTGGGCCGGGGTGTCGACGCTGATGAGGTCGTCCAGGCTCTCGCTCCAGTCCGGTGCCGGGGTCGGCGCGGTCTCTGCGTCGAGTGGGCGCCGCTGGCCTGGCAGATCGGGCAACTGTGCCGCCGTGCTTCCGGAGCGTGGAGCTCTGCGGCGGCGGGTTTTCTGCTCGGTCTCGGCTGGTGACTATCACCTCACTGTCGGGGGCAGTTCTCATCCCGTTGCCATTCAAGGTGGCTGTATGGCTCGTTGGAGTCAGGGGAGTTACGGGTCTGCTTCAGGCGCGAGGTGAGAACTCCTGGTGCACACACGTGAGAACGGCCTGTTCGGTTCAGTGAGAAACGCAATACGAAGGTGCCCTTGACCTGCGCCGCTGCTATGGAGTAGTTCATAGCCGACCTCAGCAGGTGGGCCGTGTCGACCGCTGTTGTGGCTGTCCGATGGGTGCGGCACAGGGGACCGTTGCACGGGCGTGCCGTCGGTCGATCGTGCTCGCAGCAAGCGCCGCGTCCCGGCACGGTCAGCCACCTTGCGGTCCCTGCCTTGCTGAAAGCCCAGCACCGTGGCCTGGAGCCTGGAACGACGAGTGGGTGAGATTCCATTCCGTAATTGTCGCTCTGGCTCTCATGTCCGCGACGCTCGGCGGCTGTTCCTCAGCGGTGTCATCGGATGGCAAGCACGTGACGATCAGTGCTTCTCCGAGCCGGAGCTATCTGCATCCGGTCAACGATGTGTACTGGGTGAAGAATACCTGCCAGTCTGGCGAGTCTTCCTCGGCGAGGATCACTTTCTGGCTGCACGACCACGCCGCGCACGGGATGGCTTACGACATTCGTTATGAGTTTCTCGACGAAAGCGGCCAAGTCATCGGCTCGGCATATGGGATCTTCTCGCTGGCCGCGAACCAGGTGCTCGGTGATGAAGCGCTCTTCGGCTCCACTGGCAGATGCGGTCCAAAGTTCCGGCTCGCGTACGTCAACGCCTACGACTCCACAGCCGACGGCGCCGACCGACCCCACTTCTGATGAGGACAATTCCACCTCACCGACGGTCCGGGTAGGGCCGGAGAGAATCACTGGCCCCTGCCGTCGCTGTCTCCGGTAGGACTCAGACTCGGGGCGCCGACGGCTGGTTCGTCGAGCTCGAGGCCGCAGCCGCTGACTGCTGGCTTCTGGGGCCGCCGCCGCGGGGCCGTAGCCGGACGACCGGGGCGTTGCTGCGCCCAGTTCATCGGCCGCGTGGCAAGACCTGCTGGCCCTGGCCGCTGCGTCGCAGGAGATCACGATCGACCCGCTGGCGCTCGACTCGAACCCTTTCGTGTCGTGCACCCCGGACGGTCTGGTCGATCTGGCCCCCGCAAAGGCGTCCTCAGCGGGCTCGCCCCCGGAGCGGGTGGGCGTTGTTGTGTCCGGGAACCGGCTCGGTGCGGTGACGGTCGGCACGCTCGGAGGCTCCTTCACAGGCGGTGGGAACGGGCGGGAGGGCAGAGGGCTCGGGCGGGTCACAGGATGATGAGACGGGTCCAGTGCTCCACGAACCGCGCGATCAGGTCCGGATCGCGGGCCCCGAATAGAGCCGTCACTGCGAGATCTGTTGCTGCCGCTCTTTTGGTGGGGTCAGGCGTTGAGCGGCCGGATGTCCACGGGGTGGCGGAGTAGATCCGGGCGCTGTCCGTTCTGGTGGCCCCAGCGGCGGGCGGCCGTCGGTGAGCTGGATGTTGAACTTCTCTGCTTGCCCCAGCAGGAAGAACTGGCCGAGTTCGGCGGGGCCAGCGGGGGTCGTCAGTTTGATGTGCCGGGGGGGGGGGGGGAGCTGTGCTTCCCATGCCATCCGTCGCTCGCCGTCGAGGTGGCCTGATGCGGTGCGGAGCAGTCGGGGCGCGCGAGGGCCGCCCCAGCGATCGCCCAACTCGACTCGCGGTCCTGCTGCACGACGTTCTGCCCTACCTCGGCGACGACCCGGCCGGGTGTACCTCGATGCCGCCATCGGTGTTCAGTACCGGGCGGCGGCTTGGGTACGTGCGCTTTGCCGTCTCCAGGTCACGCTCGTCGAAGTCGCCGGTGAAGATGAGCACGCCAGAGAGGAGCGGGGGCCGTTCGGTCAGGGCGGTTGAGGCACTCCCACTTGCGGGGCCCCCACATCGACCCCTTTCTGCGCGACGCCGGCGAGGACGGGCCACTCCCGCGTGCGCGGGCTTTGCGCATCCCTTCGCGCCGGAATCACATATGGGGGTGTGTCACTTCCGCTGGGAAGAGCTCTACGCGTCGGCTGGCAGGCTCTACCGTCGGGACGGAGGGTCACTCCCGCTCGCGCGGGCTCTGCGCACTCAAAGCATGGGAAGGGAACACATCCGTCGGGTCACTCCCGCTCGCGCGGACTCCACGGTCCGATTCTGCCAGCAACCGTCGCGGTGCACGGGGCACTCCCACTCACGCGGGCGCTGAGTCTCCTGGAACGGTGTTGAGGGCGACGAGGGTCGGGTCACTCCCGCTCGCGGGCCCTTCCCGCGCCTGACTTCGAGGACTGGCTCACCGGCGGCTCACTCCTGCTCGTGCGGGCTCGGCCGAGACGATCGTAGTTGACCGTGGCAAGGTCGGGTCACTCCCGATCCTCTGCCTACCTTGAGGGTGCACCGGTGCTGGCGTCACGGATCGAGCCACTCCCGCTTGCACGGGCTCTGCGCTGTCTGTGCCAACACCCGTATCCCCGCCGACGGGTCACTCCCGATCGCGCGTGCTTTCTCCTCACTCTGGGGCACGGACTGCAGATGGGCCGGGTTTCTCCCGCTTGCGCGGGCGCTACCAACTGGAGTAGCTGGGCATCGTCTGGAGCCACGGGTCATTCCCGCTCGCGCGGGCTTCACGAAGGCCTCACGTTCACCCGTGAGCGCCGGTCGGGGTCACTCCCGCTCGCGCGGGCTATGCAACCTGCCGTGGCCGGTCGAGTGGCAACGGCATGGGTCACTCCCGCTTGAGCAGGCTCAAGGCCGACAGTGTCGGCGTCGATCGGGACAAGACCGACGCGTCACTCCCGCTGGTGGAGCACTTCGCGTAAGCCGGCAGGCTTTCCGGCGGGACGGAGGGTCACTCCTGCTCGGGCAGGCTCTACCACGTCCTCGAGATGAACTGGGAGTCATCGCCGAGTCACTCTCGCTCGCGGGGTCTTCTACCTCATGCGTGAGCCGATGCTGGGGTCACGGATCGAGTCATTCCCGCTCGTGCGGGCTCTACCCAGCGGTGTAACTCAGTTAGAGAACAACGCCGTGTCATTCCCGCTTCCGCGGGCTCCCTGAACTGCGCTGGTCGGCCGGATGGCAACGGCACGGGCTACTCCCGCTCCTGCGGATTTCTCGACCACGGCACCGACTCGGAGAAGAAACGCACCGGGTCACTCCTGCTTGCGCGGGTCCGTAAAGTTAACGGTGGTTCTGGAGTTGTTAGTGGGTCAGCGGCGGGCGGCGGAGAGTCGGCCGTCGAAGGTGATCTCGAAGGCGTTCAGGGCGGCCTTCCAGCGTTGTGACCAGCGTTTGCGTCCCTGCCCGGTGGGGTCCAGGCTCATGACGGCCATGTAGACGCACTTGATCGCTGCCTGCTCGTTCGGGAAGTGCCCGCGGGAGCGGACGGCCTTGCGGATCCGTGCGTTCACGCTCTCGATGGCGTTGGTGGTGCACACAACTCGCCTTACTTCACTGTCGAATTGGAGGAAGGGTACGTACTCGGCCCACGCGTTCTCCCACAGCCTCACGATCGCGGGGTACTTCTTGCCCCACATCTCGCAGAACTCCAGGAACCGCTCCTCCGCGACGTCCTGGGTCGGGGCGGTGTAGACGGGCTTGAGCGCCTTCGAGATCTTGTCCCAGTCCTGCCGGGCCGCGTAACGGAACGACGCCCGCAGGAGGTGAACCACGCAGGTCTGCGTGATGGCCTGGGGCCAGACCGTCCCGATCGCGTCCGGCAGGCCCTTCAAGCCGTCGCAGACGACCATGCAGACGTCGTCAACGCCCCTGTTCTTGATCTCGGTCAGGACCTGGAGCCAGTACTTGGCGCTCGCCGCCGTCGCCGGCGCACAGGCCCAAGATCTCGCGGGTGCCCTCGACCGTGACCGCCAGCACTACGTAGATCGGCCGGTTCGCGACCTGACCATCCCTCAGCTTCACGTGCACGCAGTCGATGAACAGGACCGGGTAGACCGAGTCGAGCGGCCGGTTCTGCCATTCGTGCATGCCGTCGAGCACCTTGTCGGTGATCGTGGAGATCGTGGTCTTGGAGACCTCGGCACCGTAGACCTCGGCGAGATGGGCGGATATCTCTCCGTGGGTGAGCCCTCGGGCGGACAGTGAGAGCACCATCTCGTCGACGCCGGTCAGCCGGCGCTGCCGCTTTTTCACGATCTGCGGCTCGAAGCTGCCCTCGCGGTCGCGCGGGACGTCGATGGCGACCGGTCCGACCTCGGTGATCACGGTCTTGGACCGGATGCCGTTGCGGGTGTTGCCGCTGGCTGTCTTCTCGTGCTTCTAGTGGCCGAGGTGGTCGGTGATCTCACCTTCGAGGGCCGACTCGAGGATCTTCTTCGTCAGCTGCTGCAGCAGCCCGCCCTGGCCAGTCAGCTTGATCCCGTCGGCCTTCGCCCGGTCCACCAGCTGACTGATCAACTGGTCATCCAGAGCATCCGGTGCCCCGGCAGGCTGCACTTCCTCGACGGCCTCAGCCGAGACGATCACGTCTGTCATCAGGTGTTACTTCCTGTTCGAAGATCCACCGTTGACGGTACGGACCCACGAGCCACCGCCAGTTGGTGCGGGCGGCGTCGGGTCCGTCGAGCCAGCGGACGGTGGAGCCGGGCGAGCGGGGCAGGTTAGCCATGAAGTGCGCGATGTCGTTGAAGTGGGCGAAGTCGCCGCTGTCTGTGAGGGCGTGGAGCCGGTCGATGGTGGCGGCCTGGGCCTGGGTGTCGTTGTCGACGGCGTGGTGGAAGGCGAGGGCCAGTTCCAGGAACCGGTGGAGGTAGGGAAGTCCGGCTGCCTCGACGTCGGCGCGCAGCTGCTCGGCACGGCCGGTGACCGTGGGGGTTCCGGCGTCCTTGAGCAGGGCGGTGATGTGGGCCAGGAGGCGGTTGGCGCGCTGGTCGACGCCGTCCAGGAGCTGGTGGGCGAGGGCGAGTTCGTCGTCGGCGCGCTGCGGGTCGGCGAAGGAGAGGGCCAGGGCGGTGCGGACCTGGAGCATGGCGCGTTCCCCGACAGCTCCGCGCTGCTCGGCTTCGATGCGGCTGGCTTCGAACGCGGCGACGGCCTGGCCGGTGTCGGCGTGGGACCAGTGGATGTCGCCCAGGACGCGGTGGTGGCGGCCTTCCCAGCCCAGTGAGGGCACTGCGGCCAAGGCGGTGGGGAAGTCGCCGGCGAGACGGGCCAGGTTGGCCAGGCCCCGCAGGGCCTTGGGCGCGAGGCGCCCGCCCATGTCGGCGACGTGCTGCATGCCGGTGCGGGCGTCGTCGTTGCGGGCAAGATCCTTATGCGCCTTGGCCCGGTAGTACCAGGCCAGTTCGGTGAGTTCGGCGGGCAGCAGGCGGGTGTCGAGGACGGCGGTGAGGCGGTCGGCGGTGCGCTGACGGTGCTCGTGCTGGCGGCGGGTGATCGCGGACAGGAGCTCGGCCAGGGCGTCGGCGGGCGTGTCCAGTCCGGGATCACCAACGTTCTGCGACGGGTCGGGGGCGGGTGGGGAGAGGGGTTCCCACAGGGAGTCGTCGGTGTAGGCGAAGGCGGCGTCGGTGAGCCAGCCCAGGTCGCTCTAGGCGGTGTTCGCGGGCCAGGCGCAGGCCTTGGCGCAGGCACGCGACCAGGAGGGGGCGGCTGATGCCGGGGCCCGCGTTGGCGGTGGCCCACTGGTGGCCGAGGGCGGCCAGGGCGCGGGTGGCGGCCTGCTGCCAGTCGGCGTCGGTCCATCGGTCGTCGCCGTGGTCGTCGGTACGGACATCCGCGCGGATGGCGCGGTGCAGGTGATAGGGCCACAGGGCGTAGGGGTTCTCGGTGACGAGGGGGCGTTCCACCAGGCGGCGGGCGGGGCCTGGTGGGTGAGGCCGGCGGCTTGGGTGGCCAGGTCCAGGTCGAAGGCGTCGAGGAGCGATATGGAGCGCAGCAGGTGCCGCTCCTCGGGGGTGAGGTCGGACAGGACGCGGGCCAGGAGGGCGGGGAAGGCGTGGTCGAAGTCCTGGGGGAGGGGTTCGCGGGTGCGGCGGATTTCCAGGAAGCGGCCGACGGCGAGGTCCAGGTGCAGGGGGAGTCCGTAGGAGCGGGCGGTGCTCGCGGCCCGGATGTCGGGGCTGATGAGGGGCCGGCGGTCTTGGACCAGGCGGCGGGCGAGGTAGTCGTCGCAGTCCTCGAGGGAGAGGTCACCGATCAGATGCTGGGAGCTGCCCGGTCCGTCGGCAAGGCCGGGCCAGGCGGTGAGGCCGGTCCAGTCGAGCTGTCCTTCCCAGTACTGGCACAGCGCCACGTCGAAGGCGGGCAGGGGGCGGCTGAGTTCGCAGCGTATTCAAGTCCGTCACCACGTGACAGGCAGGGAGCCGTGGCCGACCGTAACCCCATCGGACGGCGGCTGGGGCTTGCGCCGGCTCCGAGCCTTCGAAGACCGTTACAAAGCCGCAGCACAGCCGTTCTAGTGGAAGTTCACCACCTCCGACCTGGACGAACTGCTGGCTAGGCTCGACCGGCACACCGCCGATCACCACGAAGAATGCTCCGCCACGGTGGCAGCGTGATCAACCCCCGAAGGATTTACGGAGCCGACCACTAAGTTTCTGGATGGCCATTCGTGGGGTCGATCACGTGGTAGGACTTGCCTCCCGTTGATGACTCGATCATCCTGGCGCAAGAGCTCGGCATCCTGCCTCAGCATCCCGCGGCGCCTACAACACGGTGTCTCAGCTGTGCGCTTGTTCGACGAGCCGGTGCAGGTATGCGTAGGCGACGGCCTGGGCACGGTCACGGGCGTTGATCTTGGCGAACAGGCGATTGATATGGCTCTTGACCGTGACCTCGCTGATGACGAGGTGCTCGGCTATCTCGGTGTTGGACAGGCCGGCGGCGATGAGAGTCAGTACTTCAGCCTCCCTGGGGGTGAGAGCGTCGGGAAGACCGGGGCGCGAGAACGGCCGCCGAGTTGCAGGCGCACTGACGATGGCATCAATGAGATGACGTTGCACGGCAGGGTCGATGGCGGCGTGGTCGTCCAGGACACGTTTCAGAGCTTCCCGGATCTCCGCTCCGCCCGTCTCCTTGGTGAGGTAGCCGCGGGCACCGGCCCGCAGCGCGTCGATCACAGATCTGTCGTCCGAGTAGGTCGTGAGGATGACAACTTTTATCTCGGGGCGGCGTTCGCGCAGCAGACGTGTGGCCTCGACACCGTCACAGCGGGGCATCCGCAGATCCATGAGGACGACGTCGGGACAGAGGTCCTCGGCAAGCGCGACGGCCTCGGCGCCGTCGGAGGCGACGCCCACGACATCGACATCATGCAACAGCCCGAGCATCATGGCCAGCCCCTCCCGGACGGCTCGCTGGTCGTCAGCGATGAGGATGCGGATCGCCTGCTCCATGCGGATACCTCCAACTCGACAGGAAACCTGGGGTCGTTGGTCTACGGAAAGCGTACCGCCGAGCTGATCGGCCCGTTCACGTATGGTCATGAAGCCATGGCCGCCGCTGACGCGAGTGGGGGTCGGCAGTGGCCTGCCCTTGGTGGTGAAATCCTCGATGGTCATACGGGTGGCGGACGTCTCGTATGCCAGGCGCACCTCGACCCACTCCGGTTCGGCATGCTCGCCGATGTCCGTCAGCGCTTCCTCAGCGGCTCGGTAAAGCGCCAGCAGCCCTCGGGACCAAGCCGATGCGGCCCGCCTGTGACGGTGAGCCGGCAGGGAGCGTTCCGGTCGTGCTGGAACTACGCCAGGCCCGCGCGGGCGACTCCCTTGTCCCGCGGCATGACCCCCTGCATCACCCCCTGGGCGCCTTCAGACCTGCGCTGTGCGCATGATGAGGGCTGCTCAGGCCGAGGTTCGGCGGGCCACAGCCCGGCAGGCCGCGTGCAGGCTGTGTGCGGCCGACGCCATCTGGTCGTGAGTGGTGACGACCGGGGGCAGGACGCGCAGGACGGTGGGTGCGGTGAGGCACTGGGCGAGGAGCAGTCCGCGTCGGCCGGCTTCCAGGATCGTCAGGCCCGCCTGGGCCTCGGTGGCGAACCGCAGAACCCCGAACAGGCCGACGGCGCGGGTCTCGACGACCACGTCGGGGAATTCCTCGTGCAGAGCCCCGAGCCACTGGCGGAGCGGGGCTTCGTGTGCGGCGAAGAGGTCGGCCCTCGTGTCGAGCAGGTCCAGAGCGGCCAGCCCCGCCGCGCACGAGGCCGGATGGCCCCCGAAGGTCGCGGTGTGGAAATAGGGGTCGGCGACGAGCGGGGCGTACAGGTCCTCGGTGCTCACCATCGCGGACAGCGGCATCACCCCGCCGCCCAGAGGCTTGCCCAGCAGTACGGCGTCGGGTTCCAGCCCCTCCTCTACGGCGAGGGACATCGGCCCGCAGCGGCGCAGCCCGCACTGGATCTCGTCGGAAATGACGAAGGCACCCGCGGCACGGGCGTCGGCGCTCCACCGGCGCAGCAGCTCCGGCGGCAGGATGCGACCGCCGCCCTCGCCCTGCACCGGTTCGAAGACCAGGGCGGCGGCGGGCCGTTCGGCGAGCGCGCGGGCCACCGCGTACGGCTCCAGGGGGAGATGGCGCACGTCACCGAGGAAGCCCTGCACGGGTTTGCGGCGCTCGGGGTCCGAGGTGAGGGCCAGGGCCCCCATGCTCTTGCCGTGAAAGCCGCCCTCGACGGCGAGCGCGGAGGCGTGTCCCGTCCGGGCGATGGCCAGCTTCAGGGCCGCCTCCACCGCGTCCGCGCCGTTCAGGCCGAGCCAGACCCTGGTGAGCCGGTCGGGCGCGAGGGCCCGCACCAGCCGAGACGCGAGCCGTGCGGCGTAGGGGTTGGCGAGCAGCCGCGTCGACGTCGGCATCTCGTCGAGTGCCCGGTGCACCGCCTCCACCACGGCGGGCGGCCGGTGGCCGAACAGCGGTACCGCGTAGCTGCCGAAGTCCAGCACATTCCGGCCGTTGGACAGCAGTACCTCCGCGCCGTTCGCCGTGGCCTCGACCGCTCCTGCCCCGATGATCCGGTGGCGTTCGGCCACACCCGGCACGAGGTGGTGACGCGCGCTGTCCAGGACCGTCGGTGCGCCGTCCAGGTGTGCGGTCATGCGGGGGCTCCTCGGGATCGCCTGTGAATACCGTCTCCAAGTAACCGGGGCCGCCGCGGTTCCTGCCAGGTAAGGCGTCGGCAACTTGGCTGCCCGGCAGTTGCCTCTCGGATGCCTGGAGGCGTGAGCGGGCGCTCGTGAGGATGGGCGGCGTAGATGTGTGTCGAAGGAGCCTGGTCGAGCCGCGGGCCGGATGGCTTGCGGTCATGGTGGAGACCGGTTCACAGCCTGGGAAGGATGGCCAGCTCGGTGACCGACAGTGAAGCGGAGAACCGCGCGGACGAACTGTTCACGCTCGGGGGTGCAGCGCCGGCGCTCATGGAGGTCGACGCGCACATACGCGCGATCATGAACTGGGACTACACCGCCACGACGAGTCGGCTGTGGGGCCTGTACGAGAAGAGCAAGGTCTCCCAGTGGAACGTTGCGACGGACATCGACTGGAGTTACGACGTCCGGTTCGGCGCCCCCCTCGACGAGGAGTTCGGCAAGGCGGTCGCCCCCTTTGCCGCGTCACCGGAGAGCCCGGTGCCCAGGGAGCTGTGGGACGCCTTCCGCTGGGAGTACCAGGCCTGGATGGTCAACCAGTTCCTCCACGGTGAGCAGGGCGCTCTGCTCACCACGGCGCGGCTGGTCGAGACGGTCCCCGACATGGCCTCGAAGGTGTATGCCGCCGCTCAGGTCGCCGACGAGGCCCGGCACGTCGAGGCGTACGCCCGTTACATCGACGAGAAGCTCGGTGTCACCTATCCGATCAACCGCGGCCTGAAGGCGCTGCTGCGGGACCTGCTCGGCGATTCCCGGTGGGACGTCGTGTACCTGGGCATGCAGGTCATCGTGGAGGGTCTCGCCCTCGCCGCGACCCGGGTCGCGAGCGCGGGTTTCGGTGACCCCATCATCACCTCCATCACCAAGATGATCGCGCGTGACGAGGCGCGTCACATCTCCTTCGGCGTCATCGCCCTCAACGGGCTCTACGAGGAGATGTCGGCCGCGGAGCGGGACGAGCGCGAGCAGTTCCTGCTGGAGGCGATCCATCTGATGTCCCAGCGGTTCCTGCTGCGCGAGGTCTGGGAGAAGATGGACCTGGACGTGGAGCAGGGGGTCCGCTTCGCCCGCACGGACCCGATGATGGTCGGCTTCCGGCAGTTGCTGTTCCGCAAGGTCATCCAGGTTCTCCGGCAGATCGACCTGCTCAGCCCGAAGATCCGGGACCTGCTCCTGGACGAGGCGCTGGCCCGCCCCGAGTACCTCGCCGGCTGACCCGACACGTTGTGAGGGGCGGCTGCCTCGGAGGACCCGACACGTCCTCCGAGGCAGCCGCCCCTCCCTTTGAGCCGTCCGGGTGTTCGTGCCGGTCAGCCCCGCAGGGGCACGGCGAAGTCGGGCTGCTCGGCGCGCGAGAGGGCGTCAGACATCGAGACAACGATCCTGCGGGTGCCCGTGAACGCCTCGCGGCCGTGCGACCAGCGCATGTTGTCGATGACCATGACGTCGTTGCGCTCCCAGTCGAACCGCCGGGTGTGACGCGCGAAGGCAGCGCGCACCGCGTCCACGTCCGCGTCGGGGATCGTCTCCCCGTCGCCGTAGAGGACGTCGTTGGGCAGCCGTTCGGCGCCCAGGACCTCCACCAGGCCGGCCCGTACCTCCGGCGCCAGCGCCGACTGGTGGAAGAGGACGAGGTGGTTGAACCAGACGGGGACCCCGGTCCGCGGGTGCACGGCCAGCGCGGGGGCCTGGCGCACCGTGCGCAGGCAGTCGTCGTCGAGCCACTGCCACTGGAGCGCGTGCTCGCGGCAGAACCGCTCGACCTCGCCGCGGTCGGAGGTCTGGAAGGCCGTACGCCAGTCGAGCCCAACGCCGCCGCCGTAGTTGCGGACGTATCGCAGACCACGCTCGTGCATCGCGGTCACCACGGCGTCCGGAGTGTCGGCGAGGACCGCGGACACGTCGGCGATGGGGGTGGCGCCCCCCGTCTCCGGCGGGGTCACGCAGAAGAACGCCAGCCGGCCGGGCCACAGGTCGGAGTAAGACGACTCGCAGTGCTGCGGGATCACTTCGCGGGCCGGGTACTCGGTGGAGGTGAACACCCCGTCGGCCACCTCACTGCGGGGGGTGGACCGCTCCGTGTACTGCAGCGGGGCGAAACCCAGGTGGTCCAGGGTCTGTTGGAAGTGCCCCACGTCATCCGCCGTACAGTCCCTGACCAGGACCGCGCCGTGCTCGTCGAGCCGGTCCGCGATCTCGCCGCGGAACGTGTCGAAGAAGACGGTCAGCTCCTCTCCGCGTGAATGGAGCGTGTACATGCTTGTCGGGTCGCTCACGACTGCGTCACCTCTGCGGCGGGTTGATCGAAACAGGGCTGGAGGCGGCGGCTGCCGGCATCTGCCCGGGCAGGGCGGCCGCCATCGCCGAGAACATGGCCCGCGGGTCCGTGTGCGGGTAGGCGTGCCCGCCGGGCAGCACCGTGACCGAGAAGTCCGCGGTGGTGTAGCCCCGCCAGGCGTCGAGGTCCGTGGGCGGGACGACGGGATCGTGGGAACCGCCGAATGCGTGCAGCGGGCAGCCGACCGGGTCGGGCCGCTCGACGGCATAGGTCTCGGCCAGCACCAGGTCCGCGCGGATCGCACGCATGGCATAGGTGACGAACGCCGCGTACTTCAGCAGTTCCCGCGGCATTCCGTCATTCTTGAGCAGCCATTCGAGCAACGCCTCGTCACTGCGCTCCGAGACCTTCTTGACCGGCGGGACGTGCGGGGCGCGGGAGGCCGAGACCAGCAGGGCCTGGGGCGTCGGCAGCGCCGCCCGTTCGATACGGCGGGTCAGCTCGTAAGCGAGCAGCGCCCCGAAGCTGTGCCCGAAGAGCGCGTACGGGGCGCACAGTTCGGCGCTGATGCCGTCCAGGAGCTGGTCGGCCAGCTTGTCGAAGTCGTCCGGCAACGGTTCGTCACCCCGGCCGCCGCGTCCCGGCAGTTCGACCGAGACCAGCTCCACGCCGGGCGGCAGGTGCGGCCGCCAGCCGGAGAACGCGCCGGCGCCGCCGCCCGACTGCGGAAGACAGATGAGCCGCAGCCCGGGATAGGCGCTGAGGAAGCGTCCGGAGACCCAGGGGTTGTGTGCCGTGGTGTCCGGCTCGAATACGGGGGAGTTCATGGGGCCACCTGCTTCTGCGGATCGGTGGTCGGGTGCGGGGGCGCGGCCAGGTATCCGGCGAGGCGGGCCAGCAGGCCGTCGGTCAGCCGGCGGCAGAACGCCCCGGAGACGGCGTCGGGCTGGTATCCGATGACCAGGAGCCCGCCGTCATCCACGGACGGCCAGATCTCCGCGTAGATCTCGCTGGACACACCCGGGTAGCGGGGACGGAAGAACTGCGAGGGCAGTCCCTGGAGCGGCAGCCCGCCCGGGTCGTTGTCCTGCAGGACGAAGACGTTCTGGAACAGCGGGTTGCGCGGGCCCGGCGGCGGGTCGCTCTGCAGGTCGGCGATCTCCGGGACGGAGAGGTCGAGATGGCGGAAGGCATCCCTGGCGGCGCGGGCCGCCGACGCGATCGCCTCCGGAGGCGTGCTGTGCGGGCCGATGGACGGCCGCAGGACGGAGATGTCCATCTGGCTGGAGACCGTGGTGTTCAGCACGCTGTGCGCGCGCCGGTTGACCGGTGTGCCCACGGTGAAGTCCGACGTGCCTGTCAGTTCGCCCAACGCCTGCGCGTAGGCGCCGAGGTACACGGCGAAGGGAGTGACGGCCCTCGACGAGGCGAGCCGCCGTACGCCTTCCACGGTGCCCGGGGGCAGAGCCGTCTCCACCATGCGGCAGGCGGTACCGTGGGGGGCCTCGGGGCCGCCGGGGTAGGTCAGCGGTGTCAGCCCCCTCACCGTCTCGGTCCAGTACGCGCGCTGGGCGTCAAGGTCGACGTACGGCAGGTGCGCGTCGTGTGCCGCCGCGACGTCCACCGGGTCGGCGGCGGGGGGCAGTTCGGGCGTGCTGCCGTTCACGGCGGCGTTGTAGGCCCGCGCCAGCTCGCCGGACATCAACCCGGCGGCTCCGCCGTCCAGCGCGATGTGGTGCACGGAGAAGCCGAAGAGCGTCAGGTGTTCCTGCCGTACGGCGACGTAGACCGGACGCCAGATCTCCCCCTTCGCCAGCCGGAAGGGCCGGGCGAGTTCCCGCGCCAGCACCTCCCCGGCCTCCTGCTCGGTGTCGGCGATCAGCTCGCTCATCACCGGGGGCGGGACGTCGGCCGGCTGGATGTAGGGGGCCTCCTTGAACAGGTACTCCGAACTCAGGAAGCGATGCCTGTGGTGCACGGTGGCGACCGCCTCGCGCAGCGCCGCCCGGTCCGGCCGCCCGGTCAGCCGCCAGCTGCGCACCACGTGCAACGAGAGGTCGTCCGGACTGAACATGTGTTTGAGGAACATGTACGATTGCATGCGCGACAGCGGCGTGGGCCCCTCGTACCCGGCGCCGGCCGGGGCCGCCGCGGGTGCGGCGGGTGCGGCGGGTGCGCTCGCCCCGTCACCGGCCCGCAGCCAGGCCGCGAGGGACTCCACGGTTCCTGTGCGGTACACCTGCGACAACGGAACCGGGCGGCCCAGCCTGTCGCCGAGCCGCGCGCACACCACGCCCAGCTGCAGCGACGTGCAACCGAGCTCGGTGAACGAGATGTCCTGCCGGACGTCCGGAGCCCGGAGCCCGAGAACCGTGGCGACGACCTCGGGGATCGTCTCGTCGAGGAGATCGACCGTGCGGGTGGTCATGGGAGAAGAACCTTTCGCTTCCCGACCTGGCGGGGTGGTGGTGGGCGCCCGGTCAGGCGGCGGGGTTCCAGGTGGTGCCGTACTGGGCGCAGACGGTCTCCACCTCGGAGGTGGCCGGCAGCTCCGCGGCGTCCTGGGCCAGCGCGTTCAGGATGAGGTCCACGATGTCCTCGACGGTGCGCAGGGCCATGGCCCGCTCGGGGGTGATGGAGTCCAGACGGAACAGGTCCTCCAGCGTGAAGCCGAGTTCGGCCAGGGACAGCGAGTGGAAACCCAGGTCACCGATGAGCTGATGGTCGCTCCGGAGGTGCTGGGGGGCCTGCGGTGCCACCAGGCGGATCACCTGGTGCACCACGGCGGGGACCAGATCCGCCTGCAGGACGGTCGCGTTCTGGGCCATGTCTGTTGCTCTCTTCCTGTGGGAACGGGACGTCAGTGCGCGGCGACGGACGGTGTGCCGTGGACACGGTTCTCGTGCTCTTGGAGGACGGCCGCCGCGGCGGCGTCGGGCACGTCGAGATGCAGGCAGATGATCTGCCGCAGCATCTCGTCCGTTCCACCGCCGATACGGGTCAGCCGGGCGTCGCGGTACATGCGCTCAAGGGGGTAGTCGGTGGTGTAGCCGCGCGCGCCGAGGAACTGGAGCGTCTCGTCCACGGCGGCGCTGCCGGCGCGGGCGGCCACGAGCTTGGCCGCCGCGACCAGATGGTGCGGAAGGTGGTCGCCCCTGGCCGTGCGGCAGGCGGTGTCGAGGAGCGCCGCCGCGGACTCCACCTCGGCCCAGCGGTCCGCGAGGCGGTGCGCGAGCGCCTGGTGGTCGAAGAGGCGCTTGCCGAACTGCGTGCGCTCACGCAGGTGTACGGCGGCCATGCCCAGGGCGGCCCGGCCGACGGCCACCAGGCCCACCGTCGCCGCGAGTCGCTCGTAGTCCAGCAGTTTCAGCGCGTACATCAGACCGGCGTCGACGCGGCCCACCACCTCGTCCTCGGTCAGCCGCACGTCGAACTCGACACCGCCGGTGTCGGCCGAGCGCACGCCGAGCGTGTCAAAGAAGCGCGTGACGCGGACGCCGGGACGCTCCAGCGGAACCACGAACAGGGTGAAGGCGTTCTCCCCGGGACCCGTCCGGGCGAGCACCATGACATGGGTGGCACGGCCGACGTTGGTGGTGAAGCGCTTCTCTCCCGTCAGGTGCCAGCCACCGTCCGGCACCCGTCGCGCGCTGGTCCGCATCGCGTAGAGATCCGAGCCGCCGGTCGGCTCGGTGAACGCCGCGCAGCCGATGGCCCGCCCCGCCAGCGCGTCCTGAAGCGTGCTCGCCGTCCGCGCGGTCCCGTAGCGGTGCAGCGCGTGCACGAACAGCTCGCTGTGGATGGACAGGGCGAGCGCGGCCCCGGCGTTGACCGGCGAGACCTCCTCGACCAGGGCGCGGGCCAGGGGGAGCCCGGCCGCGGGGCCCACGGCCCACCGGTCGCGGAAGACGCCCGCGGACCCGAACGCGGCGAACAGCTCCCGGGGCAGGTGCCCGTCGCGCTCCCACGCGTCGGTCTCCCCGCGGAACGGGTCGAAGACCTCCCGTATCCGTGCGCGGTGCGCGTCGTGGACGTCCTGGGCGCCGACGGCGGATGGTGCGGTGCTGTTCATCGGGTGCCTTCCGGTGGTGGGGCGCTCGACTGCGCCTGCTCGGTGAGTGCGCCGACCTGGCCGGTCAGGGTGCCGGCGGTCAGCGCCTGCCACATCACGCGTCGGCGCGGCTTGCCGCTGGAGGTGACGGCCAGGCCGCCCCGGCCCACCTCGACGCGCAGCAGCTCGGTGTCGACGAGCCATTCCCGCAGCACGGCCACCGCCACCTCGAACCACTCGGGCTTCGGGGTCTCGAACACCACGGCCGCCGTGTTCACGCCGTCCCGCACCCCGAGGAGTACGGCCACCCGGCGCTCGGGGATGCCCTTTTGGTGCAGCAGCGCCTCAAGGCTCTCCGCGAAGACCATGCGGCCCCGCACCTTCAGGCCGTCGCCGAGTCGGCCGACGACGAAGAGCTGTCCGTCCCGCAGGAATCCCGCGTCGCCGGTGCGCAGCGTGCCGTCGGCCAGGGTGGTCCCGGACACGGCGCTCGCCCGGCCCACGTAGTCGGTGGCCACCGACGCTCCCCTGACGACGATCTCGCCGACGGTTCCGTCCGCCACCACGGCACCGTCGTCGTCGATGACCTCCACCTCGACGCCTTCCAGCGGGCATCCGCAGCCCACGATGGGCGCGGCGGTGCCCTCCGAACCGCTCGGCGCCAGCGCGGTCCAGTCCTCGTCGAGAGGCAACCCGGTGACGGCGAGCGTGGCCTCGGCCCCGCCGTAGGCCGGCAGGAACGCGCGCCGGTCGAAACCGTTCGGGCCGAGGAGGTCCTCCACACCCGTCAGCGCCCGCGGGTCGATCCGTTCGGCGCCGAGGATGACCGAACGCAGCGAGTCGAACCGCAGACCCTCCAGATCGGCGGTCTTGACGCGGCGCAGCAGGTAGGCGAGGCCGAAATTCGGCATGGCGGCCAGCCCGACCCGCTGGTCACTGATGCAGCGCAGATAGCGCGAGGGGGAGCGGATGAAGTCCTCCGGCTGCATCATCCAGCCGTCGCATCCCGTGGTCACGATGTTCATCAGGCAGCCGATCAGGCCCATGTCGTGGTGGACCGGCAGCCAGGTGATACCCGGCAGGTCCGGCGTCCACCGCAGCCACCGGCGCATGGCGGTCACGTTCGCCCGCAGCGCCTCGTGGGTGACCCGCACGCCCTTGGCGTTGCCGCTTGACCCGGAGGTGAACTGCAGCAGCGCGAACCTGGCGGGCGGCAGCGGCGCGGGGAGCGGAGCGACGCCCTCGACGAGCTGGTCGAAGAGGACCGGCGGCTTCAGACCCAGCCGCTCGGCGACCCGGCTGACCTGGGGCAGCGAGTCCTCGTCCGAGATGATCAGTGCGGGCCCGGCCGTCTCGAACAGCGGGGTCACGTGGCTCTCGTAGGCGTCGGTCCGCTGGAAGGCGAACGGCGGCGCGATGGAACACGCGGTCGCGCCGGCGGCCATGGTGCCGAACAGCCCGGCGACGAAGCCCGGGCTGGAGCGCTGGACGACCACGACCGTGTCACCGTTGCGCACTCCGTGGGCGGCCAGTGCCGCCGCGGTACGGCAGGTGAGGTCGGCGAGACGGGCGTAGGACCAGTGGTCCCAGCTGTCGCCGGGGCCCGCGAAGTGCAGTCCCCGGTCGGCAGACCGTTCTTCGAGCCATTGCAGTAGTCCTCTGTCCGGAATGCTCACCAACGGGTGCTCCTCGTCCACGCGTGTTTGCCTGGGCACGGCGCATCGGCCGACGTCACGCAGCGGCATCCTGCCCAGCGCCCGGGCATCGCGGCCAGGCAAGGCTCCGGCAACTCGCAGGTAATGGAACGACCGGATCAGGTGCCGGTTCATTGCCTGGTGGCGCCGATGCCGCACGGGTCAGCATCGTCGCACCCAACCGCACCCAGCGCATCCATCGAGTCGCGGCCAGTGCGCCAGGAAAGGTGATCGAAGCCCGCATGAGCACATTCACCGCTGAAGCCATGTCACTTCCGCTGTCGGCAGCTCAGCTCGGCGTGTGGTTCGCCCACCAGCTGGACCCGAAGGCCGCCACGTACAACCTGGCCAACTACATAGAGATCCACGGCCCGGTGGACGCGGAAGCGCTCAAGCAGGCCATCCGGCAGGCGGAACTGGAATGCGGCACCTTCGACGTCCGACTGCGCGAGGAGCCCGACGGACCGTGCCAGGTGCCCGTCGACCGGGCGAGCCCCGGACTGCAGGTGATCGACCTGAGCGGCCGGCCCGATCCGCTGGCCGAAGCCCGGACGCGGATGGCGCAGGACCAGTCCGCGCCCGTCGACGTCCTGCACGGCTTCCTCTCCGTGGACGCCCTCTTCAAGCTCGGTGAGGACCACTACGTCTGGTACAACCGCTGCCACCACCTCCTGGTCGACGGCTACGGCGGCGCCCTCTTCACCAACCGCGTCGCGGAGGTCTACACCGGACTGCTGAGCGGCACCGCACCGAGCGGCAGCCCGCTGGGCGAGCTGGGCGACCTGCTCGGCAATGAACTCGCCTACCGGACCTCGCCGGACTTCGACGGCGACCGGGCCTACTGGGTGGACCGGTTCTCCGACCTGCCGGACGCGGTGATCCTCGGCGCGGGCGAATCCGCGGTTGCGCGGCAGGCGTTCTCGCGGCAGCACAGCCTGCTGGAGGAGCCGGAACTGCAGCTGGTCAGGGACCTGGCCCGGCGCTCGCGCACCTCTTGGACGGTCCCCGTCATCGCGGCGGTCGCCGCGTACCTGCACGGCATGACGGGCAGCTCGGACATCGTCCTGGGCGTGCCGGTCAGCGCACGGCGCAGCGCCGTGGCGCAGAGCGTGCCGGGCATGGTCTCCAACCAGCTTCCGCTGCGGCTTTCCATCCAGCCGGGGATGACCGTGTCGGAGCTGGTCCGGCACGTGGCCACGCGGCTGGGCGAACTGCTGGTGCACCAGCGTTACCCCTACGAGGACCTGCGGCGCGAGCTGAAGCTCGTCGGGGACAACCGCCACCTGTTCAACGTCTCGGTCAACATCCTTCCGTTCGGCGAGGACCTGCGTTTCGCCGGGCACACCACGACCACCCGCACGCTGTCCACCGGACCGGTGCACGACCTGGCGCTGACCCTCTACCCCGGCACAGCGGGCAGCGGGCTGCAGATCGACTTCGACGCCAACCCCGCCCGCTACACCGAGGACGAGATCGGCGCCCACCGGCTGCGCTTCCTGCGCTTCTTGCGGAACCTGACCACCGCGGCGCCCGACACACCGGTCGGCCGGGTTCCGATGCTCACCGACGACGAGCGGACGACGGTCCTCGACACATGGAACCGGACCGAGCGGCCGACGCCCGACGCCGGCATCGCGGCCCTGGTCTCGCGCAGGGCCGCTCTCGCCCCCGAAGCCGTCGCGGTGATCTGCGCGGGAATCCCCCTGTCCTACGCCGACCTGGAAAGTCGCGCCAACGGGCTGGCGCGGCGGCTGATCGCGCTCGGCGCCGGCCCGGAGCGGCTGGTCGCGCTCGCCCTGCCGCGCTCGACGGACCTCGTGGTGGCGCTGCTCGCGATCGTCAGGACGGGTGCGGCCTATCTGCCCCTCGACCCCGAACACCCGGCCGAGCGAATCGAGTTCGTGCTCCGGCAGTCGCGGGCGGTCTGCGTGGTCACCACCGAATCCATCGCCACGACCCACCTCGCCGCCGCAGCCGCCGACGTCCACCGGCTGGCCCTGGACAGCCCCCGGACCGTACGGGAGTTGGCCGCCCTGTCGGCCACCGGACTCCGGCCGGACGAACTGCTCGCCACGCCGCACCCCGACCACCCGGCCTACGTCATCTACACCTCGGGTTCCACCGGCACACCCAAGGGCGTCATCGTGACGCGGGCCGGGCTCGCGAACATCATCGACTTCTTCTGCACCGAGACCGCGATGACGCCCGACGACAGGGTCCTGGCGGTCACGACCATTGCCTTCGACATCGCCGCGCTGGAGGTGCTGCTGCCGCTCGTCACCGGCGCCGGCATCGTGATGGCCACCGATGAGGAGATGGGCGACCCCACCATGCTCGGTCGCCTGGTCGCGGCCCACGGCGTGACCACACTGCAGGCGACGCCGTCACTGTGGCGGGCGCTGCTCGAAGCGGACCGGCAGGGACTGCGTGGACTGCGCATGCTGGTCGGCGGCGAGGCGCTGGCGACGTCTCTGGCCGAGACCATGCGCGAAGCAGGCAGCCGGGTCACCAACGAATACGGCCCCACCGAGACCACGATTTGGTCCGCTGTCGGCCCCGTCGAGGAGGGCTGGAACAACTCCATCGGCCGGCCTGTGGCGAATACGTGTGTGTATGTGCTGGATGGTGGTTTGCGTCCGGTGCCGGTGGGTGTGGTGGGTGAGTTGTATGTGTCGGGTGTGGGTTTGGCTCGTGGGTATGTGGGGCGGGCTGATCTGTCGGCGGAGCGTTTTGTGGCGGATCCGTTTGGTGCGCCGGGTGGGCGTATGTATCGCACGGGTGATGTGGTGCGGTGGGGTGGGGATGGGTGTCTGGAGTTTGTGGGGCGTGTTGATCACCAGGTGAAGGTGCGGGGTTTCCGTATTGAGCTGGGTGAGGTGGAGGCGGTGCTGGAGGGTGCTGCTGGGGTGCGTCAGGCGGTGGTGGTGGCGCGTGAGGATCGGCCGGGGGTGCGGCGGCTGGTGGCTTATGTGGTCCCTGACGGTGCTGTTGATGGTGTTGGTGTTGTTGATGTGGTGGGGTTGCGTGCTCATGTGGGTGGGCGGCTTCCGGAGTACATGGTGCCTGCGGCGTTCGTGGTGTTGGACGCGTTGCCGTTGACGCCGAACGGGAAGGTGGACCGGCGGGTGTTGCCGGTTCCGGAGTTCGGTGGTGGGGCGGACAGTCGTGAACCGCGCAGTGAGCGGGAGCGGTTGCTGTGCGGGTTGTTCGCCGAGGTGCTGGGTGTGGAGCGGGTCGGTATCGACGACAGCTTCTTCGACCTCGGCGGCGACTCGATCACCTCCATCCAGCTCGTCTCCCGAGCGGGCCGGGCGGGGCTCGAACTGACACCGCAGGCGGTCTTCCAGCACCGGACGGTCGCCGAGCTGGCCGAGGCAGCCCGCGACCTCGGCCCCGAGGCGTCACGTCCGCAGGAGCCCGGCACCCCGCTGGTCACCCTCGACCCGGACGAGCAGACCCGCCTGGAGTCGCAGTGGGCGCCGTACGGCGTCGAGGCCGTCCTGCCGCTGTCACCGCTGCAGGAGGGCATGCTCTTCCACGCCCTCTACGACGAGGACACCATCGACGTCTACAACGTGCAGGCCGTCTTCGGCCTTGAGGGAGCCCTCTCGGCGCAGCACCTGCACACGGCCTGCCAGGAACTCGTGAACCGGCACGCCAGTCTGCGGGCCGGCTTCTTCAGGACGGCCGGCGGTGACGTCGCCCAGGTCCTCGCCCGCGACGTCGAGGTGCCCTGGACCGACGTGGACCTCGGCGACCTGCCGACGGCCGAGCAGCACGTCGAGCTGAACCGGATCCTGGCCGAGGACAAGCCCCGCCGGTTCGATCTGGAGTGCCCGCCGCTGGTGCGCTTCACCCTCGTGCGGCTGGCCGCGGACCGGCACGTCCTGGTCCTCACCGTCCACCACATCGCCCTAGACGGCTGGTCGATGCCGTTGGTGCTGCGCGACCTGTTCGAGCTGTATGCCCGTGGCGGCGACGCCTCGCAACTGCCGGCCGTCGTCCCCTACTCCGACTACCTGCGGTGGCTGGTACGGCAGGACAGGGATGTCGCCGCACAGGCATGGCGTACGGCGCTGGAGGGTCTCGACGCCCCGACGCTCGTGGCCCCGGGCAGCACCACCGCCGACACCGCGACGATGCCCGCCCGGCAGACCGTGGAGCTGGACGAGGACCTCACCACCGCGCTGGGCGTGGCAGCGCGCCGCCGCCAACTGACCCTGAACGCCGTCGTCCAGGGCGCTTGGGCGCTGCTGGTCGGTGAGCTGACACAGCGGTCGGACGTGGTGTTCGGCACGACGGTCTCGGGGCGTCCGCCCCAACTGCCGGGCGTCGAGGAGATCGTCGGCCTGCTGATCAACACCGTGCCGGCCCGGATCCGGATCGACCCCGCCGAACCCATCGGCGATCTGCTGGACAGGGTGCAGCGCGAGCAGTCGGCGCTGGGCGAGCACCACCACCTCGGGCTCACCGAGATCCAGCGGTTGGCCGGCCTGGGTGAGCTCTTTGACACCACGACCGTCTTCGAGAACTACCCGCTGGACCGGGCGGCGATACGCCAGGCCGTCCCGGGCCTGCGGATCACCGTCGAGAACGGCGACACCAGCGGCACGACCCACTACCCGCTGAGCCTGATCACCTACCCCGGTGAGCGGCTGCGGCTGGAAATCAACTATCGCGCGGACGTGTTCGACCGGGACACGGTGCGGGACTTCGGCGAGCAGTTGCGGACGCTGCTGCGGACGGTGGTCGAGGCGCCCGCCACGCCGGTGGGACGCATCGAGCTGCTCTCCGGTGAGGAGCGCGCCCGCATCGTCGGGAAGTGGAACGACACCGCGCTTCCGGTGCCCGCGGCGACACTGCCACAGCTGTTCGAGGCCCAGGTGCGCCGCACCCCCGACGCCGTCGCGGTCATTTGCGGCGCCGAGCGGCTGACCTACCGCGAGCTGGACGAACGCGCCACCGAGCTCGCCTCGGTCCTGGCCGCGGCGGGTGCGGCACCGGGCAAGACCGTCGCCGTGTCGCTGCCGCGCTCCCTGGACCTGGTGGTGTCGCTGTACGCGGTCCACAAGAGCGGGGCCGCCTACCTCCCCGTCGACCCCGACTACCCGGAGGACCGGGTCCGGCACATGCTGGCGGACGCGGAACCCGCCCTGCGCATCACGGCGCTGACCCTTCCCGCGCTGCTGGCCAACGCCGCCTCGGCGTCCCTGTCGGCGGTGACCCGGCGACCCCGGACGTCCGATCCCGCGTACGTCGTCTACACCTCCGGATCCACCGGCCGCCCCAAGGGCATCGTGGTCGAGCACCGGGGGATCGTGAACTACCTGTGCTGGATGCAGGACCGGTTCCCGTTGAGGCCCGGCGAACGGGTCCTGCACAAGACGTCGACCAGCTTCGACCCCTCGGTCTGGGAGCTGTTCTGGCCCCTCATGGTCGGCGCCGCGATCGTGGTGGCCGAACCGCACGGGCATGAGGACCCCGACTACCTGGCGGGACTGATTCAGCGGGAGAGCGTGACCACCGCGCAGTTCGTCCCGTCCACTCTGGAACTGTTTGTGAGCGCTCCGGCCACGGCGGGCTGCACCTCACTGCGCCAGGTCTTCTGCGGCGGAGAGGTTCTGAGCACCGCGCTGGCGTGGCGCTTCCAGACCCTGCTGAACGCGGAACTGATCAACCTGTACGGCCCCACGGAAGTGTCGGTCTACTCCACTAGCCGCCGGTTCGGCACCGATGTCGAGGGAGCGGCCGTCCCGGTCGGTCGGCCCGCCGCGAACCTGCGGGTCTATGTCCTGGACAGCGCCCTGCGGCCGGTTCCCGTCGGCTGGGTGGGAGAGATCTACATCGCCGGGGCAGGAGTGACGCGCGGATACGTCAGGCGCCCCGCGGAGTCCGCGCAGCGCTTCGTGCCGGACCCGTTCGGGGCCCCCGGCACCCGTATGTACCGCACCGGTGACCTCGTCCGGTGGCGTGCCGACGGCGATCTGGAATACGTCAGCCGCATCGACTCCCAGGTGAAGATCCGCGGTCACCGTATTGAGCTGGGTGAGGTGGAGGCGGTGCTGGAGGGTGCTGCTGGGGTGCGTCAGGCGGTGGTGGTGGCGCGTGAGGATCGGCCGGGGGTGCGGCGGCTGGTGGCTTATGTGGTTCCTGACGGTGGTGGTGTTGATGTGGTGGGGTTGCGTGCTCATGTGGGTGGGCGGCTTCCGGAGTACATGGTGCCTGCGGCGTTCGTGGTGTTGGACGCGTTGCCGTTGACGCCGAACGGGAAGGTGGACCGGCGGGTGTTGCCGGTTCCGGAGTTCGGTGGTGGGGCGGACAGTCGTGAACCGCGCAGTGAGCGGGAGCGGTTGCTGTGCGGGTTGTTCGCCGAGGTGCTGGGTGTGGAGCGGGTCGGTATCGACGACAGCTTCTTCGACCTGGGTGGCGACTCGATCATCTCCATCCAGCTCGTCTCCCGCGCCCGTGCCGCGGGAGTGGTGATCTCACCGCGTGACGTGTTCCGCCACAAGACCGTCGCCGCACTCGCCGAACTGGCCACGGACAGCGGCCCCGAGCCGCACACGACCCCACAGCCCCAGGCCCCGCTGATCTCGCTTGAGCAGGACGAACTGGCAGAGCTTGAAGCCCAATGGGAGAATTCGAAGTGAAGCAAACCTCGCTTGAGGCGGTTCTGCCGCTGTCCCCCCTGCAGGAGGGCATGCTCTTCCACGCCCTCTACGACGAGGACGGCGTCGACGTCTACAACATGCAGGCCGCCCTGGAACTGACGGGTGAACTCTCCGCCAAGAGGCTGCTGCTCGCGCTGGACGCCCTGCTCCAACGCCACCCCAACCTGAGGGCCGGCTTTCTGCGGCGCCGCTCGGGCGAACCCATCCAGGCGATCCCGCGGTCCGTCGAGACGCCCTGGATGGAGGTCGACCTCAGCCACCTGGACGGCGAGCGGCAGCGCGCCCGGCTGGGTGAACTCCTGACCGAGGACCGGCTGCGCCGGTTCACGATGGCCACCGGGCCGCTGGTCCGCTTCACCCTGGTCCGGCTGGCCGAGGACCAGCACGTCCTGGTGTTCACCAACCACCACATCCTGCTGGACGGTTGGTCGCTCCCCATCGTCTTCCGCGAGCTGTTCCAGCTGTACGTGCGCGAGGGCGACGCCTCGACGCTGCCTGAGGTGGTGCCGTACGGCAACTACCTAGAGTGGCTGGGCCGCCAGGACCGCGCCGAGGCCGAGCACGCCTGGCGCACCGAGCTGGCCGGGCTCGACGAGCCGACACTGGTGGCACCCGCGGTCCCCGACACGGCCGACGGGCTGCTGCGCCGCGTCGCCCTGGAACTGCCCGAGCAGCTGACGTCCGCTCTCACCCGGACCGCCCGCCGGCGCGGTCTGACCACCAACACGGTGGTCCAGGGGGCCTGGGCGCTGCTACTCAGTCTGCTGACGGGCCGTCAGGACGTCGTCTTCGGCGCCACGGTGGCCGGGCGCTCACCGGAGCTGCCCGGTGTGGAGCGCATGGTCGGACTGCTGATCAACACCGTGCCGGTGCGCGTGCGGCTCGACCTCGCCGAACCGTTCGACGCCCTGCTGGCCCGCGTCCAGGAGGAGCAGTCGGCACTGCTGCCGTACCAGCACCTGGGACTCGCCGACATCCGGAAGCTGACCGGTGCCGGTGAGCTGTTCGACACCTCCGTCGTCTTCGAGAACTACCCCATCGACCCGGCGACGGCACGCAGGGCCATACCCGGCCTCGGGATCTCCCTGCTCGACGACGGGATCACCGAGACCCCCGAAGGGGCGCACTACCCCCTGAGCCTCGCGGTGTTCCCGGGCGCCACGATGCGCCTCGAACTGGTCTACCGGGCCGACGCGTTCGACCATGAGACCGTCGACGGGCTCGCGACCCGGCTGCGCAGGCTCCTGGAGACCTTCGCCGAGGTCCCGGACACCCTCGTGGGCCGTGTCGACTGGCTCGTCGCCGCTGAGCGCGCCGCGCTCGTCGGGGCCGCCCACGGCCCCGTACGCGATCTTCCGGACGCCACGCTGCCCGAACTGTTCGAGGCCCAGGTCCGCCGCACCCCCGACGCCGTCGCGCTGGTGTTCCGGGACGAGCGCCTGACCTTCGCCGAACTCAACGAGCGTGCCAACCGTGTGGCGCGCCTCCTCGTGGAGCACGGCGCCGGCCCGGAGCGGCACGTCGCTCTGGCGCTGCCTCGTACCGCCGAGAGTGTGGTCGCCGTCCTGGCGATCCTGAAGTCGGGCGCGGTCCACGTGCCGATCGACCCCGAGTACCCGGCCGACCGCGTCGCCCAGGTGTTCGCGCAGACCCGCCCGGTCCTCGCCCTGACCACCCGCGCCCTGTCCGCCTATTGGCCGGACGAAGGCCCCGCGCGGATTCTCCTCGACGAGGCCGACGCACTGCCGAAGCGCGACGGGAGCGACCTCACCGACGCCGACCGTGGGGGAGTGCTGCGCCCGGAGAACCTGGCCTATGTCATCCACACCTCCGGCTCGACGGGCCGCCCCAAGGGGGTGGCCGTGTCGCACCGCAGCCTGGCGAACATGTTCCACAGCCATGAGGCAGCCTTCTTCGCACCGGAGGCAGCAGCGGCCGGCGGCCGCCCGCTGCGGGTCGCCCTGACCAACACCCTGGTGTTCGACGCCTCGTGGACCGAGCTGCTGGCGATGGTCGCCGGCCACGAACTGCACCTCGTCGACGACGAGGTGCGCCGGGACGCCGACGCACTGGTGCGGTACTGCTCCGAGCGCGCGCTCGACCTCGTGGACACCACCCCGGGCTTCGCCCGGCAGCTGATGTCCGCCGGGCTGCTCGACACCGACGGCCCAGGGCTGCGGACCCTCGCCCTCGGCGGCGAGGCGGTCGGCGAGGCGATGTGGCGGGAGCTGGGCGCCGTCCCAGGGCTCTCCGTCTACAACCTCTACGGACCCGCCGAGTGCACCGTCGACGCCATGCTGGCACGCGTCAGGGACGCCGAGACCCCCGTCATCGGCCGGCCTGTGGCGAATACGTGTGTGTATGTGCTGGATGGTGGTTTGCGTCCGGTGCCGGTGGGTGTGGTGGGTGAGTTGTATGTGTCGGGTGTGGGTTTGGCTCGTGGGTATGTGGGGCGGGCTGATCTGTCGGCGGAGCGTTTTGTGGCGGATCCGTTTGGTGCGCCGGGTGGGCGTATGTATCGCACGGGTGATGTGGTGCGGTGGGGTGGGGATGGGTGTCTGGAGTTTGTGGGGCGTGTTGATCACCAGGTGAAGGTGCGGGGTTTCCGTATTGAGCTGGGTGAGGTGGAGGCGGTGCTGGAGGGTGCTGCTGGGGTGCGTCAGGCGGTGGTGGTGGCGCGTGAGGATCGGCCGGGGGTGCGGCGGCTGGTGGCTTATGTGGTTCCTGACGGTGGTGGTGTTGATGTGGTGGGGTTGCGTGCTCATGTGGGTGGGCGGCTTCCGGAGTACATGGTGCCTGCGGCGTTCGTGGTGTTGGACGCGTTGCCGTTGACGCCGAACGGGAAGGTGGACCGGCGGGTGTTGCCGGTTCCGGAGTTCGGTGGTGGGGCGGACAGTCGTGAACCGCGCAGTGAGCGGGAGCGGTTGCTGTGCGGGTTGTTCGCCGAGGTGCTGGGTGTGGAGCGGGTCGGTATCGACGACAGCTTCTTCGACCTGGGTGGCGACTCGATCATCTCCATCCAGCTCGTCTCCCGCGCCCGTGCCGCGGGAGTGGTGATCTCACCGCGTGACGTGTTCCGCCACAAGACCGTCGCCGCACTCGCCGAACTGGCCACCGCGGTGGAAGCCGAGGCCGCCCCCGCCCGCAGCGCCCTTCCGCTGGTGACCCTCGACCACGCGGAGCGGACCGCCCTGGAAGCAGACCTCCCGGGCCTGGAGGACGTACTCCCGCTCTCACCGCTGCAGGAGGGCATGTTCTTCCACGCCCTCTACGCCGGGGACGGGGTGGACGTCTACACCGTGCTGACCCCACTGGAACTGACGGGCGGCCTGGACGTGCCCCGGCTGCGCCGGGCGTGCGACGCCCTGCTGACACGGCACGCGAACCTGCGGGCGGGCTTCGTGCAGAGCGCGGCCGACCGGTTGCTGCAACTGATCCACCGCGAGGTCGCCACACCCTGGCGGGAAGTGACCCTGGACGGTTCCCCCGAGGACGAGCAGCAGCACCTGCTGGCTCAGGTCCTCGAAGAGGAGCGCACCCGCCGGTTCGACATGGCCCGGCCGCCCCTGCTGCGCTTCACGCTGATCTGGCTCGCCGCCGAGCGGCACGTGCTGCTCATGGCCAACCACCACATCGTGGTCGACGGCTGGTCCTGGCCGCTGCTGGTGCGCGACCTCTTGGAGCTGTACGCGCAGGACGGCGACCCGACGGCACTGCCCGCCGTGGTGCCGTTCCGGGACTACCTCGGATGGATCGCCGCACAGGACCGGCAGGCGGCCGAGAGCGCCTGGCGGTCGGCGCTGGCCGGCCTCGAAGGGCCGACCATGGCCGCCGGAGCCAGGAGCGACGGTCCCCACACGGTGCCGGAACTGGTGGCCGGGCAACTACCGGAGACGTTCACCGCCCAACTCGACGCGACCGCGCGCAGCCGTGGACTGACGCTGAGCACGGTCGTCGAGGGTGCGTGGGCCCTGGTGCTGCATCTGCTGACCGGGGAACGCGACCTGGTGTTCGGCGCGACGGTCTCCGGGCGCCCACCGGAGCTGCCCGGTGTGGAGGACATGGTCGGACTGCTGATGAACACGGTCCCGGTACGGGTCCGGCTCGACCTCGCTGAACCGCTCGACGCCCTTCTGGCCCGCATCCAGGACGAGCAGACCGCGCTGGGCGAGCACCACCACCTCGGCCTTGCCGAGATCCAGCGGCTGGTCGGCCTGGGTGAACTCTTCGACACCGCCATCGGCTTCGAGAACGCCCCGCTGGACCGGGACTCCGTCCGCAGCGCGGCCCGCGGCCTGCACATCGGCGTCGACGACAGTGCCGCGCCGGGAGCCACGCACTATCCGCTCAGCCTCGTTGCCACCCCGGGCAGGCGGCTGCGACTGGAACTCAACTACCAGGCCGACGCGTTCACCCGTGCGGAGACGGAAGCCGTCCTGGGCCGGCTGCAGAAGGTGCTGGAGGCGTTCGTCGCCGCTCCCACGACTCCCGTCGGCCGCATCGACCTGCTCGCCACCCAGGAGCGCGAGCGGATCGTGGAGGAGTGGAACCAAAACGGGCACGACTTGGCGGACACGACGGTGCCCGAACTCTTCGCCGCGCAGGTGCGCCGCACGCCGGACGCCCCCGCGGTGGTCTTCGGCGACACGACGCTCACCTACGCGGAAGTCGACGCACGCGCCGAACGACTGGCGGCCGTCCTGCGGGCCCGCGGCGCGGGCCCCGAGCAGTTCGTGGCCGTGGCCCTGCCGCGCTCGGCGGAGATGGTGATCGCCATCGTCGCGGTGCTCAAGTCCGGGGCCGCCTACCTGCCCGTGGACATCGGCTACCCGGCGGTGCGCATCGCGTTCATGCTGCGCACCGCCCGCCCCGAACTCGTCCTGACCCACGCCGACATCGCCTCCGAGCTGCCCCGGGTGGAGGGGTGCGACCACCTCCTGCTCGACGGCGAGGGCCTCCCCCTAACCGAGACACAGGCCGAGACACAGGCCGAGGCGGGGACCGAGACGCAGGCCGCCGCGGAGGCGGTCTCCGTGGTGCTCGCGCGGACCGTCCGGCCGCTGAACACCGCCTACGTGATCTTCACGTCCGGTTCGACGGGACAGCCCAAGGGCGTCCTCGTCTCGCACAGCGGTGTGGCCAGCATGCTCGCGACACAGCGTGAGAAGCTCGCCCTCTCGTCCGGCGAGCGGGTGCTGCTCTTCGCCTCGCCGGGCTTCGACGCGGCGGTGTGGGAACTGTGCACGGCGCTGCTGAACGGCGGCTGCGCGGTCGTCGCCACACAGGACCAGCTCGCCCCGGGCCGGCCGCTGGTCGACCTCGTGGCGGAGCACGGAGTCTCGCTGCTGCTGCTGCCACCGTCCGCGCTCGCCGTGGTACCGGAGGACGGACTGCCGCCCGGGGTCACCCTGGTGGTCGGTGGTGAGGCCTGCCCACCCGAGCTGGTGGAGAGGTGGTCGGCGGGCCGCCGGATGGTCAACGCCTACGGACCCACGGAGTCGACCGTCATCGCCACCATGAGTGACCCGCTGTCCGGCCGACGCGTGCCGCCCATCGGCCGGCCTGTGGCGAATACGTGTGTGTATGTGCTGGATGGTGGTTTGCGTCCGGTGCCGGTGGGTGTGGTGGGTGAGTTGTATGTGTCGGGTGTGGGTTTGGCTCGTGGGTATGTGGGGCGGGCTGATCTGTCGGCGGAGCGTTTTGTGGCGGATCCGTTTGGTGCGCCGGGTGGGCGTATGTATCGCACGGGTGATGTGGTGCGGTGGGGTGGGGATGGGTGTCTGGAGTTTGTGGGGCGTGTTGATCACCAGGTGAAGGTGCGGGGTTTCCGTATTGAGCTGGGTGAGGTGGAGGCGGTGCTGGAGGGTGCTGCTGGGGTGCGTCAGGCGGTGGTGGTGGCGCGTGAGGATCGGCCGGGGGTGCGGCGGCTGGTGGCTTATGTGGTTCCTGACGGTGGTGGTGTTGATGTGGTGGGGTTGCGTGCTCATGTGGGTGGGCGGCTTCCGGAGTACATGGTGCCTGCGGCGTTCGTGGTGTTGGACGCGTTGCCGTTGACGCCGAACGGGAAGGTGGACCGGCGGGTGTTGCCGGTTCCGGAGTTCGGTGGTGGGGCGGACAGTCGTGAACCGCGCAGTGAGCGGGAGCGGTTGCTGTGCGGGTTGTTCGCCGAGGTGCTGGGTGTGGAGCGGGTCGGTATCGACGACAGCTTCTTCGACCTGGGTGGCGACTCGATCATCTCCATCCAGCTCGTCTCCCGCGCCCGTGCCGCGGGAGTGGTGATCTCACCGCGTGACGTGTTCCGCCACAAGACCGTCGCCGCACTCGCCGAACTGGCCACCGCGGTGGAAGCCGAGGCCGCCCCCTGGCTCGGGGACGCGCCGGACGAGGAACTGGTCCACGTGGATCAGGACGAACTGAACGAATTCGAGAGGCAATGGGGGACCAGCAAGTGAAGGAATCGCCGATCGAAGCCGTTCTGCCGCTGTCACCGCTGCAGGAGGGCATGCTCTTCCACGCCGTCTACGACCACCAGGGCGTCGACGTCTACAACGTCCAGACCGCGTTCGGACTGACGGGAGAACTCTCCGCCGACCGGCTGCGCACCGCCTTCCAGGCCCTGCTGGACCGCTACGCCGTGCTTCGGGTCGGCTTCCAGCAGCGCCGCGCGTCCGGCGAGTCGGTGCAACTGGTCCACCGCGGCGTCGAACTGCCGTGGACCGAGACCGACCTCAGCCCGCTGGAGCCCGCGCAGCGGCGCGCCGAACTGAACCGTTTGCTGGCCGAGGACCGCGCCGACCGCTTCGACATGATCAGGCCCCCGCTGCTGCGCGTCACCCTGGTCAAGCAGGAGACCGACCAGCACGTCCTGGTGCTGACGTACCATCACATCCTGTTGGACGGATGGTCGTTGCCCCTCGTGCTGCGCGACCTGTTCCAGCTGTATGCCAACGACGGCGACGGATCGGCGCTTCCCGTCGTAGTGCCCTACCGCGGCTACCTCGCCTGGCTCGCCCGGCAGGACCGCGAACAGGCCGAGCTGGCCTGGAGCACCGCGCTCGCCGGCCTCGGCGAGCCCACCCTCGTCGCACCGGGAGCCGACTCCGCCGGCACCGCCGCGATGCCGGCGCTGGTGACCCTGGAGCTGACCGAGGAACTCACCGCGGCCCTGCACACGGCGGCCCGCAGCCGGGGACTGACCCTCAACACGGTCGTGCAGGGCGCCTGGGCGCTGCTGCTGAACGTGATCACTCGCCGTGACGATGTGGTGTTCGGTACGACGGTCTCCGGACGTCCGCCCCAGCTGCCCGGCATCGAGGGCATGGTCGGGCTGCTGATGAACGCCGTCCCCGTGCGCATCCGGCTCGACCCCGCGGAATCGCTGGAGACGCTGCTGGCCCGCATCCAGGACGAGCAGTCGGCGCTGGGTGACCACCACTACCTTGGGCTCGCCGAGATCCAGCGGCTGGCCGGCCTGGGTGAACTCTTCGACACCTCCACCGGCTTCGAGAACGCCCCGCTCGACCGCGGGTCCGTGCAGCGGCCGGTGCCCGGCCTGCAGATCACCGTCCTCGACGAGAGCGGCGGCGGCGACACCACCGGATCGACCCACTACCCGCTGAGCCTGGTCGCCGTCCCGGGTGAGCGGCTGCGGCTGGAGCTCAACTACCGCGCGGACGTGTTCGACCGGGACACGGTGCGGGACTTCGGCGAGCAGTTGCGGACGCTGCTGCGGACGGTGGTCGAGGCGCCCGCCACGCCGGTGGGACGCATCGAGCTGCTCTCCGGTGAGGAGCGCGCCCGCATCGTCGAGAAGTGGAACGACACCGCGCTTGAGGTGTCCGCCGCCACCCTGCCCGAGCTGTTCGAGGCCCAGGTGCGCCGCACCCCCGACGCCGTCGCGGTCGAGTGGGACGCCCGGGAACTCGGCTACGCCGAACTCAACGAACAGGCGAACAGGCTGGCCCGCCATCTGCGCCGCAGCGGTGCCGGGCCCGAGCGGACGGTGGCCGTAGTGCTGCCGCGTTCGGCCGACCTGCTGGTGGCCCTGCTCGCCGTGGTGAAGACCGGGGCCTCCTACGTGCCCGTCGATCCGACCTATCCCGCAGACCGGATCGCCTTCATGGTCGAGGACAGCGCCCCCGTGGCGGTGGTGAGCCGTTCGGACGTCGCCCCGCCGCCCGGAGCCGTCGTGCTGGACGACCCGGAGGTCCGTGCCACCCTATCCGAGCTTCCCGGTCACGACCTGGACGACACGGAACGTACGGCACCCCTGAGCCCGTCCCACCCGGCCTATGTCATCTACACCTCCGGCTCCACCGGGCGGCCGAAGGGCGTCATGGTGGAGCACCGCTCGGTCCTCGCCTACCTGGCCTTCGCGCACGAGGCCTACCCGAGCCTCGGCGGGCGGGCGCTGCTGCACTCGCCGGCCTCCTTCGACCTGACCGTCACCGCTCTGTTCGGGCCGCTCACCCGGGGAGGCCGGCTGCGCCTGGCCGACCTCGACGGCTCCCCGGCGCCGGACGGTCTGCTGAGCACCGGACGGCCCACCTTCGTCAAGGCCACGCCGAGTCATCTGTCCGTGCTCACCAGCGTCGCCGACTGGTACTCGCCCACCGGTGAACTCGTCGTCGGCGGTGAGCAGTTGACGGCGGAGATGCTCACCGAGTGGCGTGCCCGCCATCCCGGGACCACCGTGGTCAACGAGTACGGCCCGACCGAGGCCACCGTGGGATGCGTGGAGTTCCGGGTGCGCCCCGGTGACGTCCTCGCACCGGGGGCGGTGCCCATCGGCCGTCCGGTGCCCAACGCGCGCGCCTACGTGCTGGACGCCTGGCTGCGCCCCGTGCCCTGCGGGGTCCCCGGCGAGCTGTACCTGGCCGGACCGCAACTGGCGCGCGGCTATCTGAGCCGCCCGGGACTGTCGGCGCAGCGTTTCGTGGCCGACCCGTTCGGCGCGCCCGGCACCCGTATGTACCGCACCGGTGACATCGCCTGGTGGACGCTGAGCGGTGACCTGGTCTACGGGGGGCGGACCGACGACCAGGCGAAGGTCCGCGGCCACCGCATCGAGCCGGGCGAGATCGAGGCCGTCCTCGGCGCCCATCCCTCGGTCGCGCACGCCGCCGTGGTGGTTCGCGAGGACGTCCCCGGGGCCCGGCGGCTCGTCGCCTACGTGCTGCCCGTCGCCGCGGGCAGCGTCGACGTGGCGGAACTGCGGGCCCGCGCCGCCACGGAACTGCCCGCGTACATGGTCCCCTCGGACTTCGTCGTCCTGTCGGAACTGCCGCTGACGCCCCACGGCAAGCTGGACCGCCGAGCCCTGCCGGCACCGGGGACGGCCGTCGCCAGGTCCGCCGTGCGCGGACCCCGCGACGAACGGGAACGCGTTCTGCACGCACTGTTCGCCGAGGTCCTCGGTGCCGAGGACCTCGGCGTCGACGACGGCTTCTTCGACCTCGGCGGCGACTCCATCATGTCCATCCAGCTGGTGGCCCGGGCGCGCAAGGCGGGGCTCGTGCTCACGCCCAAGGACGTGTTCCGGCACAAGACCGTCTCCGCGCTGGCCCGGGTGGCCGGTGCCGAGCAGCTGGCGGCACCTGCGCCGGCCGAGGACTCCGGAGCCGACGAGGTGCTCCCCACACCGATCACCCACTGGCTGCGGGAACTCGGCGGCCCCGTCGACCGGTTCAACCAGGCGGTGCTGCTGCGGGTGCCCGCCGGACTCGGCCTCGACCGGTTGAAGGGGGCCGTCCAGGCGCTGCTGGACCGGCACAGCGCACTGCGCACGCGCCTGCTGGTCGACGACTCGGGCCGCTGGCGGCAGGAGGTCGGACCGACGGCGACGACCTCGGCGGACGACTTCGTCTACCGCGTCGACGTCTCCTCGCTCGACGACACCCGGATGCGCGAGGGCCTCAGCCAGCACTCGGCCGACGCGCGCGACGCCCTCAACCCCCGAACCGGCGACATGATGCGCGTGGTCTGGTTCGACGCCGGACCCGAACGCCAGGGCCGTCTGCTGCTCGTCATCCACCATCTCGCCGTGGACGGGGTGTCCTGGCGAATACTCCTGCCGGACCTGGAGGCCGCCTGGGCGGCCCTCGCACGCGGCGAGAAGCCCGCCCTCGACCAGGTGCCCACCCCGCTGCGCACCTGGGGCGCACGACTGGCCGAGGAATCCGCCCGACCGGAGCGCACGGCGGAACTGCCGCTGTGGCGGCAGGTACTCGGCGGCGAGGACCCGCTGCTGACGCGGCGCCCGCTGGATCCGTCACACGACCAGCACGGCACCAGCCGCAGCCTCACCCTGTTCCTGCCGCCCGAGTGCACCGAGCAGCTGCTGACGAGCGTGCCGGCGGCCTACCGAGCCGACATCAACGAGGTGCTGCTGACCGCGCTGGCCCTCGCCGTCTCCTCCTGGCGCCGGGACCGGGGCGTGTCCGCGGCCTCCGGAGTCCTGGTGGACCTGGAGGGGCACGGCCGCGAGGAGATCGGCCCCGGCCCGGACCTGTCCCGCACCGTCGGCTGGCTGACCACGCTGTTCCCGGCGTACCTCGACCCGGGAACCGACGACTGGACCGCGGCCGCCGATCCGGCACCGCTGCTCGCCCGGGCGCTGCGCCGCGTCAAGGAACACCTGCGTGCCATCCCGGACCACGGCATCGGGTACGGCATGCTCCGCCACCTCAACGAGCGGACCGCCGCCGAGCTGGCCGGCTTCCGCGGGCCGCAGATCGGCTTCAACTACCTGGGCCGTTTCGCCGCCTCCGGCGACGACGACTGGGCCGTGGTGATGGATCCCGACGCGTCGGTGCCCGCCGCCGAGGAGAGCATGCCGCTCGCGCACACCGTGGAGGTCAACGCGGCGACCGAGGACCGCCCCGGTGGTCCCTGCCTGGTCGCCACCTGGACATGGGCGGCCAAACTGCTCACGCCCCAGGAGGTCGACGCGCTCGCGCAGGCCTGGTTCGCCACACTGCGCGCGCTCGTGGAGCACTCCACCCACCCGGTGGCGGGCGCGCTCGCCCCGTCCGACGTGGCGCTGGTCGACCTCGACCAGGCCGAGCTGGACCGTCTCCACGCACGCCAAGGCGACCAGGGACTGGCCGACGTGCTGCCGCTAACCCCGCTGCAGGAAGGGCTGCTCTTCCACGCCTGCTACGACACCCAGGGCGTCGACGTGTACAACGTCCAACTGGTCTTCGAGCTGGAGGGCGAGGTCAAGCTCGACCTGCTGCGCACCGTCTGCCAGCAACTCGTCGAGCGCCACCCGGTGCTGCGCGCCGCGTTCGTGCAGCGGGACGGCGGGGAGCCGGTCCAGCTGATCGCCCGCTCGGTCACCGTCCCCTTCACCGAGGTGGACCTGCGGGGACCGAACCCGGCGGAGAGCCAGGCCGGACTGGACCGGCTGCTGGCCGAGGACCGGGCCCGGCGCTTCGACCTGGCGACCGCGCCCCTGCTGCGCTTCACCCTGGTCAGGCTCCAGGACACCCACTACCGGCTGGTCTTCACCAGCCACCACATCCTCACCGACGGCTGGTCGACCCCTCTGATCATGCGTGACCTCTTCACGCTCTACGCCCACCACGGCGACCTCGGCCGACTAGCCCCCGTCCCCGAGGTGCACGGCTACCTGCGGTGGCTCGCGGAACAGGACCGCGACGCGACCGAGGCCGCCTGGCGTGGGGCGCTCGCGGACCTGAAGGAGCCCACACTCGTCGTGCCCGGCACGGAGGCGGCGGCCGTGCCCGACCTGCCGCACCGCGTGGTCACGGAGCTGCCGGAAGAGCTGACCGGGCTCCTCACGGCCACCGCCGGCGCCCACGGTGTCACCCTCAACACCCTGGTCCAGGGCGCCTGGGCACTGCTGCTGAGCACCCTGACCGGCCGGGACGACGTGGTCTTCGGCGCCACCGTCTCCGTACGGCCGCCCGAACTACCCGACATCGAGGACATGGTCGGGCTGCTCATCAACACCGTCCCCGTCCGGGTCCGGCTGGACCCGCGTGAGCCGGTGGGCGCGCTGCTGGCCAGGATCCAGCAGGAGCAGACGGAACTGAGCGGTCACCACCACCTGGGACTCGCCGACATCCACCGGCTGGTCGGCGTGGACGCCCTGTTCGACACGTCCCTGGTCTTCGAGAACTACCCGGCCGATGCCGTGCTCCCCACGGTACCGGGTGCCCGACTGCGTCTGACGGGCTTCACCGGAAGGGACGCCTACCACTACCCGCTGAAGCTGATGGCGGTTCCGGGGGACCGGCTGTACCTGGAGATCAGCCACCGTCCGGAAGCAGTGGACGTGGCCACCGCCGAGTGGATCGCGGGGCGGCTCAGCGCCCTGCTGAAGGAGCTGGCTGCCGATCGGACGGCCCTGACCGGGCGCTTCCTCGAACCGCGGCTCCCTGCCGTCGAGCGGCTCTGCTCGATCGCGGCCCAGGTCCTCGGCCTGGAGCACCTCGAAGCCGACGACGACCTCTTCGCGGCCGGCGCCGACTCGCTCACCGCGCTGCGTCTCGCGGGCCGTATCCGCGCGGAGTTCGGAGTCGAGGTCGCCGTACGGGCGATCTTCCAGCACCGCGCCATAAGCCGGCTCGCCCGGCACCTGACGGCCCTCACCGGGCCGCGGTCCGCCGGACCCGACGCCCGCTGAGCGGACCGGCGCCGTACCGGACGCCGCGGTGACCCCACCCCCCTCACGACCACCTTTCCCTTGCACACGAACCGGTTCCCACCGACAGGAGAGCACAGCCATGGAAAACCCCTTCGAGCGCGCAGACGGCACCTACCTGGTCCTGGCCAACGACGAGGGCCAGCACTCGCTGTGGCCCGCCTTCGTGGAGGTGCCCGCCGGCTGGGAGGTCGTGCACCCCGAGGCCGACCGGCAGGCCTGCCTCGACTACGTCAACGATCACTGGACCGACATGAGGCCCAAGAGCCTGGTGCGGGCCATGGAACAGGAGCAGGCGGACGCGGTCGCGTCCCGCTGAACGGGCCGCCGTATCCCCTCCGATCGCTATGAGGTGTGTGAAAGATGCCCAGACTCGACATACCCGTCGAGTACTCGCTCGACGGTGACGACGTCGCCGCGCTGATGGAATGCGTCGAGCGGCTGAGGGATTCCGGTGGAGACCCAGCCAGCCCGGAGTTCTACGACCGGTTCTGGGACTCCGGCCACCGACTGCCGCCGGGCATGCGCTCGTTCCTGGACGGCTTCCGGCGTTCCGAGCGCTCGGCGTGCGCCCTGGTGCACGGCTTCCCGATCGACGAGACCGCCATCGGGCCCACGCCGTCGCACTGGGAGGCCGCCATCGGCGCCAAGTCGACACGGGACCAGGAGATCTTCGTGGCGCTGTGCGGCATGGCGCTGGGCGAGCCGTTCGCCTGGGCGACCCTACAGTCGGGGCGGATCGTCCAGAACCTCCTGCCCATCCAGGGCGACGAGGAGTGCCAGAGCGGGTACGGCAGCGAGGCGCTGCTGGAGTTCCACACCGAGGACGGGTTCCACCCCGACCGGTGCGACTACCTGCTCCTGTTCGGGCTGCGCAACGACGACCGGGTGCCCACGATCATGGCGTCGGTGCGTGATCTGGAGCTGAGCGACGAGGACCGGCGGATCCTGGCCGAGCCGCGGTTCTACATCCTGCCCGACAACGAACACCTGAGGCAGCTGGAGGCACGCGACCCGAACCACCGGGCGCTGGCGAAGATGCGCCGGATGCAGCAGCAACCGGAGGCCACCGCCGTGCTGTTCGGCGACCGGCTCAACCCCTACCTGCGCATCGACCGGCCGTTCATGCGCATCGCCGGGGAGGACCGCGCGGCCGAGCACGCCCTGGACCGGCTCATGGCCGCACTGGAGAGCGTGCAGCAGGACGTGGTGGTCGGCCCCGGCACGCTGCTGGTGCTCGACAACTACCGGGCGGTGCACGGCCGCAGGGCCTTCCGCGCGCGGTACGACGGTACGGACCGCTGGCTGAAGCGCCTCACGGTCACCCGCAATCTGCGCCGGGGGCTCGTCAGCCGTGAGAGCGACAGCCACCGCGTCCTGCTCTGAGGGGGAGTTCCCGACATGCGAACAATCGTTGTCTCCGGTGCGTCCAGCGGCATCGGGAAAGCGACGGCCGAGCGGTTCCTCGGCTCCGGCGACTACGTCGTGAACCTGGACGCGGTCCCGCCGGAGGAGGCCGGCGGCCTGGACCGGCGGTGGATCGAGACCGACGTGGCCGACTGGGGCGCGGTGCGTGACGCCCTGGCGCGGGTGCACGACGAGCGTGGACGGCTGGACGTCGTCGTGGCCAACGCCGGCATCAGCAAGCGGCGCGGGGTGCTGGACCTCGCCGAGGAGGACGTGCGGCGGATCGTCGACGTGAACCTCCTCGGGGTGCTCGCCCTGTGGCGCCACGCCGCCGAGTACATGGTCCGCCAGGGCCACGGGGTCCTGCTGGCCACGGCGTCGGTCAACGGCTCGCGGGGATACCCGCTGTACGCCGACTACAACGCGACCAAGGCGGGTGTCGTGTCGCTGTGCCAGACGTTCGCCATGGAACTGAGCCCGCGGGTGCGCACCGCGTGCGTGACGCCGGGAGCGGTGCTCACGCCCATGCAACGGGCCGAGTACACCGACGAGATGCTGGCGGAGGTGAACGCGCGGATCCCGGCCCGCCGCCATGCCGCTCCCGAGGAGATCGCCGAGGCCTTCTTCTTCCTGGCCTCGGACGCGGCGGCGTTCGTGACCGGCCAGGAGTTCGTGATCGACGGGGGCGAGACGGCCGGTGCGACCACGGCCTTCTTCCCCGACACCAGGAGCTGAACATGATCAACCGTCCGCTGCTCGACCCCGGCGCCCTGGAGGGCGTCGATCTCGCCGATCCGCGACTGCACGCCGAATACGACCTCACCGAGGTGTGGCGGCACCTGCGCGACACCGCGCCCGTCCACCGCCACCCCGCGACCCGGCGCGGCGACGGCTTCTGGGTGATCACCCGCTACGACGACGTGGCGACCGTCTACAAGGACGGCCGGCTGTTCTCGTCCGAGCGGGGCAACGTCCTCGACACCCTGCTGGCGGGCGGTGACTCCGCCGGCGGCCGGATGCTGGCCGTCACCGACGGAGCCCATCACACGGCGCTGCGCTCCGTACTCAACAAGCACTTCACCCCCCGTGCGCTGGAGGTCATCGTCGACAGCCTTCGCACGGCCACCTGGAAGCTCATTGAGGACGCCGTCGCCAAGGGCGAGGGCGACTTCGCCGCCGACGTCGCCGCCAACATCCCGCTGGCGGCCATCTGCGACCTGCTGGGCGTGCCGCAGTCCGACCGCGCCCACATCCTGTCGCTCACTCCGTCCGCCCTCGCCTCCTCCGACGGCGCCCCCACGGAGGAAGGCACCTGGAGCGCGAAGAACGAACTGCTGCTCTACTTCTCCGAACTGGCCGCATCACGCCGCGCCAAGCCCTACGACGACGTGGTGAGCCTGCTGGTCACCAGTGAGGTTGGCGAGCGCCCACTGAGCCACGAGGAGATCATCTTCAACTGCTACAGCATCATCATGGGGGGCAACGAGACGACCAGGTTCGCCATGATCGGCGGTCTGCTCGAACTCATGCGCAACCCCGAGCAGTGGCAGGCGCTCAAGAGCGGGCAGGTCAGCCTGGAGACCGCCATCGAGGAGATACTGCGCTACACCACGCCCAGCCTGCACTCGGGCCGCACCTCGACCGAGGACTGCTTCCTGGGCGGCGAGTTCATCGAGGCCGGCGACATCGTCACCGTCTGGAACGCGTCGGCCAACCGTGACGAGCGGCAGTTCCCCGACCCCGACCGGTTCGACCTGGCGAGGACGCCGAACAAGCATCTGACGTTCGCCTACGGCCCTCACTTCTGCATCGGTGCCTACCTGGCCCGGGCGGAACTGAACGCCGTGTTCGGCGGGTTGCGCGCCATGGCCGCCGACATGTGGCTGACCGGCGAGCCGCGACGGATCTACGCCAACTTCCTCAGCGGATTCGCCACCCTTCCGGTGTCCTTCACCCCGGACCCCTCCTTCACCGGTGCCTGACACCGGGGCGCCCGCGGGCCGGGCCGGGGGACTGCGCGGCCTGGTGCCCGCCCGGGTGGCGGTCCAGGAGACGTACGAGGACCTCGACGACGGCACCGGGCTCTTTCCCGAGGAGAGGGAAGCGGTGGCCGGAGTGGTGGACGAACGCCGCCGCGAGTTCAGCACCGTACGCGTCTGCGCCCGCCGCGCGCTGGCAGAGCTCGGTGTTCCCGCCGTCCCGCTGCTGCCCGGACCCGGGGGAGCACCGCGCTGGCCGACCGGGGTGACCGGCAGCATGACGCACTGCGCCGGTTACCGGGCCGGCGTGGTGGCCCGGCTGCGGGACGCCTCGGCGCTGGGCATCGACGCCGAGCCGCACGAGGCGCTGCCGCCGCTCGTCGCGGACCGGATCACCTCGCCGACGGAGCGGAACCGGGCGCGGCTGCTGCGGGACCAGTCACCCCACGTGCACTGGGACCGGCTGATGTTCTGTGCCAAGGAGAGCGTCTTCAAGGCACTCCACGTGCTGACCGGGCACTCGGTCGGGTTCACCGACAGCGACATCACGCTGCGCACGGACGGCACCTTCACCGCAGGCCTCGGCGATCCCCTTCCCGTGCGGGGCGGCGACCCGATCGCCCGCTGCGACGGCCGCTGGACGGTACAGGGGAGCTACCTGCTGGCGGCCGTCGTCGTACCCGGGTGAGCGGTGCCGGGCGCGGGCCGTCTCCGGCACTTCCTGCGGACCGGTGCGAGTTGCCGGGCACTTGCCTGGAGTGCGGCAACCGGCCCCAGGCATGATGCGACCGCGCCGCCACCGAGGTCCGCCCCACCGGGCCGCAGTCGGCACCGGCCGGACATCAGCCGCCATGCGTCGATCCGACGAACGCCGGCCTTCTTCCCCGCTCGGGCCACCTGACGCGAAAGGGACACGTTCATGCCCACGCCCTCCGAGAGTGTCGCCATCACCGGTCTGGGTGCCATCAGCCCACTCGGCGGGGATGTGGGCACCACCTGGTCCGGTCTGCTGGACGGACGTAGCGCCGTACGGGCGCTGGACGACGACTGGGCCGCCGCACTGCCGGTGCGCATCGCGGCCAGGGCCGCGGTGGAGCCGGCCGGGATGTTCAGCCGGGTCGACGCCAGGCGGCTCGACCGCTCCAGCCAGTTCGCGCTCATCGCCCTGCGCGAGGCATGGGCGGACGCCGGGTTCACCGGCCCCGCCGGCACCCACGGGGCACCTCCCGGTGACCGGGTCGGCGTCGTCGTGGGCAGCGGGCTGGGCGGGTTGTCCACCCTGCTGCACAACTACGACGTCCTCAACAGCCGTGGCGCGCGCGGCGTCTCGCCGTTCGCCCTGCCCATGCTGATGGCCAACAGCCCGGCGGCGCAGGTCAGTATGGAGATCGGGGCGCAGGCCGCCGTGCACGCGCCGACCAGCGCGTGTGCCGCCGGCGCGGAGGCGGTGGCGGCCGGTCTGGACCTGATCCGCCTCGGACGGGCCGACGTGGTCGTCGTCGGAGGAGCCGAGGCGATCATCAACCCGCTGACCATCGCGGGCTTCGCCAGCATGACCGCCCTGTCGTGCCACAACGAGGAGCCGCACCGCGCCTCCAGGCCGTTCGACAAGAAGCGCGACGGCTTCGTGATCGCCGAGGGCGCGGCCATGCTGGTCCTGGAGTCGATGCCGCACGCGCGAGCACGCGGCGCCCGTGTCTACGGTGAGCTGGCCGGAGCGGGCGTGAGCGCCGACGCCCATCACATCGCCCGCCAGGAGCCCAGCGGGCGGTCGATGGCCCGCGCCCTGCGCAGCGCGCTCGACGACGCCGGCCTGGGCACGCCGGACGTGGCGCACGTGAACGCGCACGCCACCTCCACGCCGGGCGGGGACCTGGTGGAGAGCCGGGCCATCTCGTCGGTGTTCGGCCCGCGGGCCACCCCGGTGTCCGCGATCAAGTCCATGACCGGCCACCTGATCGGAGCCTCCGGCGCGCTGGCCGCGGTCTCCAGCGTCCTGACAGTGCACCACCGCCTCGCCCCTCCGACGATCAACGTGGAGGATCCGGACGACGCCGTGGAACTGGACGTCGTCCGGGACGTGCCCCGCGCACTGCCCGCCGGACAGGTCGCCGCCGTGAGCAACTCCTCGGGATTCGGCGGGCACAACGTCGTCCTGGCCTTCCGCACCGCCTCATGATCCCGGTCCCCAGCCTTTCCTGTTCCCCTTCCCCCTTGCAAGAGTTCCGACCTACCGAAAAACGAGGAAGACGATGCGCCGGACCATGATGAAGTCCAAGATCCACCGGGCCACGGTCACCCAGGCCGACCTCAACTACGTGGGCTCGCTCACGCTGGACCCGGTTCTCATGGAGGAGGCGGACCTCCTCGTCGGCGAACTGGTCCACATCGTGGACGTCAACAACGGCGCACGGCTGGAGACCTACGTCATCGAGGGCGAGCGCGGCTCGGGCGTCGTCTGCATCAACGGGGCCGCCGCCCGGCTGATCCAGCCCGGGGACATCGTCATCATCATCGCCTACGCGTCCGTCGAGGACGAGGAAGCGGCCAAGCTGGAGCCGCGCGTGGTGTTCGTCAACGGCGAGAACGGGATCGTCAGCGTGGGGAGCGACCCCTCCGTCTGATCCCGTCCGTCACACGGGCAGTTCCAGCAGGACCCGGAACCCCTCCCCGGTGGGACCGGCGTCGAGCGTGCCGCCGAGGATCTCGGCCCGCTCGCGCATGCCCCGGAGGCCGTAACCGGGGCCGCTCACCGCGGCCTCGGCCGGCGGCGTCGAGATGCCGGACCCGGCGTCGCGGGCCCGGTCGTCTCCGGGCGCGCGGTCCACGACCTCCAGCCGAACGGTGTCCCGCTCGTACTCCAGGCGGATCGTCACGCCGTGTCCCCGGGCGTACTTGCGGATGTTGGTGAGCGCCTCCTGGGCCACCCGCCGTACGGCGTGCGACGCCTCCCCGCCGAGCGGACGGGGTTCGCCCTCCACACAGACCTCGGCCCCGAGTTCGCCGCCCATATCGGCCAGCGTCGAGGCGATCGGCAGCTGTTCGCCGCGCAGGGCGGACAGCGCCTGCCGGGATTCGACCAGCCCCTCCTGCGCCATCCGGCGCGCGTTCACCACGAGCTCCGTCACCTCGCCGGCGTCGGCCCCGCGCTCCAGCAGCAGCCGAGCCGTCTCCAGATGCATCAACTGAGCGGACAGGCTGTGCGCCAGCACGTCGTGGATCTCGCGGGCGATCCGCGCGCGTTCGTTCAGCGCCGCGGACTCCGCCTGCGCGTCGCGCGCGATCTGCTCGGCCGCCCGCGCCGCCCGCTCCTGGGCGAGCAGACGCCACACGGCAGCCCGCGCCTCTCGGTCCTGTCGGCTCAGGCAACCGACGAGCAGACACGCCCCGGCGAGCAGCGAGAAGACATGCCAGCCCCGGCCTGCCTCGGCGAGCACCAGCGCGGCATCGGCGGCACCCGTGTAGGCGACGGCCAGCCATACGGGCGCCAGGTGCGTCATGGACACGATGGGCACACACAGCAGCCCCACCGCCAGCAACTCCGAACCCAGCAGCTGGGCTACGGCCACGCACGCCGCCAGTACGGCCAGCGCGCTCGCGACCGGCAACAGCCGCCGTTTCAGGGCCATTTGGCGGGCGGCCACGGACGTGGCCAGTATCAGCACGATCAGCCCGGACAACGCCACCCGGCGCAGGGGGGCAGCGGACCCACCAGGGACCTTGACGATGGCCACCACCAGGACGAGCGCCAGCAGCACCGCCCGCACCCAGCCCCCGACCCGCCGGACATGGGCGCTGGCGGACCGGTGGACCGCGTCGGCCGCGGGCCAGTCCGTCCATACATGTCGTCGCGTCGCGGGCATGTCCGGCATCTCTCCGTCGTCCTTCCCTCTGGCAGCCGACGACAGACGCCGTCATGCCGTCCTTCTCGAGGGGCAGGATGCCTACCCGTGCGTCCCGCTGGACGCGGTCCCGGCGCCGCGGGCCTCGCCATCGGCAGGCCCTGTGAGTTCCACGACGTCCTCGAGCGGAATGTCCAGCACGCCGAGCGACCGGCTCCTGTGAAGGACCACCGCCAAGGCTAGCATCGCAATCATCAGCGTCAGGACGGCGCCGGGCACGCCGAACAGGTCGGCGCACAAGCCGGCGACCAGCGGACCCGTCCACTGCAGGCATTGCATCCCGAAGCGGGTCACGGCCGCCACCCGCCCGCTGAACTCGTCCGGTACCAGCCGGGCTTCGTAGGACTCCAGCACGACGTTGAGGGGGACGGTCGCCACCATGGCGATCAGCAGGACGGCGCCGATCTGCCAGGGGCGGGGTACCGCGGCGACGGCGGCGAAGGACTCGACGAAGAGCCACATGGCGATGACGACGACGGTCTTCGCCCGCAGCCTCCTCATGATCCGCGGTGTGACGACCGCGCCGACGACGCCGCCCACGAGTGCCGCCGCGTTCACCGACCCCACTGCGGTCGGACCGCCGCCGCGGTACTTGACCAGAGCGATGAGCAGCAGCAGAAAGCCCTGCGTGACCGCGTTGAGGAAGGCGCCCCACACGACGGTGAAGCGCAGGTAGGGGTGGTGCCACACCATCCGTCCGCCTGCGGCCAGACCGCCGAACAGGCCCTGGCGGCCGGTTTCGGAGGGGTCCGGACCCAGCGGCCTGCGGATGAGGGCGACGCCCACCGCGGCGCACACGTACGACACCGCGTCCGCGAGGAACGGCAGCCAGCGGGCCGTGGCGAACAGCAGCCCGCCCAGCGGCGACCCGATGAGCTGGGCGACCAAGTCCCGTCCCATGCCCTGCGCGGTGGCCGCTCCCACCTGCTCCCTGGGGACGATACGGCGCAGGGCCGGAGTCGCCGCTCCCATGGTCAGGCCGGAGGCCAGGCCGCTGAACAGGGCGCAGGCCACCAACGAGAGCAGCGGGGCGCCGCCGCGGTGCACCAGCCACGCCGCCACCGCCAGCGCGACCGCCTGGACCAGTGGCCCGCAGATCATGATGGCCCGGCGCGACATCCGGTCGGTGAGCGCGCCCCCGACCAGCGTCATCGTGACGGAGCCGAGCAGGTTGGCGGCACTGATGCTTCCCGCCTGGGCCGCGGAGCCGGTGGCGTAGAGGGCGTAGAGCGGAAAGGCGATGGAGGAGACGCTGCTGCCGAGCGTCGACAGTCCGGTTCCGGCCCACCAGACCATGTAGTCGCGGTTCTGCCACAGCGACGGGGGGCTGTCCGAGGACGGTCGGTGCTCCAGCTGTGCCATGCCGGCGATGCTGCCCGGCCCGGATCATGCGGGCCAGGCAACGAACCGGCATCACCGACGGGATCGGGCGCCGGTCCAGTTGCCGCATTGTTGCCTGGAGCGACACGGGGCCCGCTGACAGGATTCCGGCGTGAGAGTGCCTCGGGGCCCTGCGGCCGACAGCGAGGCACTGGCGCGGGAGCGTGGGGCCCCGATTGTCCGGGGCCCCACACCGGCCCACCGACCGGTGGTCCGGATCGCCCCGCGTATGACGCCCGAAGCCGGGTCGGCCCTCCCCACCTCCCTCTCCGGGGGCCGGGATCCACGAGGAGTGTGAAGAGACATGAGGACCGTCGGTGTGGTCGGCGCGGGGACCATCGGACGCGGGCTCGCGCAGAGTCTGGCCATGACCGGGCACGAGGTCGTCCTGGTCGACATCGCCGAGGAAGCCCTCGATGACGCCCTGGCGCAGATCAGACGCGACCTGCGGTTCGCCCGCATGCTCGGGGCGCAGTCGGCCGGCGCGCACGAACCCGTCGACACCGTCCTGGAGCGGCTCCGCCCCACGACCGACCACGCCGAGCTGAAGGCGGCGGAGTTCGTGGTGGAGAACGTGGTCGAGGACTGGGACGTCAAGAGCGAGGTGTACCGGATCCTCGACTCCGTGTGCCCCGAGGAGACGGTGTTCGCGGCGAACACCTCCTGCGTACCCATCACCCGGATCGGCGCCCAGACCCGTCGGCCCGACCGCATCCTGGGCATGCACTTCATGAACCCGGTTCCCCTCAAGCCCGTGGTCGAGGTGATCCGGGCGGTGCACACCTCCGACGCCACCGTGGAGACGGCGCTGCGCCTGCTGTCCGGCATGGGCAAGGAGGGCATCGTCGTCAACGACTCCCCGGGCTTCGTCTCCAACCGGGTCATGATGCTCGCCGTCAACGAGGCGGCGTACCTGGTGTACGAGGGAGTCGCCGACGCGGCCTCGGTGGACCGGATCTTCACCACCTGCTTCGGCCACCGGATGGGGATGCTCGAAACGGCCGACCTCATCGGTCTGGACACCATCCTGCGCAGCGTCGAGGTCCTCCACGAGAGGTTCGGCGACAGCAAGTACCGGCCGTGCCCGCTGCTGCGGCAGCTGGTCGACGCCGGATACCTGGGGCGCAAATCCGGGCGTGGCTTCCACACCTACGAGCAGTAGCGACCGAGATCGACTTAAGGACGGACGATTGTGACTACCGAGCAGCCGGACGGCATCCGTGAAGAGGTCCGACAGTACCTGGCCGGACACCTCGGCCGGCAGGTGCCCGACGACGAGAACATCTTCGCCGTGGGGCTGGTCAACTCGCTGTTCGCGGTGCAGCTGGTGACCTATGTGGAGCGGCAGTTCGGCGTCGTGGTCGAGACGGACGAGCTCGACCTCCGCAACTTCTGCTCCGTCGACGCCGTCACCGGCTACGTCGCCGGCAAGACCGCCTCCGCGGTCGGATGAGGCAGCAGTGCGACTGACATTCACCACGGAACAGCGCGCGCTGCGTGCGGAGTTCCACGCGTTCGCGAAGTCGGAGGTCGCACCGGAGGCCGCCCGGCACGACTGCGAGGAGCGGGTGGGGCGCGCCCTGATCGACCGCCTCGCGGAAGTTGGTTTCCTGGCCTCGCTGATCTCCCCGGCCCACGGCGGGCGCGGCCTGGACCACCTCGGTTACGGGTTGCTGCACGAGGAGATGGGCCGGGCGTGCTCCAGCACCCGCAGCCTGCTGACGGTGCATGACATGGTGGCGCACACCGTGGAGCGGTGGGGCGACGACACCCAGCGTCGCACCTGGCTGCCCCGGCTGACCGCGGGCACGGCGATCGGCGCGTTCGCCCTGAGCGAGCCCGACGCCGGCAGCGACGTGGCCGCGCTCGCCACGCGCGCCACCGCCGACGGCGACGCATACCGGCTCGACGGCACCAAGTGCTGGATCAGCTTCGGTGCCATCGCCGATGTCTTCCTCGTGTTCGCCCGCGCCGACGAGGGACTCACCGCTTTCCTCGTCGAACGGGACACCCCGGGCCTGGAGGTCGTACCACTGGCGGGCATGCTCGGCACCCGCGGCGCGATGCTCGCCGAGCTGCGCCTCACGGGATGCCGCGTGCCGAGGGCGAACCTGCTCGCCGGACCCGGACGCGCCCATCCGTTCATCGTCACGGAGGCACTGACCCTGGGACGCTACAGCGTGGCCAGCGGCAGCATCGGCATCGCGGGCGGCTGCCTGGCCGAAAGCCGGGACCACGTCGCCGAACGCGGACTCATGGAGCACCAGCTCGTCCAGCGCCTGCTCACGCGCATGACCGTGCACTACGAGGCCGGGCGGCTGTTGACGTTCCAGGCCGGCGAGCTGATCTGGGAGCGCCACGCGGACGCGTCCATGGCGGCGATCAAGGCCAAGTACCTCGCGGCGACGAACGCCGCGGAGGCGGCACACGACGCGGTGCAGGTGCACGGGGCCGCCGGATGCACGCCCAACCACCCGGTGAACCGGTATTACCGGGATGCCAAGGTCATGGAAATCATCGAAGGCAGCACCGAGGTGTGCGAAGGCCTCATCGGCCGTTTCGGACACGCGGATGTCGAGTCGTACGGCGCGGCCTCGCCGAAGACGTACTGAGGAAAGGGCGGAGCAATGCGGAACGCCGATGAGGACGTGGCAGAGCGCCCCATGGTCAAGTGCGTGGTCTGGGACCTGGACAACACACTGTGGAAGGGGGTGCTCCTGGAGGACCCCCAGGTCGTGCTGCGCGAGGACGTGGCGGAGGTGATCAGAGTGCTCGACTCCCGCGGCATCCTCCAGTCGATCGCCAGCCGCAACGACGAGACGGTGGCCATGGGCCGCCTGAAGGAGGCCGGCCTCGACGAGTACTTCCTCGCGCCGCAGATCGGCTGGAACGCCAAGTCGGCGTCGGTCTCCCGGATCGCCGAGGAACTCAACATCGGCCTGGACACGTTCCTGTTCGTCGACGACGACGCGTTCGAACGCGCGGAGGTCGGTGATGTGCTGCCCCAGGTGCGCACCGTCGACGCGGTGGAGGCCGCGGCGCTCGCGGAGCGGGCCGACCTGACGCCGCGGGACCTGACCCCGGAGGCCGGGCGCCGGCGCTCGATGTATCAGGCTCAGTTGCGGCGGGCCCAGGCGGAGGAGTCGTTCGCCGGCCCCGCCGAGAGCTTCCTCGCCACGCTCGACCTGCGCCTGGTGCTGCGTCACGCGGGGCCGGGCGACCTGCGCCGGGCCGAGGAGCTGACCGTGCGCACCAACCAGCTCAATGCGACGGGTTACACCTACGACGCCTCCGAGCTGGAGGCGTTTCGCACCTCGCCCGATCACGACCTGCTGGTGGCCGAGCTGTCCGACCGCTTCGGTGACTACGGCACCATCGGCGTGATGCTGGTCGAGCGGGCCGCACAGGTGTGGACCCTGAAGCTGCTGCTGATCTCCTGCCGCGTGATGTCCCGCGGAGTCGGCGCGGTGCTCCTGGGCCGGCTGGCCGCCCGCGCCAAGGACAAGGGCGTGACACTGCGGGGGGAGTTCGTCCCGAGCGGCCGCAACCGGGCCATGCTGATCACCTACCGGTTCGCGGGCTTCGACGTCGTCTCCGAGTCCGCGGACCGTACCGTCTTCGAGTACCGCTCCGACACGGTTCCCCAGGTGCCCGACTACCTGCACCTCGCCTCGGACATCTAGCCGGATCCGGTCCGTGCCAGGGCCGGTCCGAAGACCTCGGCGCGGTGGTGCCGGTGGCCTCCGCCGTCCGCACCACCGCGCCTTGGCGTATCCCGGTGCGCGACCGGGGGTGTTCTGACGCGAGCTCCCGTGTGCCGAGCCGGCCGCGCACATGCCGACGGCCGGCCGGCCAGGTCGCCCCGTCCGGCCGGCCGTCGCCGCTCTCTCCCGCGGTCCTACAGCGGCAGGCTGTCGACCATCACGAGCGCGTCCGGCAGCGGGTGCCCGGGCAGCCGCCCGCGCAGCCAGTCGAGCAGCTCCGCCTCCTGGTGCGCGGTGCCCCCGTTGCGCAGGTGATCGGCGACCACCGGACGCGGATCGTCGGCGTACTCGGGCCGGATCGCCGTCAGGGTGTGCCGGTCCGTTCCAGTGAGGAGTTCGTCCTGCACCGCCCAGGTCGTGAACCCGTGCTTCTCCAGGAGCGAGACCACTTCCGTCAGACGCCCCTCGGTCTCCGAGCCCGTGCTGTCGTGGACCTCCATGGCGATCTGCCGCACGAGCGGCCAGTGCTGCTCGTCCAGGCCGTGCAGGACGTCCAGCTCGGCCCGCTGGACGTCGACCTTCAGCAGGTCGATCCGCTCGACGCCCTGCTCGTCGATGACCTCGGACAGCCGCCTGAGCCGGGCCGGCTCCTCGGTGGTCCGGAAGAGGGCGGGGGCGTACTCGTCGAAGTGGTCGATGAGTTCGTCCCGGGCCTTGGCGAGTCCCTGGTTGCGCTCGTTGAGCAGGTACGTCTTCATGACGTCCGCCTCGGCCTGCGGGTCGGAGTAGTCCTGCAGGCCCGACATCCAGGAGTTGCCGGGATAGAACGCGAAGCTGACCTCGGCCTCCCGGTCGGCCAGACCGTGCCGGAAGACGTGGACGCGGTCGCCCGCCAGCGCGGCGTTGCGCTCCAGCAGGCGGTGCACCGGGGCCAGCGGCTCGAAGGCGTAGAGCGTGGCGCTCGGGCAGTTCTCGCGCACGAAAAGTGAGAACATGCCGATGTTGGCACCGACGTCGAACACGACGGCGTCCTCGCGCAATGTCACCCCGCCCCGCATGTAGGAGCGTTGGACGAAGATCTCGTCGTACAGGTACTGGGTTTCGTGCTGGTTGACGCCCTGGACCTGGTCCAGGGCGAAGGAGCGGGGTCCGGACTCGCTGGGCACCACGTAGCAGACGGTGCGGGGCCGGGGGCCCGTGTCGTCGACGCGGACCGCAGCCCCCCTCACCGCAGGGTGTTCGAGCACGGCGGCACGGACGTCGTCCTGTGGGCTCATCGTGTGTTCCATTCGGCGGTCCAGTAGGAGTGGAACCTCATGCTCGGGCCGCCGAGGGCCCTCTCTCCAGGCAGCGGAGCGGCAACTGAACGGCAGGTTCATGTGCCGCAGGTCCGTGGGACGGCGCGCTGTGCTCAGACCGGTACCGCGACGGGCCTGGCGGCGAGATCGCTGACGTACTCGTTGACATACTCACGGATCAACGTGGGTACGCGATAGACGTACTCGTGGCCGCGGCGCACCTGGACGACGGAGTTGTCGACGAGTTCGGCCAGCACCTTGATGTTGTCGGCCGGGCTGTCGTCGGCGCCGGAGTCGAAACCCGTCACGTCCTCGATGGTGAACGGGTTCTGGATGGCGGCCAGATGGTGCAGCAGGGTGCGTTGGGAGAGGTTCAGCAGGTCGTAGCTCCACTTGGCGGCGCTCGACAGGGGGCGATGACGGGAGAGGCTGCCCAGGCTGATCTGGTCGAGGATCGGCAGGAGGGGAGCCTCTTGGAGCAGCGTGTTCAGCGACACCGACCTCAAGCGGTGCGCGGCCACCTCTATGGCCAGCGGCATCGCGTCCAGCCGCGTACACAACGTTGTCACGGCGGGGAGGCGGTCGGTGATGTCGAGGGTGGGGACGCTGGTGTGCGCCCGGATCAGGAAGAGTTCCACCGCGGGCGAGTGCCCTGTGCCGGACGGGCTGTCCACGGGGAGCGGTGCCACCTCCCAGGAGGTCGCGGACATCAATGCGAGCGGCCGGCGGGAGGTCACGATGATGTCCAGGCCCGGATGCTCATGCAGCAGTCGCTGTGACACCTCGGTCACGGCCTTGAGGACATGCTCGGCATTGTCGATGACGAGGAGCATGCGAAACTCCGTCGTCTGCCAGGCCGGCGAGCACGACATACGGGTCTTCACCGCCTCGGTCACCGCCGTCAACGCCTCGCGCTCCCGGTCCCGTTCCGGCAGCAGCGAGCCCAGTTCGACCACGGCGACGCCGTCGCGGTACATCCGCTGTAACTGGGCTGCCGAGGCAAGGGCCAGGCGGGTCTTGCCCACACCGCCGGACCCGGTCAGCACGAGCAGGCGACTGCTCTTCACCGCGGCGCACATGTGCCGCAGATCGTCCTGCCGGCCCACCAGGACGTCAGTTTGCGGGCGGATACCCAGCCACGGAACGGTACTGGAGGGGCTGTCTAACTCTCCGGCAGGGACGTCGGCGCCGTTGAGGACGGTATGGTGCGCCGCCATGGCGGCCTCGGAAGGGAGAGGGAGAGGCAGTGACGACAGCGGCCGGGGGGCTGTCTGCAGGGCCTTGAGAATCAGTTCGACGGTGGCTCTTCGCGGGTTTCTGTTGGTAGCTACTGAGGTTGAACTCGGGATGTCGTGCTGATGGTCAGGCGGGGCGGATGGTCAGGCCGGTCTCGGTGAGACAGCCGTCGATGAGGTGGCTGCGGTACTGGATGTGCCGCAGGCCGCGCCGGACGGTCTGGACGAGGTGTTCGGGGGTGCTGAAGGCGACGTTCGAGAGCCATCCGCGCCGTAGGAGTGACCAGATGCCCTCGACGGGGTTGAGGTCGGGTGCGTAGGGCGGCAGGTAGTAGATGGTCAGCCAGTCGCGGGTTTCGGCGAACTCTCTCAGGCCGGCTGCTTTGTGGACGTTGAGGTTGTCCCAGATGAGCACGATGGGGCCGTCGAGCTGCTGGTGGGCGGAGATCAGCAGGTCGCGGTAGTCGCGCCAGGAGAAGCTCTTGCGCCCGTCACGGTTGCCGTCGTCGCGGCGGGGCCGGTAGACCAGCCTCGACCGGTGGCCGGGTTTGTAGCAGGTCAGCGCTGCGATGGATATGCGCCTGCGGGAACGGCCGCGGACGCGGACCACCGGGGTGCGGCCGCGTGGCGACCATGTCTTTGCGTGCGGCGGCGTCATGGAGAAGCCGGCTTCGTCTTCGAAGACGAGCCAGGCTCCATGGGCCGCCGCGAGCCTTCCGCGCAGGGCCACACCTCCTTGACCCACCCCGCGACCGCGTCGTCGTCCCGCTCCATCGCTCTGCGGGCCGGTACCTGGCAAGACCAGCCGTTGCGCACCAGCAGCTTGCGCACGCCCTGGATCGTGTATGTCAGGTGAAAGCGTCGGCCGATCACCGTCGTGACCCGGGCAAGCGTCCAGCGCTGGTCCTGCCAGCCATGCGCGGCCGGGCCTTTGGCCAGCTCCGCTTCAAGCTGCGTGAACTGCTGATCGCTCAGTTTCGGCAGCGACGCTGGCCCCTGCGACCGCAAGGATCGCGGGCCGCCCTCGGCCCACGCGTGACGCCATCGCTGGACCGAGCGGACACTGACCCGCAGATCTCTGGCGATCGCTGTACTACCCTCGCCCAGGGCGAACCGCTCGGCCGCCTTGAGCCGTAACTCTTCGCGAAACTGCTGTCGTTCGGCGGTCAGCCCGCCCCCTTGTGGATACCGCATGACTCCGGTGATACCGCAGCCACCGACCAGTCGTCACCCCTTACGACACCACGAGTTCAGCCTCAGTAACTCCAGGTTGCGAATGGTTCTGACACTGACTCCGGAGCGCTCCGCCAGTGCCTCTTGACTCCAGCCTGCGGCTCTGCGGGCTGTCGCGATGACAACATGGAGTCTATTTATTTCCATCTGCTATTCCCCGTTTCGTGGTCTAGCCGGAATTTGCGGTTTCCCGGTTCAACACAACGTTTCTTTCTGGAGGAGCAGGCGACGCCACCAATGTGTCCCGTACGGCGGAAATTCATCCCCCGACGGCAAACTGACGGGGTGATTTCGGCGGCTTGGGGTGTAGATGTCCGTTACACGGTATGGGCCATGGATTCAGTGAACCGCCGAGGACTGGGCGGTTCCGATTTCCGGCCCTGTCGCCTATGTCTGCGTGAAGGACCGACGATCAGAAGAGCAGCAAGTGCTCGGTAGTGCGGCCAGGCCGTCCGCAAAAGGTCGCAAAAAAACCGGTCGCGCGCATTGTTTCCCCCAGTTAGTCATTGGCGGCGCGGGGATCGCCCGACGCCGGAACCGGACCAGGGCCCACGCTAAGGCTCACTTTGATCGCAAAGCAAGGAGATTAGTGTAGTCGTTCGATTACGTGGGGTGACAGGAAAGAGCCTTCTCCAGGTCAGGTCCACTTTTGTCGCGGCCTGCACCTAGCCAGTCGACCGCCTTGGCTTTGCGTGACATTGCCACAGGCTTGTCGACAGATTTACCTTCCGGCAGTGCTGTCTGAGGTTGCCGGCCCGTAGCCGGGCCGCCCGACGGGGGGCGGGCGACCCGGTTCCGAGGGCAGGAAGCGGCCGACGCACTCATTCGTCCTCTGATGGTGCGCTACTTTTCGGACGCTCCTTTTCGGCCCCTCACCACGTGAACCGCGGCCCTTCGAGGTTAGGGGAGGGCGGCATGGGCGCGCCTCCACCCCGGGGTGGAGAAGATCTTCTCCACCCCGGGGTGGAGAAGATCTGGAACCAGGGTTGGAAAAAACGCTGTGTGGCAAGGAAGGGCAGGCGAGATCGCTGCCTTATTGGATAACCTGCTCCTCACCGTCGCGGCTTTGCGCACAGCGGGTCCGCGGCCGGACGCGAAGAAAAAACCTAGGAGGTTCCGCGCGTGAACAACACCACCAGCGCTCTGATCGGTCTCGTCATCCTGGCGCTGCTCATAACCCGACAACTGCGCGCGCGTCCGATGGGCAGGTCCGTGCCGCTTGTCCTCCTCGGAGTGCTCGTGGTGCTCGGCGTGGCCGCCATGGTGTTCGGAGTGAAGTCGGTGACGACCCATCACCCGCTGTCCGCCGGCACCCTGACCATCGTCTGCCTGAGCTTCGTGGTCGCCGCCGCCTTCGGAGCCGTGCGGGCGCTGACCATGCAGGTGTGGCGTGGCCCGGCCGGGGAGGCCTTCTGCAAGGGCACGATGATCACCGTGGTTCTGTGGCTGGTCTCGATGGCCGTGCACTTCGGCATGGACGCGTGGATCGACCACTCGGCCAAGGCCGGTGTGCTCGGATTCTCCACGATCTATCTCTACCTGGCCGTCACCCTCGGCATCCAGGCCGTGGTCGTGCGCCGCCGCGCGGCCGCCCTCTGAACCCGGCCGCTCCGAGTGCAACGCCGTCCCCAGACCGCCAACAGCACCAGCCGGGATCGGCGGTCACTGGTGCAGTCGAAGCGCGCTTTCTGATCCTCTTCGGCTCGTCCAGAGTGATGCCCCGCATGCCGAAATCATCGAAGCGTGCCAACGGCGCATCTTCGAGGCGCGGCGGGTGTACGAGAAGACGAAGGGCCCCGCGCGGGAGATCTATTTCAGGTGGGCCGGACCCGCCGTTCAGCTCATGCACCAAAGCAAGGCGTTCAAGGACATCGAGGATCCCGACGCACCGGGCCAGACCTATCGGTCCTTCCGGAAGTGGTGTGCGGATCAGGGGGTCTCGCGGTCGCACGCCTACCGGATGCTGGACGAGAAGCCCGTGGCGCTCGCGCTCCGCAAGGCATACCGGGGCCATCTTGACTCATCTCAGATTGAGATCCTGGCTCCCCTGCTCCGACAGCACGGTGCGAAGGCGACTGAGGATGTGTGGTCAAGCGCTACCGAGCTCGCGGGCGATACCCCCGATGCCAGGGCGCTTGCTGCCGTCCGTGACAAGCTCGGATTCGGCACAGTCCCCGAGGACGACGAGCCACCGGGCCCCGAGAAGGCGATCAAGGTCTCGCGGCCGAAGCCGCCCACCCAGCGACTGTCTGCCGACCGGTTCAACGCCGACGAGGTACGCGCCTTCGCACGTGAGCGCCCTGACTTGATGCGCCTCATCATCGCTGCGGGACAGCAAGCCATAGATGAGATAGAAGGTTCCGCGAAGTAGGAGCCCCGTCCGCAAAAGTGTCCCTTGAAGGGACACTTCCGGGGCTACGGTGGTGGGGCGGGCCGCCCGCGTCCAGGAGGAGGATGTCGTGACCGCACAGCCTGACCACCACGACCATCGCGCCGCGTCGCGCCCGGCCATGGGCACGTTGGCTGAGCTGCGGACCGCGTTGGCGACGTGGGAATTCCCTGGCGATCTGGCGGAGTTCGAGCGTGAGCTGGACGCGACAGACCTCGATGACCTGTCCCGGGTGCGGGAGGTTGTCCAGGCCTACCGGCACCGTGTGCTCCTGCGGTTCGACATCGAGGGCGCGGCGGCGCTCACGCGGTCCACGGCGGATGTCACGGCGGAGCTCCGCCGCAAGATGGCTTCGGCTGAGCGGTGAGCGCCGCGTTCTACAGCGATGCCGTAGAGAAAATCCGTGGTGAGCTGGCCCGGGGTGAGCGGGCCGCAGTGGAGTCTGTGCGCCGTGCTCTGGAGCGGGTCCCGGATCCCGATCACGCGCGCGGCCTGCCGGACGCCGACCCGCACTCGGAGTCGTACGTCATCGAGGTGTTGCCGGAGGTGACCGGCGGCCGGGGGGGTCTCGGTGGTCTACCGGTACGTCCAGGACCTGGACGCGGTGCTGATCCTGTGGCTGATCGCGGGTCCGTGAACGAGGTGCCGGTCTCATGCCTGCGTTGAGGGTTGGACGCGGACGGCCAGCGGCCCGTCCCGGGGAAACCCGGGGCGGGCCGCTTTGCATATCACCCCCGGTCTTGCGGGGGTACCGTCCTAGCAACACCACATTGCGGGAACGGAGTTGACGTCCATCATGCCAGCGTGGAGTGAATACAGCACGGGCCAGCGAATCAAGATCCTGCGCGGCCGGGCCATGACCCAGAACGATCTCGCCGAGGCGTGCCGGCTGTCTGCCGAGACGATCAGCGCCGCAGAACGCGACATCGCGCTGACGCTGCCCACCCTCCTGTCCATCAGTGCCGCGCTGCATGCCGATGTTGCGGTGATTGTCGGGCAGGCCGCGCCCCGCAGGTCGGCCACCCACGGCGACCGTGTGATGATGCGCGCCTTGTCGGCGGCCGTGCACGACACCGCAGCCGGAATCCTGCCGACCGCGATGGAGGGGTCGCCCGCTCTTGACGAGCTGCGCCGGGTGACCGATCGGGCGTGGGATCTGTATTGGCAGGGCCAGTACGACCAGGTCGGCACGATCGCCGCGCCGTTCCTGCGGGATGCGGCCGCCCGCCTTCACGTCCAGGCGGACGGCGAGCGGGCGGAGGCGTGGTCGGTGCTGTCCGACGCTTACCGGGTGTCCGCCTACGTCGCCAACCTGCTCGGTGCGCGGGATCTGGCGTACGCGGCGATCGGACATGCTCGCCACGCCGCCGAGAAAGCCGTTGACCCGCTGCGTGCGGCGCTGGTGGACTCCGGCCGCGCCTGGGTCTACCTGCGTGACTCGCGCCTTGCCGATGCTCTCGCGCTCGCGGAGAAGGCCGCTGTGGACATCGAGCCCCGGTTCTCGACCGCGACCCCCGCGGAACTCACCGTCTACGGCTCTCACATCAACTTCGCCGCAGTGGTGGCGAGCCGGATGGGCAACAGTGACCGGGCCGGCGACTACCTCTCCCAGTCCCATGCGACCGGCGCCCGGATGGGCCGCGAGCGCGGGGCATACGGCACCCTGCACGGCCCCGTCACCGCGAGCGCTCAGGCGGTCGGCATCAAGGTGTCGTTGGGGGAGACCGGCCAGGCCCTCGCGCTCATCGACTCGATGCGCGACTACCGCGACCTGCTGATCTCCGCCCACCAGCAGCTCGACGGCCCCATCGTGCTCATCTGGGACAACCTCAACGTCCACAAAGCAGCCGGCCTGAGAGAGTTCGCCGAAACCCGCGACTGGCTGACCATCTACTACCTGCCGCCCTACGCACCCGACCTCAACCCCGTCGAGGGCATCTGGTCACTCCTACGGCGCGGATGGCTCTCGAACGTCGCCTTCAGCACCCCCGAACACCTCGTCCAGACCGTCCGGCGCGGCCTGCGGCACATCCAGTACCGCAGCCACCTCATCGACGGCTGTCTCACCGAGACCGGCCTGACCATCCGCCCCGCCTGACCATCAGCACGACATCCCGAGTTCAACCTCAGTAACAAAGGCGTTGGACGTGGCGGTGTGTGATGAGGCAGGTGGCGAGGCTAAGAGGTCATCTCATTTGGCACGGTCGGTAGGCTGTCGTCATGGTGGGGATCGTTGAGCGGCTGATGCCGGCCAGGCGCGCAAGGCCATCGCGACGCTGACCCCTGACGCGGGCGCTCGATGAGGCAGGCTCAGCCGATCGAGCATTCGGCGAACTCGACGTCGCTGAAAGCGATGTGCAGCCCGTGGGCCCGGCGGCCCCACTCGCGAAAGTAGGAGTGTCCCAGCGCCCGGGCCAGGATCACCGTCTGCTGCTGCTCACCCGCGCCGGCATCCCGAGCAGCGAACAACTCCCGGGCTACCTCTCCCGGCAGATCCTGGGTGATCCACCGCACCCGCGGATCGTCCGATGAGCCTGCAGGAGCCGCGAATCCGAATCGCGCACGGGTATGGGAGACGAGCCCCTCCGCCTTTGCCTGGGCACGCCGACGGGCCCGTACTCGGGGCTGCCACCGAGCCAGGACCGCTTCCTCGATCGCCCGCACCTGCGTCGACCCCGGGGGACGACGCGCTCCTGGCTTCTTCGTCACCCACCGCTGCACGGTGCGCTGCGACACCCCCAGCACGGCGGCTACCCTCCGAGTGGAACCACGGTGCACTGCCAGCAAAAACCGCAGGCGGGCCTCGGTGCTTGAGGGAACGGGCCGGGTGCGCAACGCGCGCTCCAAACCCTGCTCGATCCGTCCCACGTCCGCCTCTCGAAGCCGCCAGCCGGCAAGGCCGGGCACCTGCAGTCCGTCGTGTCAGTTCTCCCAGGTCGTCTGCCCCTGCCTGCCAGTTTCTGCATTCTCGGGACAGCGCTGGCTGACACAAGCTACGAGCCCTTGGGTGAGCACCGGTGACAAGCTGGCGGCTCAGGTCACGACGGATGTCGCCGACATTCCGGTGTTGTCCTTCCGGTATCGAGCCCCCAAGAGGGGCGAGGCAGGAGCTCCACCGGATGGAGAACTGGAGTGATCCTTCGACTGCGCTTCGTCCGCAACGTCGTCCGGCAGGAAGCCGCCATGAGGGCCACCCTCGTCGTCGTGGCCGGCCTGCCAGAACGCGTCGATGCATCCGGCGGCCGTGTCGGCGAGCTGCCACGAGGTGGGGCCCAGGTTGCGGACTGCGCCGACCCGCGGCAAGAGCGCGCTCAAGGAGTGCCCGGCGGCCACCCCGGCAGGCTGGCCTGTCCGCCGCAGGCCAGCGCCGGGCGAAAGGGCTGCGTCGCGAAGAGGTCGCGATGCTCGCCGGAGTCAGCGCCGAGTACTACGCCCGCATGGAACGGGGCAACCTCGCAGGTGCCTCCGAGGCCGTCCTGGACTCCCTCGCCCCGATGCAGCTCGACGAATCCGAACGCGCCCACCTGATGGAGCACGAGGAACTGAGGCTCCCGGTCGCCGTGCTCAAGGTCGGCGGCCGGGGTCGCGGGCAGGTGCTCGTGCATGCCCGCCGCTCCGGTCCAGCGCCGGGCGGGGCGGGGGGCGGCTGACCAGGAGGTCAAACGCCACTGCTCAGGCTTGCTTTGCGGAGGAGCCCTGGGAGATGCTGCCCTGGTGATCAAGCCGACTGTAATTATTGCAAGTACTCAAGAACGGTCCGAAAGCGCCGAATCTGAGAATCTATTGCTTTTGGCTGCGCTGACCGAACGGGGCGTGAAAGCACGTGTCGAAGCATGGGATGCCCCGGAGCAGGTAGCCGGCTGGAGCACAGCGGATCTTGTGACGGTCCGGACCACCTGGGATTACACCTGGCGACGTGACGAGTTCCTGGCCTGGGCGAAACATGTGGACACTGTGACCGTGCTGCAGAACCCTCTCGCGGTGATGGAGTGGAATTCGCACAAGCGCTACCTGGTCGAGCTTGCCCGTGCCGGAGTACCGGTTGTGCCCACTACGCTCATTCCCGCCGGTGGCCCGCACGATCCGCTGGGTCCGGACCCCGTGGTGATGAAACCGGCAGTCGCGGCAGGCGGACGGGGGGCATACCTCGGCCCGGGACACGACCTTGACGGAACCCTGACGGACCTCCTTTCCCAGGGGGATGTGCTCATTCAACCGGTTGTGGAAAGCATCGCCGCCGAGGGAGAGATATCACTCGTGAAAATCGGCGACACGTGGTCGCACGCGGTGCGGAAAATACCGGCGGCCGATGGCTTCCTCGTACAGGAAAGTCACGGAGGCCGGCTGGAAGGATACGAGGCCACCCCACGTGAGCTGGAAGTGGCCCAGAGTGCGTTGGCCTGCTCACCGGCACCCGTGCACGCGGCCCGCGTCGACCTGGTTCGCATTGCCGGTGAGCCTGTGGTGATGGAGCTCGAACTCATCGAACCGGACCTGTTTCTCCGGCGCTCTCCACGGGAGGCTGACCGCCTCGCGGACGCGCTGCTGCCGAATCTCCAGGAAATTGGACAGCGGCTGCCCCACCGGCCCCGCTGACGTGGCCGGTACGACGACCTGTTCCGCGTAGGCGCCCCCGTGCGGACCGGTGAACAGCACGAGCACTACCACCCGTTGGCCCACTTCGAGTCGACCGTCGGCCCCGGGCCCGAGTTGGTCGATCACTCCGGCGGCGTCCATGCCCGGTACGAACGGAGGCCGTCGGCCGGGCATTCGCACCGCGTGCCCGCCCGTACGCAGCATGATGTCCGTGGGGCTCACCGCGGCCGCGTGCACCCGGACACGGACCTCACCAGGGCCTGCCTGAGGTTCGGGCAGATCCAGCATCCGCAGGACCTCCGGGCCCCCAAACTTGTGGCGGCGGGCGCGGCGATGGCCGGCATGTGCGCCGGCACCGGTGGCCTTGGGTGCATGCTCGCGGGCGGAGCGATCTGGGGCTCCGCGGGAATCATGGACTACTCAGTCTCGCACCGGTGCGATCTCTCGGTTTGGTGACAGTGGAGTGAGAGACAGCGGGCTTGAGGGTGTTGATGCTGGTCATGGGCTGTGTCAGGGCTGAGAGGTATCTGTCCTGGAGGTGAGAGATCCACGGGGCATCGCTGTCGTGGAGCGCTATCGCGTGCGGGGTGACGCTGCCTCAGTTTCGTGAGTTCTGATCCGTGCAGCGAGAGCAGGACCCGGCCCTGAAAGGAGCGGGTGGTGGTGCGAGTGGGGCTGTGCCGTCGCCCGGACGTCCGACAGGCTCGGGGTACCAGGTCCCGCGCGAGAGCCGCTCCCGCGCACGGCCCCGCTCTCGGACGCCGATCCCACCGTCACCGCGACCGCCGTGGTGGACATGCTCGGTGTAACCCGCAGCACCGCCCAGTACGCGCTGACCTGGCTCCGCGCGGAAGCTCCGGAGCTTTGCCGGTCCTGCGCGGACGTGGGCGGGTGCCAGGGGCCGGTGTCTCTGCCGGTCAAGGGGCCGTATTCACCGTTCTGCTCCTGCACGGGGTGCGAGGCCGCCTCACCGGGCAGGCGGTTGCCCCTGTTCGGAACCGACTAAAGAGTCCGGGTCGCCGACATTCATGAGCCGGTCCAGCAGAGCCAGATCGGCCGGGGCCGGAACCACCGGACCGGTCCCCATCGAGGTCATTACGTTTCGAAATCTGTTAGTCACCGTGAGTGGCCACCGGTGGTTGTTTACCCAGATCATGGAGAACTTGATGGTTTCGCGTGCACACGCGAAAGGGCCTCGCGGCGGAAGCTCGCGCGCCATGCGTGTCGGAGCGCCGTCGACGTATGAGAAGGCGGCCGTCCGCTTCGTGTCCGCAATGCCCGCTGGTCGTTGCTGTGGATGGAAGTGTCCATCGCAGAGAGTAGTCAGCAGCTTTGCTGCCTGAGAGGTACGGAGGGAGGTGCGTGACCATGTTGCTTCCGGTGATGACCGGCTGGTGGAAGTGGTAGCACAGCACGCATGTGGTGGCTGTCCGTCGCCGTGGCCGCGGACAGTCACCAACACAACCTGGAGGGCTGAAGTGCTGGCGCGGGCCGGTTCGGTGGCCCGGAGAACGCCTCGGAACAGTGAGTTCAGGCGGCCCAAGCGGCTCTGGCAAGGTGTTCGCTGTGTGCGTGAAGTAGTCCTGACACTTCCTTCTGCTGCTGCCGACCGACAGGTTCGTCATCGGGGCCCGGGGACACGCCTCGGACTGGCACAGCCTGTCCGAGGCGTGTCGCGTACGGGTCTGACGGTGGTTCACTGCGACTCGAGCCACCGTTTGAAGTACGAGGCGCTGCTGAAGAGGGAAGGCTTGTCGCACCCGGGACCGCCGCCGGAGGTGATGCCGACGACGACGCCGCCCAGGACTGCGGGGCCGCCCGCGTCGCCGTTACAGACAGCCTTCTCGCCGTTGGCCGGGCCTGCGCAGAACCTGCCCGTGGTGTCGAAGGGAGCGCCGGGCTCGCTGTAGACGCCGGCGCAGGAGTCCCGGCTCAGAACTGGCAGTTGCGCAGGCCTGAAGCTGCTGGGGCACGTAGGCGGCGAGCTTGCGGATGGACCAGTGGGTGAAGGGCTGCCCGAGCGTGGTCGGGCGGGTGGTGGCCGTCTGAACGACGAAGTCCTCGTCGTCAGGACTGAGTAGGCGGGGACGGCCTCCCGCCCACCGAGGGTCCAGAGCGGCCAGGCCGATCTCGTTGAACCGGTGGATGACATCGCGCACCGTGCCCTCATCGGCCTGGACCCTGGGCGATCACCGGGACCCGGTTTCCACCGGCCGAGGCCGGTAGCATCATCGCCCGCCGGTAGCGGACGGTGTTCGTACTGCCCCGCCGCACGATCCGCTGTAACTGCTGGCCCTCCTGGTCTGTGAGCCTACGGACCCTGACCGGCTCTGCCATCGCACCCCTCCGAGCTTTACGTCTCAGGACATCCAACCGGCCAAGGGCTCGCCAGCGCCAACCGGGTGGACCTATGCGGTCAGAGCGCTAGTGTCCTGCGCCTGAGATCCGTCGTTAGTTTGTGTATGAGTGCCTCTGGGGCTGTGCCGGTGCCACGTCGTGGCCCGAAGTTGGAACCGTTGTTGTTGTCCGCCGATGAGCGTGTGGTGTTGGAGCGTTGGGCCCGGCGGGCGTCGTCTGCCCAGGCGGTGGCCCTGCGGGCCCGCATCGTGCTGGCATGTGTCGGCGCCGATGTTCCGCCGATTGTCGTGGTGGCACGGGAGTTACGGATCGCGGCGGACACGGTCCGCAAGTGGCGTCGCCGGTTTCTGGCCGGCCGGCTGGACGGGTTGGTGGACGAGCCGCGGCCGGGCCGGCCGCCGAGCATCAGTGTCGATCAGGTAGAGGCAGTCGTGGTCAGCACGTTGGAGGAGATCCCGAAGAATGCCACTCACTGGTCGCGTGCCTCGATGGCCGACTGCAGTGGGCTGTCGAAGTCGACCGTGGGCCGGATCTGGCGGAAGTTCCAGCTCAAGCCGCACCTGAGCGACACTTTCAAGCTCTCGACGGATCCGTTGTTCGTGGAGAAGGTCTACGACGTGGTGGGGCTGTACTTCAACCCGCCCGAGGGCGCGGTGGTGCTTTCGGTGGACGAGAAGTCCCAGATTCAGGCCCTGGACCGCTCTCAGCCGGTGCTGCCGATGATGCCGGGCATGCCCGAGCGCCGCACCCATGACTATGTTCGCAACGGCCTGACCACCTTGTTCGCGGCTTTCGACGTCGCCACCGGTGAAGTCATCACCAGCCTTCATCGTCGGCACCGGGCAGCGGAGTTCAAGAAGTTCCTCGTCAAGATCGAGAAAGAGGTCCCCGGGCACCTCCAGGTCCACCTCATCGTGGACAACTACGGCACCCACAAGACACCGGCGATCAGGGCATGGCTGGCCAAACACCCCCGGTTCCACCTGCACTTCACGCCCACCGGCTCCTCCTGGATCAACCAGGTGGAGCGGTGGTTCGGCTTCCTCGCAGACCAGAAGATCCGTCGTGGCGCCCACAAAAGCGTGCGCTCGCTGGAGGCGGACATCCGTGCATGGGTCAAGCAGTGGAACGAAAGCCCGACCCCGTTCACCTGGACCAAAACAGCCGAAGAGATCCTCGACTCGCTCGCCCGCTTCTGCCAACGGATCTCTGGCGCAGGACATAGTGCGGTTGCGGTGCGGTGTTCCTCATCGGCGAGACGGGCGGCCATCGGCCGGTGCCACGCGCTGATGGCTGTACGACCCCTGCGGTGCGGGGGGGGGCGATGTCACGGGTCGGCCCAAGGGGCTGGCCCGGCTCAGGCTTGGCCGGTCTCGAAGCGGCTGATCTTGCCGCCGGTGACGGTGAAGGTCCATCGCGTGCGCATGCTGCCCCAGGTGGAGTTGGTGTAGACGGCGGTGAGGGTGCGTCCGTCGGAGGAGGCGCTCTCGACGTCCATGCGGCCGTTCGAGGTGAAGATCTCCTTCTCCGTCCACAAGGACAGTTCGCGGTCGGTGCCGTCGTCGGACATGGTGGCGTCCGGGGTGAGGGCGGCGAAGAAGGCGTCGCGGTCGCCGGTGTTGAGGGCGTCGACGAACGCGGCCACGGCGGGATCGGTGAGCTGGGCGGTCATGGGTCCCTCCGGGGGTCGGTGCGGGAGAAGGACGACCGGCCCGGCAGGCGGCGGATGATCGCGTCGCCCGTCGGGCCGGCGTCGGTCAGCGGGTGGTGTAGCCGCCGTTGAGGAAGAGGGTCTGGCCATTGGCCCACCAGCCGTCGGTTAGCAGGTGCCGGATCCACGGCACGATGTTCTCGATCTTGGTGAGGTCGCCGTTCATCGCGGACGACTTGTGGTAAGCGACGGAGTCGTCATCCTCCGCCGGGTAGAAGAAGGGGGTGTCCATCGGTCCCGGGGCGATGGTGTTGACCGAGATGTTCCGGCCGAACAGCTCCTTCGACAGGGCCCGGGTGAAGTGCTCGACCGGGGCCTTGCTGCCCGCGTACGACGAGTACAGGCCTGTGTAGGCGGCCAGCAGTGAGGTGACGATCGTGATGATTTTCCCGCCGTCCTCGATCCGGCGGGCGGCCTCTCGCATCACGAAGAACGCGGCCTTGGAGTTGACCGCGAACATGCGGTCGTACTCCTCCTCCGTGATCTCGGTGAGCGGCTTCTTCAGGACCATGCCGGCGGTGTTGATGCTGTAGTCGAGCCGGCCGAACCGGTTCACGACCTCATCGAAGACCCGCTCGACCTCGGAGACCTGGGTCAGGTCGGCCTGGACTGCGAACGCCTCGCCCGGCCCCTTGTTGATCTGCGCGACGACATCCTCGGCTTTGGCCCGAGAGGAGTCGCTGTTGTAGTGCACCGCGACCAGAGCGCCCTCCGCGCCCAGCGTGGTGCTGATCAGCCCGCCGAGGTTGCGGGATGCGCCGCCGACGAAGGCGACCTTGCCGTTGAGCGTCTTGTCCGGGGTGTTGACCATGACGGCCCTCCTGCGGCGTTCCGAATGGGGACGGGGCACGCCCTGGCGGACACCGAAGGCATGCCATGTCCCACAGACTCACACCGGAAGGGGTGGCGCATCTTGAACGATCCGATCACCGGTGGAACAAACCGCCCCTTGACCTCCCGCGGGATCGTCAGAGCCCGTCGTTGCCGTCCCGCAGCACCTGCGGGGTGGTGCCCTCATGGCGCCGCATCATCCGCGTCAGGTGGCTCTGATCGGCGAATCCCGCCTCCGCCGCGATTTCTGCGATCGGCCTGCTGGACCGTGTCAGCTCACGCCGCGCGTGCTCCAGGCGTCGCTGCATCACGTACTGGTGGGGGGACTGTCCGGTCGACACCTTGAAGACCCGCGCGAAGTGGGACTCGCTCACACCCGCCACGGCTGCCAGTTCCGCCAATGTGACCTTCTGGGAGAGGTTGGCGTGGATGAAGTCCACGACCTCGGCCAGACGGCGCGGTGACAGCCCACCCGCACGGACCGGCGCTGTACCGCCTTCACCTGCGACGCGCAGCACCACTGCCGCGGCGGCCTGGACCAGCGACTGTGCATACAGCGCGTCCACCGGGCCGGGGCCTGCATACTCCGCCACCAGCCGCTCCACCAGCATCTTCAGCAGCGGATCGGTGAAATGGAACCGCGGGACGAGCTCGACCGGACCTCTGGCCCCGCCTTCGGCTGCCAGCTTCTCCAGCCACACCGGATCGATCCCTAGCAGCAGCAGCTCAACCTCGTCCTGCCATCGAGGCCGCGACGCCCACCCAGCCGGATTGACCAGCGCCTCTCCGGTATGGAACCGCTCCCGGCGAGCCGCCCCGTCTGCCGACCAGCGCAGATTAGCCGACCGGCCGGTATAGACCACGAGTACGTGCACCGGCGGGCCCACCGGCAACGGTGCGACGTCCGAGACCCCTGCAGCGGGCTCTATCGCCCGCTCCGCCACCGCGTGGCCGAGATCGGCGCCACTGGTGGACAGACATCGCAGATGGGGCTTGATATGCGAAACGCTCACCACACCAGTATGAGGCTTCAGGTTGCGACGGCCTGATACGAGGGGGGAGACGGCGGGGCCGGAGGTACTGAGAACCGGGGGCACATCAGGGAGTTCAATCCCAAGTTTCAACGAGTGTTGGCGGCGTTGCTTTCTCCGACGGGGACTGACCGCCAGGCGGAAGCCGCTTTTCCCGTGGGCCGGCCGCGTCTTGATCATATTTCGGCCCCTTTGGCTGAAAAGCGCTGGTCGCCGGGCGGGTTCAGATCATGGTGAGGTCGCGTTCGATCGCCGCCATGGCTACCGACAGGGCGCCGATCCAGGTGGGCAACTGCTCACGGTCGAACCTCGCGGTCGGCAGAGCGAGGGAAAGTGCTGCCGGGGTGCCCGACGGATCGCGAACGACCACTCCGAGCGCGGTGAGTCCGGTCTCGGTGAGCTGGTCGTTGATCGCGAATCCGCGCTTGCGGACCAAGCCGAGCTCGCGGCGAAGCTTGGGCAGGTCAACGCCGTCGACACTGTCATACAACGCAGTCAGCTCATCGGCGGGAAACGTCGCCAGGATCGCCTTGCCGCCCGATGCGAGGTGAGCAGGCAGGGAGCGGCCGGCCCGGTCCCCGACTCTCAGGATTTGTTCGCATTCGACCGTGGCGATGAAACGGACCTCGGGTCCGGCCATCACCATCAGGTTTGTCGACTCCTGCACCCGATCCACCAGTTGGTGCATATGGGGCAGGGCCGTCTGCCGCAGGAGGGCGACTGGAGCCTCCGACACCGCGCTGGGGTGCAGCGCCTTTCCCGCTCGGTAGAGCCGGTCCGGTCCCTGCTCCGCGAAGTCCCGGTAGACCAGCATCGCCAGCAGGCGGTGCGCTGTGGACGCCGAGACCCCCAGGCGTTCGGCCGCGTCCGTCACTCGCAGCGGCCCCTCCTGCTGGAGCAGGGACGCCAGATGCAGAGCGTGGTCGACCGACTCGATGGCGTAGGCGGGTTTGTTCTTCATAGCAGAAAAACCTATCCCACTATGAGGAAATGTCGGCAGTCTCCCTGCCATGACGCAGACCACATACCCGGCGGCACGCGGGACCGCGTCCCTCGTGACCGCTCTGTGCTGGGTGACACCTGGCTGGACCACCAGATCACCTGCCAACCTGAGCTGCACCCCCAGCAGGTCAGCCTCCTGGCCCAGCTCACCGCCCAACACCCCCACGCTCACCCGCACGCGATGCTGCTCCATCCTCCTTCCGGCCCCCGTATGTACGCCTTCCACCGAGGCCTACGAGCCGCCCGGCAATTCCACCAGCGCGAAGGGGAGCTCCACGTCCCCCTCGCTCACCGCGAGGACCTCCAGGGAGACGAAGTGCTCCTGGGCCGCTGGATCAAGAAATGCCGCACACAGACAGCCAGGTTGACCGCATCGCAGATCGCCGCCGTGACCGCCCTCGGTATCCAGCCGGACCCGCTCTTCCAGCCTCCCCCGCCCACCTCGACCGACCAGCCCACGGACGACACCTGGTGGGCATCACCGGAAGACCGCATGGCTACACCAGGCGTCGTGGGATGGCCGCAGCCCCGCTCCTGACCTCAGCCCTGATCCAGCACAGTTCATCCGCGTCAAGGTCCCACCACCACGCTGCGATCACGGACGCGTCCACCAGACGACGGAGCGCAGCCTCCATGGCGACGGGATCGAGCCCGCACCCGCGGTGAAGCTGCCCAGAATCGATTCGTCCGGCGCGCCCTGCGGGGGAGCGGTGAGCCGCCAGAGCCAGAGCAACCAGTCGTTCTGAGACCGGCAAAGTGCGCACCGCGGGTACCGTCGCGACCCGTAGCGCCCAGTCGCAGGCCCGCAGCCGCTCGGACCGCGCCGGCTCCGGGAACAGCAGGGTGACGTCCAGCAGTTGTGCGGTGATCGCGGCACCCCGCCAGGGCCCCTCGAGCTCCAGCCAGCCCACCTCCCGCAGCTCCTCCGCCAGGGCGGGCGGGCGGCTCATCCGCATGCTGCGAAGAAGACCGCCGGGGAGACGGACGAGTCCGGTACGGCCGGATCTCAGCGCGCCCTGCACAGCGAGCAGGCGCGCTTGTGGCGTGACGGTCTCAGGGAGAGCGGCGGCCAGGTAGGACAGCATGTTTCCCACCAGCGCCCACGCCTGCTCATGGGGCCCTGGCTGGCCGCCCGGGCCGGCGGGCCTGGCCGGTGCGGGCGGCTCGGCCTTCGGGCCCGGGTCGGTCTCGGGGACGATGGCGGCGTGCTGGGTGGCGGCGGCACAGGCGGTGCAGGTGTCTGCCAGGCGCCAAGTGCGGCCGCTGTGTTCGCGGGCGAGGACCAGAATGACGGGGCCGGAGCAGCCGCGGTGGCGGGGGTGCCAGCGGCAGCCCCGCTCGTGGCACTGACAGGTCCGCAGATACGGCGCGAGCGCATCACGCCGCGCGTGACGGGCGAGGTGCGCCAGGACTGCGGCGCGCGCCGAGGGCAGGGTGAACGATCCACCGTCCGGTGTGCACTGGGGGCAGACGAGTACGCAGTCGCCCTGGTGCGGACGCAGTTCCACGGTCCAGGTGCGGCACCGCAGGGGTTCGGGGGTGCGGGGCCTCATCGGGCGGGACCTTTCTCTGTGTTCCGCATCGCTGCGCGTGTGCTCCCGCCGTGCGGCGCGGGAGTGGGGGACGGGCCCGCACCTTAGTGCAGACCTCTGCCCTGCGCACCTCGGCCCTCACCTGCACAAATAGGGCAGAGGTCTGCACTGACAGGGCAGGTGTCTGCACCGTCGGATGGTGGAGTGACGATCTTCCCGCCCGACCCCAACCTCGCCGCCCTGCGCCTGCAGCTGGCCCGGCTCCGGGGCGCGCGCGGATGGACCTACGACGAACTGGCCCGCCGCAGCGGCCTCTCCCGGCGTACCCTCATCGAAATCGAGCAGGGCCGCACCACCGGATCCCTCCCCTCCTGGCACGCCCTGGCCCACGCCCTCGGCGTTCCTGTCGATCAGCTACTCGGCGCCCTCTGCGAGGACCACGAGCCTCCCGCCGAGCCCACCGACTGACACCGCCCAGCCCCGAGCGGAATCACCCGATCCATTCACCAGGCCGAACATCAGGCCGGACAACCGCACGCCCGTTCCCATGGATTGGGCCAAACGCGGGACATCCACCGCCCGGACACCTCCCGCACGGCGCGGCGCCTGCCACCTTCACCGCCATGCACCCCACCACCGCGTCCGGTCACCACTGGGACGGCAGCTCCCTCCGCCCCCACCGCCCACGGGTCCTGCGCGTCGCCGAGACCAGCCCCACCCGCCTGCTGCGCACCGCCCAGCCCGGCACCTGCCGCCACTGCGGCAACCGCATCCACTGGTACCCGCGCACGGGCCACCACCTCATCGCCCTGCACCCCCACGAACTACCCACCCGTACCGGCCCCGCAACCAGCCGCTGGCACGTCTACGCCGGCACCGCTCACCCCCACGCCGACGGCACACCCTGGTGCTCCATCCCGCACACCGACCTCTGCCCTGCCGAAGACCCGCCCGCCCAGCTCACCCCCCAGCTCACCGAGCTACGCCGCGGCCTCGCCCTGCGCACCCGCCGTCTTCTCGACCATGGCTTCCTCTCCCCACCGCCCGAACAACCCACGCCGTCTCCAGGGGCCCCGTGCCAGCCGGCACGGCCCGTCGTGCAGCTCCTCCAAAGCCGCTACCTTGCCCGCCACCCCATCGAGGACATCCGGTGCGTGGCCCAGACCCGCCGACGCCACCGCTGCCCCCGCCCCGTCCTCGACCCCCAAGGCCCGGCCGGCGTTTGGACCCTGATGCCAGCACCCGTCGGCCATGGACAACTGGCTCTGCCCGAAACGCTGATGGCCGTCTACGACCTCACTTCGCTCCCGTACCCAGAGCACCTGCGCTGGCGCACCCAGCGTTGCCCCAGCCACGCCACGGCCCCCGGCGCGGCCGACCTCGCCCTCGCGGACTGGGAGATTTTCGACCCGCTCCTGCACCATCAGCACATGCACCCTCGCCTGCCCACCACCTCCCGTCGGCCCAGGAACGGTTCATGACCCGCACCACCCCACGAGCTTCCGCTCGCCCCGACCAGGACATGTCCCCGCACAGGATCGGTTCTGCTTCGCCGGGCCCGAGCGAGCCGGGCCGTCAGCCACGGCCGATTCCGGCGGCCGCGGTTCGCGTCCTTGAACCGATCCGTTTCATGGAGTGCCCGTGCTGAAGCCCACCGACGAACAGGTCGCAGCCGCTGACGCCTTCCGTGCCGGCCAGCACCTTGCCCTTCAGGCAGGCGCCGGTACCGGAAAGACCTCCACCCTGGCCCTGCTCGCTGCCGCCACCCCTCGCCGCGGCCGCTACCTCGCCTTCAGCAAGGACATCGCCACCGCCGCAACCTCCCGATTCCCGCGTACCGTCACGTGTAAGACCACCCACGCGCTGGCCTTCGCCGCCACCGGCCACCGCTACCTGCCCCGCCTCAACGGCCCCCGCCAAAGCGGCTGGAGAGCCGGCCGGGCCCTGGGCATCACCCAGCCCCTGCGCATCGGGGACCACGACATCACCCCCGCAGCCCTGTCCTACGCCGCCCTGCACGCCGTGACCCGCTTCTGCCACTCAGCCGACCCCGTCATCACCCGCCGCCACATCCCCCAACTCCGCGGCCTCGAAGGACAGGGCTATACCCAACTGGCGGACGCTGTCCTGCCCTTCGCACACAAGGCATGGGCCGATCTCCAGCACCCTGAACACGGCGCCGTGAGCTTCGGACACGACCACTACCTCAAGATCTGGGCCCTCACCGAACCCAAGATCGACGCGGACTACCTCCTCCTCGACGAAGCCCAGGACACCAACCCCGTTGTCGAGCAGGCCTTCAACGCCCAGCGTGCCCACGCCCAGCTCGTCATGGTCGGCGACTCCGCCCAGGCCATCTACGGCTGGCGCGGCGCCAAGGACGTCATGACCGGCTTCAACGGCACCCCCCTGACTCTCTCCCGGTCCTTCCGCTTCGGCCCCCGCCTGGCAGCCGAAGCCAACCGGTGGCTCACCATCGCCGACGCCCCCATCCGACTTCAGGGCTCCGACACCGTCCCCACCGAACTCACCGACGTGCCCCAGCCTGACGCCATCTTGTGCCGGACCAACGTGGGCACCATCACCCACGTCATGAACCTCCTCGACACCGGCCACCGCGTCGCCCTCGCCGGCGGCGGAAAATCCCTGCAAGCCCTCGCCCACGCCGCCCGCGCCCTCAAAGATGGCCGCCCTACCCGCCACCCCGAACTCATCCTCTTCCGCTCCTGGGGAGAGCTCCAGGACTACGCCGACCGCGACCCCACCGGCGGCGACCTGAAACCCCTGGTCGATCTCATCGACCAGCACGGGGCAGACGCGATCCTCACCGCCATCGGCCACCTCGTCGACGAACACCATGCCCAGGTCACCGTGACCACCGCCCACAAAGCCAAAGGGCGCGAATGGCCGAACGTACGCATCGCCGACGACTTCCACCCGCCCAAAGACAGCGAGGAAAAGGACGACCAGGGCAGGCCGCTGCCAGGGCCCATCGACGACACCGAAGCCCGCCTCGCCTACGTAGCAGTCACCCGCGCCCGCCACCGCCTCGAACGAGGCAGCCTGTCCTGGATCGACCACCACCCGGCGGGAAACACGGACACGGACTAGATGTATTGATCACGGACGTTGTTGACACGGGGGTCTTGATCGAAGGCGAAGACCTCCGGTGTGGTGTAGTGTTTAGTGCCGCGTCAGGCAACGTTCGCCTCGTTGTGACGTGTCGTCTGGTTGCTGCGCCGAGCGGTATCGGTTGGCCAAAATGGTCGTGTGGCTGAACGTGTGCGGGTCCGTGAGAGCGATGATGACGAGGGGCGGCGTCTGCTGCGGATCATCCGCAGGGGCACTGGGTCGGTGGTGACCTGGCGGCGGGCTCAGATGGTGCTGCTGTCCGCGCAGGGCATGCCAGTGGCGAGGATCGCTGAGGTGTCGTTCACCAGCGACGACCGGGTCCGCGATGTGATCCACAACTTCAACACCGACGGCTTCCACTCGCTCTACCCGAAGTACAAGGGCGGACGGCCGAAGATCTTCACGCTGCCCGAGCGCTGCGAGATCAAGAAGATTGCCAAGTGTCCCCGTACTGTTCTGAGTGCTCCACCAAGTACGGAGAAATGTGCACCAGTCTCAGAGGGACGGTCGTGCTCAGACCAGGGTGGAGATGCAGAACGGGTGGCCTGCGGGATCCAGCAGGACCCGCCACCGGTCGGGGTCCGGCTGGAATTCGGGCTTGACGGCTCCCAGAGCGAGCAGGCGAGCCTGAGCGGCGTCCAAGTCGTCGACGCCTAGTTCTATATGGGCCTGCTTCTCCTGGGAGGGATCCGGCCAAGTGGGGCGGCGGTAGTCGGTGAGCCGGTTGAATCCCAGTCCTGCAGCTCCCTCTCGGCCGAGCAGGATGAAATCCTCGGTGGAGAGGACCACAGGCAGGCCGAGGGCCTTTCCGTAGAAGTGGGCCAGCTCAGCGGGGTCAGGGCAGTCGAAGGTGACAGCCGAGTAGCGGAACGTGGATGCTGACGTGTCTTCATGGCTCATGGGCGGGACGGTATTAGGGATCTAGGACAAGCTGGGTCCTATTTGTGATGTGGTCGGCACGTTCGCTCACCTTCTGCGATTGGCCTCCTGGTCGCTCAGGCCACGTCTGTGTCCCGCTCGATGGCCTGGAGCCGGTTCTTGAGCCGGTAGCTGTTGCCGTTGATAGAGACGACTTCGCAGTGGTGGAGGAGGCGGTCGAGGATGGCGGTGGCGAGGACCTCGTCGCCGAAGACCTGACCCCACTCGCTGAAGGTCTTGTTCGAGGTCAGGATGACCGAGCCCTTCTCGTAGCGCTTGGAGATCACCTGGAAGACCAGGTTCGCTTCCGCGCGTTCGAGGGGTTGGTAGCCGACTTCGTCGACCACGAGGACGCTGGGCCGCAGGTAGGTGCCGAGCTTATTGACCAGCCGTCCGGCGGCCTCGGCGGTCTTGAGGTGACGGACCATGTCGTCGAGGGTCGTGAAGTAGATCGAGTAGCCGGCCCGGCAGGCCGCGACGGCCAGGGCGACGGCGATGTGCGTCTTGCCGACTCCCGGCGGGCCCAGCAGGGCCGCGTTGGCCTTGGCCTCGACGAACGAGAGGGTGGCGAGGTCTTTGACCTTGCGGGGGTCGAGGTCGGGCTGGAAGGAGAAGTCGTACTCATCGAGCGTCTTGTGGTGCGGCAGCTTCGAGGTCCGCAGCCCTTGGCGGAAGCGACGGTCGTCGCGGACCGCGAGTTCCTCGGAGAGGACCAGGTCGAGGAAGTCGAGGTAACCCATCTTCGCCTCGTCGGCCCGGCGGGTGAACTCGTTGATTGTCTCCGCGAGATGGGGCAGGCCGAGCTTGCCGGCCGTGGTGCGGATGCGGTTGCCGGTCAGCTGGCTCAAGAGCGTTCCTTCGTCGCGCGGTGGGTGGAGAAGGGGCGGGTGCCGGTCAGTTCGTCATAGACGGACAGCGGGCGGCGGCCAACTTCGACGCTGGCGGCTGCGGCCCGGTTCAACAGGGCTTGCAGCGGGCCGGCTTCGAGGCCCAGTGGCTGGTCATGGCGAGGCCGGGGGACCACGTCGCCGGTGGTGACGCGCCGGTTGTCGCCCTTGGGCAGGCCGTCCCAGTGCTTCTCGTCGACGACACGCGCGCCGCGGCCGACTGCCCGCGGATGGACAGCCAAGAGGGTCCCGCCGCTGGCGTCGGGGACGGTGGAGTGCAGGCTGATCTGCGACTTCGTGGCCCGGACCTCGACCAGTTGACGGGGGCGGACCTTGCGGGCTGGCACCGAGTAGAGGTTCGCGTCGAAGGCGACCAGGCAGTCCTTGCCGACGTGCCGCAGATGCCGCTGGGCGACCACATACGGAGTCGGCGGCGGCGGCCGCAGGGCCACATGATCGCGCACGGCCCGGTGCCCGATGACCTCGCCGTGGGTGCCGTGCACCTTCGCCCTCCGCAGCGGCACCCAGGCGGCGAAGGCGGCATTCATCTCCTGGATCGAGGAGAAGGCCCGTCCGGACAGCACGTGGTCTCGGACGATCAGCACTTGCCGTTCGACCCGGCCCTTCCCTGTCGGCCGATAGGCGGCCAGGACATCGATATCGAAGTCGTAGTGCCCGGCGAACGCGACCGCTTCCGGGTGCAGCGGGACCGCCTCGCCCGGTGCGACGTGCCGGCGCACGACGGTCTTGGTGCGGTCGTAGACGATCGTCATCGGCACCCCGCCGAAGTGCGCGAACGCCTGCCGATGGCAATCGAAGAAGCTCGCCAGATCCTGGCTGGTGGTGAAGCAGCAGAACGGATCACGCGAGTACGACAGAGTCATATGGAACGAGTAGACCTTCGGGATCCCCACGTGGGCGAGGATCTTGCCCTCATCGCCCCAGTCGCACTGGGCCTGGGCGCCCGGGACTACCTCGAACCGGCGATGCAGACCCGCCAGTTCACCCGGACTAATACCGAGATCCTCGGCAATCCGGGGCCGGGCCTCCTGAAGATAGATCTTGACCCGCTGGTAATTGATGGTGACCCCGTACTCCGACGCCAGACGCTCGTGGATCACCGATGCCTTCAAAAGGATCTCTGACCTGAGCATCGCGTCGATCAGCGGCGCCACCTCGTCGACCGCCCGTCGCTGCTGTCGGCCCTCGGCCGTGCGCTTCGGCGGCGCGACGGGAGCCTCGCCCGACAAGTATTTCGTGACCGTGCGACGGTTCAGCCCGGTCTCCTTCGCGATCTCCCGCAGGCTCATCGCACCGGACTCGTACAGACCGCGAAACCGCCTCAACTCCAGCCAGCGATGCGGGTCCAAGACCACCTCAGCCTCCCCTCTACCACCCCGTGACCGATGACAGAACACTCGCGGGACCCACCCGCCACCGCATCAACTTTGGTGCACTCTCATCCGTACGAGATGGTGCACGATCACCTGTACGCCGACACCAAGTCCAAGCCGACTGAGCACGACCTGCCGTTCTCGACCTGGAGTCTGACCAAGCTGGCGGACTTCCTGGTTGCCGAGGGGGTGGTCGACGACATCAGCCACGAGGGCCTGCGCATCCTGCTCCGCGAGGAAGGCGTCTCCTTTCAACGCCTGAAGACCTGGAAGACCTCCCGCGACCCCGACTACGCGGCCAAGAAGGCACGCGTCGAGCACCTCTACGCCGTCGCCGACAAGGAGGTCATACCAGAGGACGGCGAGCCCGAAGCCTTCTTCTGCATAGACGAGTTCGGGCCCCTCAATCTGATGCCGCATCCGGGTCGGCAGTGGGCCGAACGCGGTGGCAAGCATAAGGACCCCGACCGTGAACCGCGCCGCAGGCGGCGGGCGACCTACAACTGCTACGGCGGGGTGTGCCACCTGTTCGCGGCCCTGGACCTGGGCAAGGACAAGCTCTATGGCCACATCAAGCCGATCAAGAGGCGGACGCAGTTCCTGGAGTTCTGCCGCTACCTGCGCAGCCTCTACCCGCCCGAGGTGCGGCTCGCGATCATTAGACAACTTCTCCCCGCACCTGACCACGAAGAAGTGCCAGCGGGTCGGCACCTGGGCTGCGGCGAACAACGTCGAGATGGCCTACACCCCGACCAACAGCTCCTGGCTCAACCGCATCGAGGCCCAGTTCACGGCCCTGCGCTACTTCACCCTCGACGGCACGGAGCACGTCGACCACAAGGAACAGGGCAGCATGATCCGCCGCTACATCATCTGGCGAAACCGCCACGCCGACGACCAGCGTCTACGCGCCGTCGTCGACAGGGCAAACGTTGCCTGATCCGGCACTAGACTCTCCACCGCCAGGGAGTTGACCAGCAGAAACACAGAAGTACGGCTGTATGTCAAGCTGTCGGCGAGGGGCCTGCTCAGCAAATCCGTTTCCAACGGCCCCCGGCGCGCGCGAGATCCGCCGTGCTACGTCGCGGTGGCGAGCGGCAAGAGCTGCTCCGCCCAGATGGTCTTGCCGGATTGGTCGTAGCGGCTGCCCCAACGCGAGGTGAGTTGGGCGATGAGGAACAGGCCACGGCCACTCTCGTCGGCCCAGCGGGCCCGGCGCAGGCGGGGCTGGGTATTGCTGGGGTCAGTGACCTCGCAGATGAGCGTGGTGACGTCGTGGATCAGGCGCAGGCCGATGGGGCCGCCGGCGTAACGGATGGCGTTGGTGACCAGTTCACTGACCACCAGTTCGGTGGTGAAGGCCAGGTCGTCCATCCCCCAGGCGGCGAGCTGCTGGAGGGTGGCCTCGCGGGCATCGGTGACGACGGCGGGGTCGGCCTGGAACTCCCAGGCGGCGGTGGCCTGCGGCGGCAGGACGCGGGTGCGGGCCAGGAGCAGGGCGATGTCGTCGCGTGACGGACTGTCGGCGGCTTCGGCGAGCAGAGCGCGGCCGGTCTCCTGCAGGGGGCCGTCTGGGCGGTAGTGCGCTGCCAGGCGTTCGGTCAGGTACCGCTGACCGGCGTCCACGTCGTGATCGGCTCGTGCGATCAGCCCGTCTGTGTACAGGGCGAGGATGCTGCCGGGGGCCAAGTCGATCGTGGTGGTTTCGAAGGGCATGCCACCAACTCCCAGCGGTGGCCCCGGGGAGAGCTCCTCAAGGACGCGGGCGGTGCCGTCCGGCCGGAGAAGAATGGGCGGCGGGTGACCGGCGGAGGCCAGGGTGCAGCAGCCGGTGACGGGGTCGTATAGGGCATACAGACACGTAGCCCCGATCGTGTCCTGCTGTTCGGGGCCGGCCTCGGTGGCAAGTCGGCTGACAAGGTCGTCCAGGTGGGTGAGTAGTTCGGTGGGATCGAGCTCCAGATCGGCCAGGGTCTGAATAGCGGCACGCAGCCGGCCCATGGTGGCAGTGGAGGGCAGGCCGTGGCCGATAACGTCGCCGACGACGAAGGCGCATCTCAATGAGGGCAGCGAGATCACGTCGAACCAGTCGCCGCCGATCTCGGCGCCGCCCCCGGCGGGCAGGTACACCCCCGCGGTGTCCGCCGCCAGGGAGTCGGTGGTGGCCTGCGGGAGCAGGCGCTGCTGGAGGGCGACGGCCGCTCGGTGTTCGCGGGTGTAGCGGCGGGCGTTGTCCACGCTCAGCGCCGCCCGGGAGGCGATCTCGGCCAGCAGCTCCGCGTCCTGCTGGTCGAAGGGTTCGCGCTGCTCGGTGCGCCAGACGTCGATGGAGCCGAGCAGCAGGCCGCGCGTGAACAGAGCGGCGCAAACAACCGAGTGCCCACCCTCGGGGACGAACCTGCCGAGAATTTCCGGGGTACCGAATGCATCGACATAGCTCGCCCGGTCAAGGATGACGGCCTCGCCGCGCTGGTAGCCGCGCACCACAGGGTGGTCCGGCCATGGGGGAAATACCTCACCGGGCTGAATGAGCGCGGCCGGCCAGGGACCGGAGGCCGAAGCCACCGAGGCCATGCGCAGGTGCAATTCTCCTCCGCCACGGATCTTGGGGGGCTCCTCGCCTTCGAGCACGGCCTCTGCCAGAGCCGCATAGGCCAAGTCCCCGAAGGCCGGAACGAGGACATCCACTAGGTCCTGGGCCGTGTGCTTGACGTCGAGGGAAGCGCCGATCTGGACCGAGGCCTGATATCGCAGCTCCAGCTCGCGGCGGGGCCGCTGCTGCCCGGTGACATCTGTGCAGAGCGCGGCCACCCCACTAGCGCGTCCCTGGGCATCATCCAGCCGGAATGCGGACAGCGCGGACCACCGCCCCCCGGGAATCTGCGGCGAGCCCATCCACTGCTCGTGCCTGACCAGCGGCACACCCGTATCGAGTACCCGGCGCAGTGCCGCCTCGGCGCCCTCGGCGTCCTGCGGGGACATCACGTCCGCCAGACGGCCGCCGATGGACAGACCGATGCCGCCGAACATGTCGGGTGTGATGTTGGTCCGCACGACGGTCAGGTCCGAGTCATGGATGCCGATCCCGATTTGGTCCTGAGCGAATAGCGCACGCAGCAAGGCTGCACCCTGCTCCCAGTCGATCACGCGGCGGGCGGGGGCGGCCAGGACGAGAAGCGAGGAGGCCGGCAGCGGCGATACCTGGAAGGCGACCTCGACTACGTCACCGGAGCGGTGCCGCAGCAGTGCCCGCCCCGCGTGCGGAATCCCGGTCTCCTCGGCCTCATCCCGGCAACACCACTCGGAGGTGTCGGCGAGCAGGTCCTCGGCCGGCTTCCCGCAGACTTCCGCCGCCGTCCGTTCCAGCAGTTCCTCGGCCGCGCGGGACCAGCACAGCACAGTGCCTTGAGCGTCGATCACGACCGTCGCGATCTCGCCGAACACGGACGGCCAGGCGTCTCCGCGCCAGGGTGAGGACCGCATCATGCGCACCTCCAGCCAATGACCATTACGTTCAGTATGCATGGTTGAGCCGGTATGTGAGGTTTCCGATGCGATGAGGCCGCAGGGTCGAACCATCGCCGCTCTTGGTCGAGCGCATCTTCTGCACCCTAACGAGGTCGTGCATGGTTGGCGGTGGCACGTCGAGGGCCGAGGTTTGGCCGTCGTGTTCACATGCGCACGCTGCTGGCGATGGTGGCGGTCTGCTGGTGGGAGAGCAGTCCGGCGACGGCTTGGATGATGTCACTCATGTGCTTGCGGCGGCCGTGGTGGCGGGCGAGGGCCCGCCAGTTCTTGAGGTGCCCAATGCCGTGCTCGACGCGAATGCGGCGTGAGGAGTGGGCCTTGCGCTGGCGTTCGGGGCTACGAAGAAGGTGATTGTGATAGTTCAACTGCGGCCCTGTTGTGGGGCCGTGGCCCGTGTGCTCAACGGTGGACGGAGCGGTTCAGCTCGAGGAGCTGCTCCCGCGTGGGCGTGGAGGTGAACTCGAGGACGCGCTCCAGCATGCGGTCCCGGACGTGCGGGGCCGCGTCCCGGTCGGCCGCGTTGAGGGCCTTCTCCAGGTCCTTCAAGTCCAGTTCGGTGCAGTAGACGGGCATCATCGGCTGCTGGCGCCAGGAGTCGGCCAGAGTACCGGCGTCGAAGGGGTCGAATCCGGATTCGTCCACCAGGCGCATGCCCACACGCCGCGCCTCTTCGGAGTCTGCCGCGACCGGCAGTGCGATGCGGTCCGGGGTGCCCGCGGGAGCGTCCATGACCTCGAGCGTTTGTGACAGTACGGCGTTCCACGCCTTGACCACGGGCCGCCCCAGCTGCTCGGTGACCCACAGGCTTTCCACTTGGCCGTTGTCCACCGCCTCGATGGCGCCATCCCGGTGGGGAAAGTAGTTGGAGGTGTCGATGACTACGGTCTGGTCGGGTACGGAGGCGAACAGCGGAGCCACCGCCGGGATTCGCCCGAACGGGATGGACAGAACGATGACGTCCTTGCCCTGAGCGGCGTTGGCCGCGGTCACCGCATGCGCCCCGAATTCCAGTGTCTCGGCATCGATCGTCTCGGGTCCCCGAGAGTTGGCGACCGCGACGTCGTGTCCGCCGGCGCTGAACCTGCGCGCCAGTGTCGTCCCGATCGGCCCAGTTCCAATAACCCCAATTTTCACGAATTATCCCTTTCAAGGTTGCGCCAGCCCCTGGGGAGGTGGGCGATTCGTTATGGACGGCTGCGCGGAGAGAATTCCCGGCACCCCCGCGGGCGCCTAACGATGTCTGTGAATAGGGCGGCCGGTGGCCTACCCCTCGTTGTCCTGTTCGCGGCGTCCGCTCTCAGTGAGTGCACGCAGGCGGCCGAGCGGTTCCTCGGAGGCGTCCCCGAGCCGCGCGATGTCCGCCCGGGGGGGTGCCCCTATGGGGGCGGACGCCGGCCTCCTTGGCCACCGCTGCTACGGAGGTGTCGAGCCCTTCCCTCGGGAAGTGGCGCTGCGCCGCTTTCAGGGGACTGCATGGTTGCGCTGGACGGCTGCACGAGCTTGCGCCTCTGTCGTCCCTCGGCGCTCATGCACCCTCCCGTTGCTTGTGTTTCCGCGGCCACAGCAAAACGGAGCCTGTCTCCGCATGGAGTCGAGCCTAAAACGGATGCAGCCTCCGGTCAAACTCGTCGCGCCGCCCTGAACCTCCGGTCTACCGGATGAGATGACGGGGCAAGCCGTGACGGCCCATTGATCGTCTCCAGCATGCGCTTGGTCGGCGCTGCGGGTAGACGATGGAGGGTTGGTCGTGGTGGGCTGCGAGACCACACCATGGTGTTGTACGGCGGTAACGGTCTTCACAGGAGGAGCAACCTCATCGCGTGCTTGGCGTCGATCGCCTACGCGTCGATGAGTTCCCGGAACTTCGCGCCATGCCAAACGAGCGGCTCGTTCTGGCCGACGCCGAGCTGTTTCACCTCGAGCAGGGCCATCCAGTGGTCACCTGCCTCGGAAACCTCATGGATCGAGCACTCGAGCCACAGCGCTGCGTCTTCGATGAAGATGGCGCCTTCGTCGCCGACTTCGACCGCAACCTGCTCGAAGCGGGCAGCGCGGTCCTTGCCTGCGAGCTTGCGCAGCAGATCGCCCTGGCCTTTGCCGAATATGGATACGCCGAGCGAGTCGGCAGCCTTGATCAGGCCCCATGTCTCAGAAGACTTCTGCACCGCGACCGCGACGAGGCACGGTTCGAGCGACGCGCCCACCATGAAAGACGACGCGACGAGCGCGTGCTTCTCGCCGCCGATGTCGACCGCGAGCACCGCCACGCCGGACGGGAACTGCGCGAACGCGTTTCGGACGATCATCGGGTCGTCGCTGGACGTGCGCACTTTGGACCGGGTCATAAGTCCTCCTCCTTTCGCGGGGCACATGCACGGACCCCACTGTCCGCCCCGTCGCTTGCCTGATCACGTCAAGGTGACCGCGATGGGAACACTGCAACGCTCTGGGTGAGCCAGAGCTGAAAAAACTTCCGTTGTGATTACGGGTATTGCCGACCCGTCGGTACCGCGCCGCGGGACGCCGGCGTCGTGGCGTGGCCGCGGCCCATGCCTGGTCCTGCTCCGGTGCCGACGGGAACTCGTCTGTCGAAGTCGAGTGGGCCGAAGGCGTCGTCAGCTCGGCTTCGTCACGCCGACCCCGCGATGCGGAGACGTCGGCGCGGAGAGCCGTGAATCTGCCGCGAAGAGGCAAGCGGACGTCATGCTTCGGCTGAGTCCGACGCGTCGTGCGAGCAGGCCGACGTCGATCCGTGCGCGCCCTGCGCGACGCTGTGCCTCAACGGCGTCCACAACGCGCAGAATCGCCCACCGAGGCGGCGGCCGACGCGCGGTCATCGCGCGCCCGCTTCGGGTGAAGTTGATGTCGCCCACTTGCGGACGTCCTCAACATCTTTCGCCAGCTGCTCCACAAGGTCCTCGACGTCACGAAACCGTCGCTGGGGGCGGAGGCGGGTCACGAGATGAACCGATATTTGCCGGTCGTACAGATCGATCTCCACGTCGAGAAGATGGGCTTCGAGGAGTCGTTGGCCGTGGCGGCCGTAGAAGGTGGTCCTCCGGCCGACGGAGACCGCAGCGGGCCAGTGTCGGCCGTCATCCTGCGTGACGACTGCGGCGGACCAGACACCGTCCAGGTGAGCGCTGGTCTCCATGGTCAGGTTGGCGGTGGGAAAACCCAGCAATCGGCCGCGGGCATCGCCGTGTTGGACGACGCCGGTGACAACCTGGTCTCGGGACTGAACGCTTTCGATTGCGAACGGCCGGCTCGCGGCCAGGTACTGGGCACGGCTCTGCCGAGTCATCTGCCGCACTAGGATCCTCCTCGCTGCGGTCGGGGGCCACATCAGTTCACGAGCCGTGTCGTCAGTAGTGCTCTGCGACGAGGGCGTTGTTGTCGTAGTCACGCTGGGCCTGCCGGTGACACCACCCGGCCTTTGTGCATTGATCGGCGCCCCAAGACCGGTGTCGGCACGGCAGTGGATCGGGGTGTCTGCAGCGCGCGCCGGGCACTTCGCGTGATGGACGACCTCGGGCGGGGTGAGCCACCCCGCATCCGAAACAGCCTGCCCCCAAGCCGACATCCCGCCGGTATCGCCGGATTCGGTTGGTCCCGTGACGGCGAGCCTGAGCTGTTGAGGGTCAGGGAAGGCCATCTGCCTTCATTCCTTCATGAATGGTCGGACGTCAGGCGCGCAGACCCGCGTCGCGCATGAGCGGGAAGATCTGCTCGTTCATCCGGTCGAGACCCTCGTCGTAATCGACGAGTCCGGTGCAGATGCCCGTGATGCCCGAGTCGTGCAGCTTCTGGAGCCCGTCGACGATCATCTCGGGTGTGCCGACGAGCGGAACGAGACCGGCCCGGAAGAACGTCCTGATGGTCTCGTCCTGCTTCGGGTCTTCGGACTTCTTGTAGTGATCCCAGCTCCACCCGCGGGCATCGCCGTTCTGGATGATGTGCTTGTAGCGGAGGGCGCTCTCGTAATCGCCCTTCTCCTCGATGTACTCGAGGTACTCCTTGGCTTCCTTCTCCGTGTCCTTGCAGATGATGTGCACACCGGACCACAGGCCGAGGTCCTCACGCCCGGCCGCGTCGGCGTTCTCGCGCAGCTTGGGTGTCACCGACTGGCTGTGCTCGACGCTGCCGATCGCCGCGAACAAGATGTTGGCGTGCTTGAACGCGAACTGCTGGCCGGCAGGGCTGGATCCCGCGCTCATCACCATCGGCCCGGGCGTCTGAACGGGCTTGGGCCACGACTGGGCACCCTGGAGGTGGAAGAAGTCCCCGTCGAAGTCGAACTGGTAGTCGTCCTCGACCGCCCAGAGTCGCTCGACGATGGTCATCCACTCGTCGGCCAGCTCATAGCGCTTGTCGTGCTCGGGCACCTCGACGCCGAACATATGGTACTCGGGCTTGAAGTAGCCAGCTGTGGCGTTCAGGCCCATGCGGCCGCCGCTGATGTGGTCGACGGTGGCCATCATCTTCGCCGCCATCACCGGGTGGATGAAAGGAACGAGGCAAGTGGCGAAGATCTGCATGTTCTGCGTCGCTGCTGCCAGGCCTGCTGCCCAGGTGAACGTCTCGTACTGTCGGCCCCACGGGCGGTCGGGGCCCGAGAGCCCCTGCCAGCGGGCGATGGGGATGAACCCGTCGACACCGTAGCGATCGGCCTTCTGGGCGAGCCCCTGGATCTCGTCCCAGTTGCCGAGCTTGATCGTGTTCTCGGCGAGGTTGAGACCGCCCTGGCCGGTCGTTACGTTCGCGCCGAAAACTGCGACCTTGAACTTGTTCGGGCCGCCAATCATGGGGCGCTGAGAACGTGCGACGGTGTGATCGGCTACGAAGTCGCGTGGTGCGATATTTTGCGTCATGGGTTTTCTCCGTACTGTTGCGACTCTGGATACCGAAGGGCGTCCGGCCCATATCGGTTCCTGCGAAGAGGAAGGCGACTGCTGCGATCACGAGCGGCGATGTCGACCCTGTCGCTAGGGGTGACTTCGAACGGTGGGAGTACTCACCGATCTGTTGTGGTGTCGCTGTGTCGGCTTCTCTGTCCCGCTGATGAATGACGCTAGGAGCGCCGGCACCGGACCACCATGGCAAGGGACGCCATCAACGCAGGAAAACGCGCCAAGGTGTCACCACTTGCCGGTTGGTGGCGTGAGATGTAAGGCTTCTGGCGTTACTTCCGACGCCAGGCGGTTCTCCTGTCGCCGCGGCGCTTCCGGAGCGGCACCCCGTCGCCTCAACGAAGAGGAGAGAGAGATGGATTCTCCGACCGTTCCCCCCGGCATTCCAGCGAACATGCCATGCAGTGGAGCGACACCCGTGTCGGCTTCGTCGGCCCCCCTTGGCCGGCCGGTTCCCCAGCGCGGCGAAAGTGCCAAGCGATGAAGCTGAACTCGTACCAGAACTTGCGCGTGCCGAATTTTAGTGTGCACACGTTGTGTCAGCTGCTCGAGGAAGCGGATCTCGACTGGCGAACCGCGCTCGCGAATGCAGAGATCGACCCCGGCGCGCTGAATCGACCGGGAAGTACCATTCCTGCAAAGAAGGAGCTGGCATTCCAGCTTCAGTTCGTTGCTCTCACAAGAGATCGCGTGGATCTTTGGGTGCGGGCAATGCGCGCCTACACGACAAGCACCTACGGCGTTCGCGGAATGGCCCTGGCGACCGCCCCGACCGTTGAGGCGTGGGTGGAAGTTGCCAGCGCAACCGACAATGCCCCTGGGCTCCTCGAAATCATGCCTCTCCGAGCACCGGATGGGACAGTGGTGGGAATTGAATACGCCTACCCTGACGCCCCGGACGAGTTGATCCCGTTCAGCGTGTACCGTGATCTATTTGCCAGCACCCGATCACTCGCGTGGCTGTACGGGGACACCTTCCCTTTCACTCGGGTCGAGGTGCCTATCGCGGAAATATCGCCCGAGGCTTTGGCGTACGTTTCCTGCGGAATCGAATGCGGCGCAGAGGCGTTGCGGCTGCGGTGGAGCCCTGCGACATCGAAGATGGAACTGCCCTTCGGTAACGCCTTCCAGCACGAGGCGTGGGTCAGAGCGGATACCCAGATCATCGACTCGTTCAGGGCGACTGGTGACTGGCCCCACACCGTCGCGAAAGCCATAAGGGCCGCGCCCAATCTCTACCGCACATTGGCAAATGCGGCCGCGGCGCTGCAAGTCTCCCCACGTACCCTGCAACGCAAGCTTGAACTCACGGGCAAGGACTTCGGCCGGGTGCGGGACGAGACTTTGAGTGAACTGGCCTGCGATCTGCTCTCGAATACAGATCACTCCGTATCGGAAATATCCCGCAAGCTGGGCTATACGGATCCGGCCAGCTTCACCATGGCCTTCAAACGGTGGAGGGGGATGCCTCCGACGGCGTTCAGGGAGGCTGCTCGGTACAGCGCCAAGAATTCCTGACGGAAGCGGTGACCGTGACCGTTGGTGTGTCCGCTCGCTCGGCCCCCGGCAGCTTCTTCCGGGGGACGGAGCCTCAGTGATCGTAGGCAGCAACGATGCGGCCGACGGCTCCGCCCTTGCGGAGGCGGTCCAGGCCTTCCGGGATTTCGTGCGGTGCGATTCGGTTGATCGGCGGGTTGGGCAGCTCCGCTGCGCTTGAGTTCGTAGAGCTCGGCGAGGTCCTGTTGTGTGCCCGAGAGGAGCCGAAGGTACGCAGCTGCTTGAAGATGAGGGCCTGGGTGTTCACCGTGGCCTGTAAGCGGCCGAGGCCGACCTGCACGAGCGTCCCGGACTTGCCCAGCGTTTCAACCGCTTGAGCGGTGGTGGTTCCGAAGCCCGCGTAGTCCACGATCAGCGGCAGATCCTTGTCGGCGAACTCGGTGATTGACTCGGCGACGCCCGCCAGCCCGATCTCGGCGGCGAGCTCCCGTGAGGACGGGGAGATGTCGGCGGCGTAGACCTCGGCTCCCTTGAGGACGGCGACACGCGCGCCGATGTAGCCGAGCCCACCCAGGCCGATCACGCCGACCCGCATGCCCTTCTTCAGGCCGCCGACGGTGACCATGGCGTGGTACGAGGTGATGCCCGCGTCGGTCGCCATCGCGCGCACTGGCGGCCCGGATCTTGGGGCCGTAGCCGTCCCAGGCGCCGTAGCCGATGGCGTCGCCGTCGGCCATCACGGCTGCGGCCCGACCCGGTCGCCGACCTTCCAGCCCTCCATTCCGGGGCCGGTACCTCTTCCAGAGTCAGCGGCCGGCCGGTTCCGTGGAATCGCCATGGCTTGATCGGTCCTACTTCTCCTTTGCTGCGGGAGATACGCACGGTCGGCACATCGCCCACCGCCCGTGGATCGTCGGCGAACCGTATGGTCCAACTTGCCGCACTGAGCTTGTCGTTGGCCTGTTCAGTGCGATCACGTGGTTGCAGGGTCGAACACGACGACTCCGGGCTCGACAAGCCGCGCGTCGGTGTTGGTCAGGGTGCCGTAAGGCTGAAGGCGGTCCCGGAACATGTCGTCGAAGGCCCGCTCGACATCCTGTACGGTCCACGAGTCGCGGGTCAGTGGCCGGTCCAGGACCTGGGGGTGGGTCATCAGGTGCAGTTCGCGCCCGTTCGCGAGGCGTACGACCTGGCCGTTCACGCCCTTGCTCAGGTCGGACAGCAAGTAGAGAACGACGGGTGCGTTCGTCGCGGGTGGCGGCGCGACCGCCTGCCCGCCGAAGTACTTCGTATAAGCGGCCGTGCCGGCGTCCATCATGGGCGTGGAGGCATGCGGGGCCATGGCATTGACCCGGATGTCCCCGTCCTGGCCGCCGAACTCGTTTGCCCAGGCGTACGTGAGCGAGGCGACCGCACCCTTGGCCGCCGCGTACGCGCTCATCATCCGCAGACCGACCTGCGCGCCCGAGGTTACGTTGACGATGGACCCGCTGCCCTGCATCGCGGCGAGACCGTGAACCGACATGAAGTAGGTCCCGTAGACGCCGATGTCGATGTGCCGGCGGATATCGGCCTCGGTCTCGGTGCCCGCGACGGTGGGGTTCAGGTAACCGGCGTTGTTCACCAGGCCGTCGAGTTTGCCAAAGCGTTCCACGGCTGCCGCGACGAGCTTCTCGCAGCTGTCCCAGTCGGTGACGTCGGAAACGACCGCGAGCGCCTCGCCACCCGCGCCGTTGATCGACGCGGCGACTGCCTCGACAGACTCCGCGTTGATGTCCGAGATGACGACGCGCGCGCCCTCGGTGACGGCAGCGCGTGCGTACGCCTCGCCGAGACCGCGGCCTGCGCCGGTTATCAGGACATGCTTGCCCCGGAGGACTCCCGTACTGGGCATGATTCAAACTCCCTTGTCTGAGGGGCTGTGCTGGTCTGAGCTGGGTGTCGTGTGCGACCGAACTCGGTGTCAGACCAGCAGCAGCATCGGGTTTTCGATCCGCTCGACGAACGCCGTGAGCCACTGTGCGGCGAGCGCGCCGTCGATCACGCGGTGGTCGGCCGAGAGCGTCACCGTCATCACCGTGCCCACGGCCAGCTCTCCGTCGTCCACGACGGGCACTTGTCGAACCGCGCCGACCGCCAGGATCCCCGCCTGCGGCGGGTTGATGATCGCTGAGAACTCCTGGCTTCCGTACATGCCGAGGTTCGACACGGAGAAGGAGCCGCCCTCGAGCTCGTGCTGCCTGAGGCGCCCGGCCCGGGCGCGCTCGGCGAGGTCCCGCACGGTGAGCGCTATCTCGCTGACGGCCAGCCGGTCCACGTTGCGTACGACGGGCGTGACGAGCCCGCCCTCGATCGCGACGGCCACCGCGACGTCGACAGTGAGGTGGCGGTGCAGGACGGTCTCGCCCCAGGTGGCGTTCGCCTCCGGGATCGCACGCAGGACTCCCGCGACGGCCTTGAGTACGAAGTCGTTGACCGACACCTTGACGTCGGCGACCGCGTTGACCTGCTTACGCAGGGCAAGCAGCTCGTCGACCCGTGCGTCCGCGACGAGGTAGAAGTGCGGCACCGAGGTCTTGCTCTCGGTGAGACGGCGGGCGATCGCGCGCCGCATGGAGGTCAGCGGGACCTCCTCCACGCCGTCCGGGGCGGAGGCGCCAGAGGCTGGCGCCGCAGGCGCGGCGGGTGCCGATGCCGCGGCGGGCGATGCAGTCGCTGCAGGCTCGGCGCCGGACGCCGCCGGGGACATGGGAACATCGCGTCCCTCACGGACCGCGCCCTCGATGTCACGGCGCACGACACGGCCGCTCGGTCCTGTCCCCGTGATCGTGGCGAGGTCGATGCCGTGCTCCTTCGCCAGCCTGCGCACGAGCGGGCTGGTGAAGCGTCGGCCAGAGGGCTCGGCCGGCCCACGTGTGACGGAGCAGGACTGGGGCACGGCGCTCGAGGCCCCCGCCGAGGAGGCGGCGGGCGCAGGCGCAGTGGCTGCAGGGGAGGAGGCCGGTGTCGCCCCGCCGGTCGCCCCCTCCACCCCCTCCACCCCCTCCACGGCCTCGCCCGGCGCGCCGACCGCGACGATCGGGTCTCCGACCGTGACCGTGGCGCCCTCGTCGGCGAAGAGGTGCAGTACGGTGCCCTCAACCTCGGAGGCGTACTCGACGACCGCTTTGTCGGTCTCGATCTCGGCGAGGGCGGTGCCGACGGCGATCTCCTGGCCGAGTGCGACCAGCCAGGTGGTGATCGCGGCCTCAGTGGTGTCGGCGAGTACCTCGGGCATGCGCACGATAGTGGCCATCAGACACCCCCCATCCCGGCGCGGACCTGCCCGATTCCCACGACGACCTCTTCGGTGCGGGCTATGGCGGCGCGCTCGAGCACCTTGGAGATGCTGGGGCTGGCCTCCGAGCCGGTGACCCGCTGGACGGGCTGGTCGAGCCAGTCGAACAGGCGGCGGTGGAGTTCGTCGGCGAGCCACCCGCCGTACGAGGTGCCCTTGGCACCTTGCTCGACGATCAGCACGGCGTTGGTCTTCCTCACCGACGTCTCGATGGTCTCCCAGTCGACTGAGGCGCGGTCGAGCCAGCGCAGGTCGATGACGTCGGCGTCGAGACCGGTCTCCTCGACCGACTCCAGGACGTGGTGGACCATCGACAGGTAGCTGATGATCGTGACGTCGGAGCCCTCGTGCCGCAGCGCGGCCTTGCCGAACGGCAGTTGGTAGTCGAGGTCTTCGGGGATCTCGTCGGCCCGGGCGTACAGGTCGACGTGTTCGATCACGAGCACCGGGTCCTCCAGAGCGAGCGCGGCGTTCATCAGGCCGACGTAGTCGGCGGCCGTCGACGGTGCGACGATCCGCCAGCCGGGGCTGGTCGCGAAGACGCCTGCGGGGTCCATGAGGTGCTGGGAGCCGTACCCGGAGCCCATCGCGACCTTGGTGCGCAGCACGAGCGGCACGGGGTTGACGCCGCCGAACATGTGGCGGGCCTTGCCGATCTGGTTGAAAACCTGGTCGGCGGCGACCCACATGAAGTCGGGGTACATGAACTCGACCACGGGGCGGAAGCGGCCGTCGAGGGCAAGGCCGCCCCCGAGACCGACGAAGGCGTTCTCGCTGATCGGGGTGGGGAGGACGCGTCCGGGGAAGCGCTTGGCCAGGCCTTTGGTGGCTCCGTTGGTGCCACCACCGAGGCGGTGCACGTCCTCACCAATGACGACGATCCGGTCATCCTGCTCCATGCGGCGGCCCATCACGGCCGAGACGGCATCGATGAACTTGCCGCGCTTGCCGACGACCGGAGTGGTCGCCGGGTCGAGCGTGCGCGCGCCGTCCAGCTCGCTGGTGTCACCGCGCAGGCCCACGTCGACGAACTCCGGCTGGGGCCACAGCTCGGGGCGGATGCGCCGCTTGCCGTCGGCATGGGGGTCGGTCTCGAGCAGCTGTGCGGTGACTTCGCGCATCGCCTGCCGCGCCTGATCGCGCACCGAGTCGACCTGGGTCTGGCTCACCAGGCCCAGCCCTTGCATCTCCGTGGCGACGCGCAGCAGCGGGTCGCGCTCGCGCCACGCCGCCTCCTCTTTCTTCGTACGGTAGCCGAAGGCACTGCCGGGATAAGGCCCGTTCTGGTGGAAGAAGCGGTACACCTCGGCCTCGATGACAGCCGGGCCCTCGCCCGCACGCATCCGCTCGCCGGCCTCGGTCGTCGCGAGGTGCACGGCGAGGGGATCCATGCCGTCGACGCGCCAGCCCGGCACGCCGAACCCTTGTCCGCGCACCGACAGGCGGGTGTCGGCGGTGATCTCGGAGACGTGCGTGGAGACGCCGTAGAGGTTGTTCTCGATGAAGAACCCGCTGGGGAGCTTCCACACGGCCGCGAGGTTCATGCTCTCGAGCACGGAGCCGATCTGGGCTGCTCCGTCGCCGAAGTAGTTGATCGTCAGGTCGGTGGTGCCCGCATGCTTCTGCGCCCACGCGTTGCCGGTGGCCATCGGGGCGCCGCCGCCTACGATCGCGTTGGTGCCGAGCGCCCCTGCCTCGAACCACTGCAGGTGCATCGACCCACCGCGGCCACGGCAGTACCCCTGCGCGAGACCGAGGATCTCGGCGAGGGCCTTCTGCAGGACGTCACGGATCTCGGGCGTGACGAGGGCGGTGAGGTCGGAGCGGACACCGCCCACGTGGGTCAGCGCCTTCGCGAGGAACTGGTGGTGCCCGCGGTGGGACCCGTTGACGGCGTCCGTCGAGCGCAGGCCGATGATCGAGCCGACCGCGCCGCCCTCCTGGCCGATGCTCGAGTGGGCAGGCCCGTGGACGAGCCCCTCGCCGGCGAGTTCGAGCACGGTCTCCTCGAAGGAGCGGATCAGGTGCAGCTGGGCCAGCATGCCCGCGAGGAGCGCGGGGTCGGCACGCTTCCAGTCCGCGGGGGTGGTACTCAGCTCGACCCACGGGGTCTGCGTGTCCAGTCGCCGATGCTTCGGCATGGTCGTCCCTTCAGCACACGCCGGCGTGCGCGTCGTCCTCGTGGAAGTGGTGTGGGGCGCGGGATGGAAGAAGGTGCCCCACCGGTGTCAGGCGGCGGTCTGGATCATCTCGTCGCGCTTGTAGTGGTCGAGCAGCTCGGCGCCGTTGGCGGTGATCACGACGAGGTTCTCGAGCCGGACGCCGCCCACGCGGTGCTGCCCTTCGATGCCCTCGATCGCGATGACCATGCCTTCCTTGATCTCCTCGGGGTGGTCGAAGGACCACTCGCGGGTGATCACCGGCGGGTTGTAGTGGATGGCGCGCGAACCGGCGTTGACCAGGCCGACCCCGTGTCCGAGCTCAAGGCTGAAGCACTCGGTCTCCGACCCGAAGCCCAGCTCCTCGGCGGGGGCGAGCACGGCCGCGACGTCCGCGGTGCTCGCGCCGGGGCGCATCAGGGAGATCGCGTGGTCGAGGCGGTCGGTGAGCTTCGTGTACGACGAACTCTCCGTCGCGGTCGGCGCGCGGCCGACAATGAACTGGCGGTACAGGCACGCGGTGTAGCCCATGTAGGACGTCCCGCAGGTCAACAGGTAGGCGAGGTCGCCGTACTCGACGATGCGGTCGCCGCCGCTGATCCCCCGCGGGAAGGACAGCGGGCCCGACAGCAGACGGGCCGCGCCGGCCTCGGCGCCCGCGTCCTCGATGGCGCGCCGGGCTGCGGTCGAGAGCTGTGCCTGGCGGACGCCGGGGCGCAGGTTCGCACGGACCGTCTCGTAGCCGGCGGCCGCCAGGCTGGCGGCCATGGAGATGCAGGCGATCTCGTCGGCCGTTTTGACGGTCCCGCACTCGAGCAGCAGTGGCAGGCCGGGGACCGTGTCGATGCCTGCGGCGTGGAGAGCACGCATCCCCGCCTCGTCGATCTCGCTCACGGCGAGCTGCTCGCCCGTGAGGGACCGCTCGGCGAGCTCGTCACGGATCTGCGCGGCGAAAGCGATGGACAGTTCCGCGATCGCCGAAGCAGGGGCCACCCCGCCCAGCCAGGAGATGGCCGGACGCCACCCGGGCACCCACGGCGCCTGGTCGGGCATCTGCTGCAGGGAGCCCGCGGGGGAGAACACGACCGGGTCGCCCTCGGCGAAGAACAGGGCGTATCCGGTCTGCAGCTGGAATTCCCCCCAGTGGAATCCCGTGAGGTAGCGGACGTTGTCGGCGCCGGCCAGCAGAAGCGCCGGCACACCCTGCGCGCGCATGAGCGCGCGCATCCGGTCTGCGCGCTCGCGGCGCATCCGGTCGACGTCCACGCCGACGTGGAGCTCGGAGCGGACAGGGCCGAAGTGCAGCTTCTGGTGGTGTCGAGGGTGCATCGGGGTGCCTTTCTTCGCGTACTGGGACCGCGGGGCGGCAAGGCGGGCTCAGGCGCCGCTGAGCGTGTGCCGGGTCCGGTCGAACGGGACGACCCGCTCGAGCCCGCCGTCGCGGACCTTCTCAACCCACGCAGGGTCTGCGATCAGGGCACGGCCGAGGGCGACCACGTCGAACTCGCCGGCGTCGAACTGCTCGGCGAGCAGCTCCAGGCGTTCCTCGAGCGACTCGCGGATCACGACGGGTACCTTCTCGGCAGCGGCCCCGGCGCCGCGGAACTCGGTGTCGACCCCGACGGACCCGACGGTGATGACGTGCGCCCCCGTGAGGCGCTTCGCCCACCCGGCCAGGCTGAGCGTCGGGTCGTCCTCGGGGAACTCGGGCAGCCAGTGGCGCCGGGTGGAGGCGTGGAGGACGTCCAACCCGGCATCGACCAGCGGCACGAGGAGTCTCTCGAGGTCGCGGGGAGTCTCGGCGATGCGTTCCGTGTAGTGGTCGGCCTTCCATTGCGAGAAGCGGAAGACGATCGCGAGGTCGTCGCCCACGGCGCCCCGCACGGCCTTCACGACCTCCGTCGGCAGGACGGTGCTGTTGCCGTAGCGGTCCTCGCGCTGGTTCGTGCGGTGCCAGAGGAACTCGTCGAGCAGGTAGCCGTGCGCACCGTGCAGTTCGACCCCGTCGAACCCGATCCTGCGGGAGAGCGCGGCCGCCTCTGCGAAGCTCGCGACGACCGCGTCGATTTCGGTGGTCGTCAGGGGCTCGCCGAGCGGTCTCCCGTCGAGGTCGAGGCCGGACGGCGACTGCGGTGGCACGCCCGGGTTGAGCGGGGAGGCGGTGCCACGCAGCGCACCCACGTGCCACAGCTGCGGGACGATCGCCGAGCCCTCGGCGTGCACGGCGTCGACGACCTTCCGCCAGCCGTCGGCCGCGGGTTCGCTGAGGTGCGGCACCGTCACTTTGTGCCCCGACGCCTCCCCGCCGACGTACGTGCCCTCGGTGATGATCAGCGCCACTCCGCCCGCAGCACGGGCCCGGTAGTGCTCGGCGTTCTCGGCCGCGGGTATCCCGCTTGGCGACATTTCGCGGGTCATCGGGGCGAGCGCGAACCGGTTGCGCAGGTGGAGCGACCGGACGTCCAGGGGCGAGTGCAGTGCCTCCAAGAGGCCGCGGGTGGGCGCGCCCATCACTCGCCCCCCGCCTGGATCTGCTCCCAACGGACGGTGGACGGGTGGACGACCAGCGGCGTCACCGTGATGTCGAGGTACGGGAAGAGCGGCAGGCCGCTGATCAGTGTGTGCAGCTCGTCGTTGTCCTCGACGTCCCAGACCGCGAGCGTGGCGTATGCCCCGGCCTTGCGCCAGACGTGCAGCTGCTTGCCGGCGCGCCGGGCCTTCATTCCGTAGTTGCTCTCGGCCTGCGTCAGTGCCTCCCACGCTTCGGCGTCGAGCGTCTCGGGCTTGCGGACTTGGATGTCCACCAGGAAGAGCATGACTGTTCTCCTCTCTCAGGCGGGCTGGACCACCGGCGTACCGGTGATCGCGGCCAGCGCTTTTGCGACTGTGGCGGGGGTGTTGTCGGTGACCCGGGCCAGGACGTGGCCGTCCGGGCGGACGAGTACGGCGCCGTCGGTATCGATCCCGTAGGTGGCCAGAGCCCCTGGGGTCAGGGCGACGGACGTGGCGGGCACGCCGTGGTCGGCGGCCGCACGGATCGCCTCGTCCGCGGCGCGTGCCCCGGTGGCGGCGAAGACCGTCACCCCGGCGCCGAGCACGTCGAGGGTCGAAGTGGTGCGGGCCTCGTCGAGCCACACGTGCGGGGCCCGCTCGCCGGGGTCGGCGCTCGGGGTGTACGTGCTGACCGGCCACGGGCCGCGGGACCGGCCCGGCTCCGGGACGACCGCCCCCTGGTCGTAGCGGTAGCCGATGTCCAGGCCCAGGTGGTGGAAGTTCTCGCTGCGGAAGGTGCGCGGGCCGTCGTGCTCCGCCCCCACATGCGAGCGGAAGTTCAGGACCGCCTCCTCGCGGTCGAACAGCGCGACCGGGCGGCGCTCAGGGCCGTAGGTGTCGAGCAGCGCGGGGGCGGCCCAGCCCCGCAGGACGGCGGCGAGCTTCCAGGCGAGGTTGTGGACGTCCTGGATGCCGGCGTTCTGGTTGAACCCGCCGTAAGGAGGCATGACATGTGCCGCGTCGCCCGCGAGGAAGACCCGGCCCTTCTGATAGTCGCTCGCCACCCAGGCGCCGACCTCCCACGCGCGACAGTCGATGATGTCGACGTCCAGGTCGGGGTCCCCGGTGGCCAGGCGGAGTTGCTCCCGCCAGTCGACCTGGTCGACCGGCAGACGGTCGAGGACCGGAGGCCGGCCGAGCATCGCCACGCGTCCTTCGGTGTCGACCGGTGCGAACACCACCGTGCCGACGGTGTCGGGGTTGTCGATGTAGATGAAGGCGGACTCGCTGTCCGTGCGCGACCTGATGAGATCGGAGCGGAACAGCACACTCACGGACTGCTGCAGGGAGGGCTCGCCGTCACGCCCGATGCCGAGCTGCTCCCGGATTCCGCTCTGCGCACCGTCGGCGCCGATCACATAGGCCGCCTCGACCGTCTCGGTGCTGCCGTCCAGTCGGGAGCGCAGCTCGAGCCGCACACCGTCCTCGATCTCGGTCACCGACAGGACCTCCGTCGACAGCCGGACGTCGATGGGAGGCCGCAGCGCGGCCTCGCGCAGGACCGGCTCCAGGATGTCCTGCGAGCACAAGAACACCTCGAGAGGGAGCGGGGAGAGGTCGTTGTCGCCACCGCCGGCGACCACCGAGGACTCGACGACGTCGCTCCAGGGGGAGACAACGTCCTTGCCGAGATAACGGATGGGAGGAGTTGCGAGCCCGGCAGCGCGCACCCGCTCCTCGATGCCCCACGAACGGAAGATCTCCATGGTGCGGACGTTCACGGCGCGGGACTTCGGGTGGAGCGCGGGCTCGGCATGCTTGTCGATCAGCATGACGCTGATGCCCCGGTGAGCCAGGTCGATCGTCGCGCTCAGCCCGACGGGCCCGGCGCCTACCACCGCAACATCGATGCGGGTCATAAAGGTGTCCTCACGCGAATTCGCCGTCACATTGGGGAAGTTGAGCCGTCCGACGGGTTCACCAGTCGGCGGCGTAGATCGGGTCGTCCGGGTACAGGCCGCCGAAGGCCGAGGTGGACGGGATCTTGAACAGCTCGGTGTAGTCCGCCTCCGGTCCCAGGCGCTGCGCCCAGTCCCACACGCAGGTGCGCGACAGCACCTTCCACACGCCCTGGCGGTGATCGCAGAGGTCCCGGTAGCGCCCGCAGAGCACGTCCGAGGGGCCGCCGTCCGGGCGCACCCGCAGGTAAATGAACGCCGTCTCCCGGCGTGCGCGGTCGCCGTCCAGGTCGACCAGCATGTTCGTCACGTAGTGGCTCGACCGGTGGCCGAGCTGCTCCTGGAGCTCCATCGTCCAGTCGCAGAAGTCGTGTGAGGTGCCCACGAACATGCCGTGGTTCTCGGTCGACTCGGGCCAGTAGGTCGACTTCATGAGGCCGAGCTCCTTGCGGTCCATGCCGCGGCAGTAGCGCGCCATGTTCTCCGAGAGCTCCTGCTTGGCGAGCAGGGTGCGCAGTTGCTCCCGCTCGGTGCCCGTCAGAGGGCCTGTGGCGCTCGTCGATGGTGTGTCGGCCATCTTCGATGCCTCCTTGCGTGTGTGCTTTCGGGGCGGCCCGGAGCCAGGTCCGGTCCCCGGCCGGGCAATCAGGGGCGTGCGCTCTCCGGGTGCGGTCGCGGGCCGGCCTCGCACGAGCACTTCTCCGCGCGACATACACACGCCGGACGGGAACGGGGCTGCATTGGGAAGGCAGGCCATCGGCACCTTCAGGGACAACGGGAGGACGCTGTGGTGTCCTGGCAGGGGCGGCTCAGGCCGACTCCTCCACCTTCGTGGGCTGCCAGCCCGTGCCGATGGCGACGAGGCCCTCGGTCATCATGCCGTGGCTGACGCCCTGGAGCATGACCTTCTTGAGCTCGGCGAGCATGAGCATGCGCGTGCTGCGCAGGGTCAGCTGGGGTTGCTTGACGATCTGGCGGGCCAGCTCGTAGGCGCGCGTCACCACCTGGTCCTTGGGGACGATCTCGTTGACAGCACCCCACTCGAGGGCCTTCTGCGCGTCGATCTCCGTGCCGGTGAGAAGCATGTAGCGCGCGCGGTTGAGGCCGATCACGGCCGGCCAGATGACCTGCATGCCGTCACCGGGGACGACGCCCACCGAGAAGTGCGGGTGGTCGCCGAACACGGTGTCCTCCGACGCGATCGAGATGTCACACAGCAGCGCCTGCTCACTGTGGACGCGTGCGGGGCCGTTGATCGCCGCGATCATGGGCACCTCGATCTCGAGGTGGTCGAGCACGAGACGCTTCGCGTCGGCATGGAGCTTGATCCAGATCTCCGGGGTGACCCAGCCCTTGTCCGGGATCGGGACCTCCCGGTCGATGAAGGTCTCGCCGCCGCCGGTGAGGATGACGGCCTTGTTCTCCGGGTCCTTGCCGATGTCGCCCCAGACCGACGACAGGTTGTCGTGGACGTCCGTGCCCCAGTAGACCTCGGCACCGTCGGTGTGGACTGTGACGAGGAGGATGCCGTCCTCGTCACGATCCAGCTTGAGGTGCTTGTACTTGTCCTTGTAGTCGGCGAAGCGAGTCACAGCCATGGTGTCTTCTCCTTGAAGGTGGGGTCCTGCTCTGGGGGAGGCCAGACGACGTCGAGGTGCAGGGCTGGGGTCCGCTCGAGCACGGAGAAGCCCGCGCGGGGCCCGTCCTCGAGACGTGGGAAGTCCGATGCGGCGACGGTCAGCGACAGGCGCGTTCCCCGGTCGAGTCGCACGGCGGTCGGCCCGAGATCCACGCCGATCGTCTCGCCCTGCCTGGCGCTCGCGGTGGTGCGGCTGGAGCCCTCGGCCAGCAGCACCGACTCGCCGTCCTGGTCGGTCGTCGACAGCTTGACGACGACCGCCGTGGGTGCATCGCTCGCCACGGCGAGCGTGCAGGTGATGCTCCCGAGGACGTCTGTGTCCTCGGGCAACGGGTCGCAGAGGAGCGCGACGACGTCGTCGCGCTCGCTCAGGCGTCCTTGGGGGCGGGGGCCGGCGTTCGCGGCGACTTTGTACCCGGGGAGGAACGTGCGCCCGCCGATCGTCGGGACGGGCTCGGCCGACACGAGAGCGTGCGGGGAACCGACCACGCGCAGCGGGACCTCGACCGGCTGGGCCTCCTGCGGAGGCCAGGTCGAGAAGGACCGCCACTCATTGGCACCCATGACGAACGCGGTGACGGGGTCGGCGGGCGGCGGGCCGCCGTCACGCAGCGTCTCGAACCAACGGAGCTGGAGCCCGGTTGGGTCCAGCGCGTCGAACGACGCCGCCGGGCCGTAGGTGTGCCCGGGGAACCAGCCACCCATCACGCCGTGCGCCCAGGGACCGACGAGCAGCCGGTCGTGCGGCTGCCGGGTGCCGGCGGCATCGCGGCGGGTGTAACTGGCGACGGATCCCGGGCCGAAGATGTCGAACCACCCGGCGATCACGAGCGCGGGCACGCGGACGCGCCCGGCCGCCTCTGGGCCCACGATCTCCCCGCTCCGGTCCCGCCAGTCCGGTAGGTACGGGGCGAGGTCGCCCGCGGCCTTGATGAGGTCATCGAATGTGCGGTAACAGCCGTCCGTTACGCCCTGGATGAGGGCGGCGGCACGGGCGCGGTCCTCGGGGGAGAGGTCTTTACTGCTGGCCGCCAGCACGGACACCCAGTGCGCCAGGAACCCGAATGTCAGGTTCTGCTCCTCGTGTGTCCAGCCGGTGGTGACGTCGTCCGCGGTGCTTCCCGGCACGATGCCCAGGAGCCCCTCGGGCGCCCGGGTGGCGGCCAGCCACTGAGTGATGCCCACGTACGAGCCGCCGACCATGCCGACGTGCCCGTCGGACCACGGCTGTTCGCGGACCCACGCGATCGTGTCGGCTCCGTCGTCGGCCTCGTGCGCGAAGGGGACGAAGGTTCCGCCGCTGCGGAACCGGCCGCGCACGTCCTGGACGACGACGGTCCACCCGCTCTCGGCGGCGCGCAGCACGTTGATCCAGGTGTTGGCGTGTGCGGGGTCGTCCTTGCTGTAGGGGGTGCGGATCAGCACGGTGGAGCGGGGCTCCGCCCCCTCGGGCCGGTAGATATCGGCCGCGAGGACCGTGCCGTCGCGCATGGTGACGGGAACGTGCTTGTCGACGACGAGACTCATGACCACCTCCTCGTGGTGCCTCTGATGCGGGTCGGCGGACCAGCAGGCCGGCCTGCCGACCGGCAGGTCCGGGTCAGCTGGTGAACTCGAACCCCTCGTACTTCTCGCCGAGGTACTCATCGACGTCAGCGACGTAGCGGTCGAACCCGCCCGCGTACGGCAAAAAGAAGCGCGATCCGTCGTACCGGTTGACCTGCACCATGTAGTTGTCCACGGCCCGGCGGAGCATCGGCTCGGCGATCTCGTTGCAGTGGTCGCCCCACTTCTTCTCGGCCTCGAGGGTCGGCTCGACGCGCTCGGCCCTCGCCTCCTGGGCGTGGCCGATGATCTTGCCGACGAGGTCGACGTGGTAGTTGTTCAGCGTGAAGAAGTTCGCCAGCACGCTGGGGCTCTGGATCCCCGTGAGGGTGAACAGGTTGGGGAAGGCGTTCGACATGAGCCCCAGGTAGGTCTGCGGCTTGTACGTCCACCGGGCGCTGGGCTGCTGCCCGTGCTCGTTGCGGACGTTGGCTTGGTCCAGGGCGCCGGTGAACGCCTCGAACCCGAGGGCGAACACGATGACGTCGACCTCGTACTCGGCCTCCCCGGTCTTGATGCCGGTCGCCGTAATGCGCTCGATCGGGTCGTCGCGCACGTCGACGAGTGAGACGTTGTCCTGCTTGAAGATCGGGTAGTAGCCGGTGTCGATGACCAGTCGTCGGGTGCCGAGGGGGTACGACGTCGGCATCAGCTTTGCCACGGTCTGCGGGTCATCAACCTGCTGGGCGACCTTGCTGCGCACGAACTGCGAGACCACGTCGTTGATCTCGATGTTCGTTCCCTGGTCGGTGAACGTGCTGAGCAGGCACTGCCCGCCGAACGCCCACCGGGTCTCCAGGATCTGCAGGCGCTGCTCGGGCGAGTAGTCGACGCCGCGGCCCGCGGGTGGCGGCAGCACATACCCGACCGGCGTCGCGTAGCTCTCGTCGCGGAACTCCAGGACCTTGTGCGACAGACGCTCCTTCTTGACCGGATCGGCCGGGCGGTTGTGCGCCGGGACGACGTAGTGCGGAGTGCGCTGCATGACGTAGAGGTGCCCGGCGGTCTTGGCGATCTCGGTCGCCGCTTGGACGCCCGAGGAACCCGTGCCGACGACGGCGACCCGCTTGCCCGCGTAGTCGACGGGCGTCTGCGGCCAGTGGGACGTCTGGTACCACTCGCCCTCGAAGTCGCCCAGGCCCTTGAACTCGGGGTCTTTGGGACGGGACAGATTGCCCGTCGCCATGACCAGGTAGCGCGCCCGCACCGTGCGGCCGGTGTCGGTCGTGATCAGGTACCTGTTCTCCTCCGGATTCCACTCCGCCGACGTCACCCGGGTGCTGAGCGAGAGGTTGCGGCGCACGTCGAGCCGGTCGGCGACATAGTTCAGGTAGCGCAGGATCTCGGGCTGGGCGGCGTACCGCTCGCTCCAGTCCCAGCCGGCGTAGAGCTCCTCGTCGAACATGTACGAGTAGCTGTCGCTCTCGAGGTCGACGCGGGCGCCCGGGTAGGCGTTGTGGTACCAGACGCCGCCCACACCGGGCGCCCCCTCGAAGCCGTGCACGGAGTGCCCCAGCTCGGCGAAGCGGTGCAGGGCGTAGATGCCGCCCATCCCCGCGCCGACCACGACGACCGAATACTCTTCAACCTGACCGTTCACTGGACACTCCTTCTTCAGTGCACGTCCTCGGGCACTGGGGGTACCGGCCGCTCAGGCCTCGGGCAGAGAGACGGTCGCGACGGCGGTCGTGGTCTCGACGCCCAGTTGGTTGACGGCCTTGAGCGTGAGCTCGGCGCAGGCGCCGTGCGTCTCGTCCTCGAATACGCGGGTGACCTCACCGCCGATCCACTGGGTGTCGCCGAAGACGCCGGGCTGCTTGATGCGCACCGAGATCTTCAGGAGGCCGGCGTCGTCGCCCATCCAGTTGGTCACGCAGTGCGTCATCCAGGACACGCGCTGGTTGCCGTTGTCGTAGGCGCCAGGCATTCCGATGGCGCGGGCCATCGCGGCGTCCTGGTGACCCAGGCTCGGGAACGGCTCGGACAGGAAGTGCTCGGGACCGAGGTTGGTCGGCGCCATCGGGTCGCCGTTGCGCACACGCTCCTGCTGGCGCACGCGCGTCTCGACGCCGCGGTAGCCGGCGGTGCCGATGGCACCCGCGTAGTAGGCGGTCATGGTGATCAGGTCCAGGGGACCCTTGACGACCTTGGGGATCACGTCACCGACGTGCACGGTGCCGGCGAAGCGGGCACGCGGTCCGCGGACCTCTTCGGCGAGGATCTCGGTACGGATCTTGGCCATCTCCTCGTCGGTGTACAGGTGCGGGTCGCGGGGCTCGTGCATGCGCGTGCTCTCGGTGCTGCGAGCGACGCAGACGATCGTGTTGCGCACGGTGCCGACGAGCTCCTCGCCGACGAAGTAGTCGGTGCGGCCGACCTGTTCGACCAGGCGGCCGGAGCGGCGGCCCTCACGCTCGCGCACATCCTCGACGAAGGAGCGGGCCCTGATGCGCTCGCCCAGGCGGATCGGGCGGTGGAACTCGACGTCGGCGCCGAGGTGGAGCGCCTGCAGACCCTCGGACATACCCATCGCGAGCTCGGCGTCGCAGACCGAGTACAGGAAGGTCGGCGGGGCGACGCGGGTGGCGAAGCGAGTGTTCCTCGCGTACGTCTCGTCGAGCCACAGGGGGTTCTCGTCACCGATACCCCACGCGTAGTGGCGGATCGTGTCGGCGCTCGCCTCCTCGTTCCACTGGACGACCACGGCCGACTGGCCGATGAAGCTCTTCATGTAGGCGACGTCCTCGTCGCTGATCTGCTTGCTGGGGACGGCCTTGCCGGTGGGGGCGGTGGTGGTGGTCATCAGTTGGGTCCTTCCAGAGTGAGGTGGACAGACACGACGGCGTCGACGACCGTGACGGTCGCCGTCTCGGGGTCTGCCAGGATCGGGTTGAACTCGAACTCGTGGACCTCCCCGCGCTGCTCCGCCCACGCGATGAGGTCCATCACCGCGTCGGTCAGGGCGTCGAGGGTCTGCGCGCCGGGGTCTTTGCGCAGCCCGGCGGTGACGACGCGCACTGCGGCGATCGCGTCGCGTACCTCGGGGCGTGAGGTGGGCAGCGGCAGGATGCTGATGTCGTCGATCGCCTCCGTCATGCTGCCGCCGGCGCCCAGGACCAACACGGGGCCGAACTCGGGGTCGCGGCGCAGGCCCACGAGCACCTCGGTCTTGCCGGGGGCCATGGTCTGTACGGAGATCGTGGCGTTCTCGGACTGGATGGCGGTAAGGCGGACCGCCGCATGGCGCGCGGCCTCGGGGTTGTCGACGCCGATGAAAACGCCCCCTGCATCGGCCTTGTGGAGGATGTCGGGGTCGTCGATCTTGATGGCGACGGGGAAGCCGATCTCCTCGGCGGCGCGGACGACGGACTCGACGTCGCGTTCGGCACGGCTGGCGGGTACGGGGACGCCAGCTGCGGCGAGCTCCTCGGCGATCTCCCGGAACGTGAGGTACTCGGTTCCGCCGGCAGCGGCCGCTGAGCGCAGGGACGTGCCGACGAGCTGACCGCGCGCGGCGCGCGTGCGCTGGACCTTCGACCAAGAGGCAGCGGACGCGATCGCGTCGAGGGCGCGGGTGGCGGTCGGCAGTGCGATCGCTCCTGCGGCGCGCAACACCTGAGCCTGCTCGGTCGTGACGCGGTCGTCCTCGGACAGCGGGACGACGACGACCCGTACACCCTCCGGGGCGTCCATCGCCGCGATACCGGCGGCGAGTTCGTCGAAGTCGTGTGCCAGGCGCGTCGCGGTGACGATGACCCACCCGCCCGTCGAGGTCGTGACCACGCTGTCGACGATGCGTACGTAGTCGGCGGTGGTCAGCTGCACGCCGACGTCGACGGGGTTGCCCACGTGGTCGCTGCCCACGGCCGCGGCGATCCTGGCGGCTGCCTCGGTACCGAGGTCGCGGAAGGTGAGGTCGCGGTCCTCCGCCAGGTCGTTCCAGAGGACAGCCTGTGCGCCGGAGGTGGTGACGACTGTGAGCTCGTGGTCGTCACCGGCGAGCCTGCCGGCGAAGACATCGAACGTCTCCGTCAGATCGAGGAGCTGCTCGGGCGAGGTGCACACCGTCCCGAAGCGATGGCGCAGGACGCTCTGGGCGACCCGGCCGCTGCCCGCGAGCTTCCCGGTGTGCGACCGCGCGCCGAGCGCACCGCGGGCGGAGCGCCCGAGCTTGAGCACCGCTACGGGGACCCCGCGCTCGCCGGCTGCCGCAGCCGCGGCCTCGAGGTCGTCGCCCGGGCGGAAGCTCTCGACGATGGAGGCCAGGACACGCGTGTCCTCCTCGGCGGTGAGCCAGCCGACCCAGTCGGTGAAACCCAGCGAGATCTCGTTGCCGGAGCTGCTCCAGGCGCTCAGCCCGCTGACGCCGCGCGCGACCAGGGACTGCATGAGCGCGTTGCCCAGCCCGCCGCTCTGGCTGAACAGCGCCACGTGCCCGACCGGAAGAGGGGTGCGCTGCAGGACTGACGAGAACGTCGCGGTCAGGGACCGGCCGACGTGCATGAAGCCGATGCAGTTGGGGCCGATCAGGCGTGTGCTGCTCCCGGCGAGCACCGCGCGAATCTTCTCGTCGCGGTCGTGCCGGCCGGTCTCGCCGAACCCGCTGGCGAAGGCGACGGCGAAGGGGACGCCCATGGCCACGGCCTCGCGCAGGTCCTCGATCACGCGGTCTGCGGGGCCGACGAGCACGGCGACGTCCGGGACCTCGGGCAGGGCGGAAAGCGATTGGTACGTGGGTACCCCGAGCACCTCGTCGTGGAGGGGGCTGACCGCGTAGTACCGCCCGTCGAACCGGAGCCGGGACAGGTAGTCGAGCGTGCGGCCCGACGTCTTCCACGGGTCGCGGGAGGGGCCGACGACGGCCACACTCTCGGCCCGAAGGGGGTTGTCGATCCGGGGTGTCTGCGGGCTGGCCGGGTCGGGCTCCGTGGCCCCGGCGGTCCGGCGGACCTCGCCGGGGCGGCGCACGTCGGGAACCTCGATCGCCTCGATCACGGCACCGAGGTCCTTCTCGGTGTCGAAGTAGGCGAACCCGCCGTCTCCGTTCAGGCCGTAGCCCCGGGCCGTCTGCGTCACGCGGTACCCCGACTCGGCCATGCGGGCGACCGCTCCGTCCAGGTCGTCCACGAAGACGCCGAGGTGGTGCAGGCCGACGTGGCCCTCATCGAGGAAGTCCTGGTAGATGCTCGGGCCGGTGAGCGGCTGGATGAGCTCGACCTGCGGGCTGGAGCCGCCCATGGCGAGCAGCATCTCGAACCTGCCCTCGGCATCGCCGTAGCGGGACCAGCGCAAGAACTCAGGTGTGTAGTGGTAGCAGGTCCACTCCTCGATCCCGAACATGCGGCCGTAGAGGTCGAGCGCGGCGTCGAAGTCGTTGACGAGGATCCCGATCTGCCCGACGTCACCGATCGGCGTCGATGCGATGGGAGGGACTGCCAGCGGCGGCGTAGCCGTCATGGTGTCTCCAGTTCCGCCGTGGAAAACTATCGTCATGCGATAGAGGCTTTCGCGATGAGGTATTTCTAGTGGGCGGCAGGGCGTGACGTCAATGGATGAGACAACCGCATTGCGAATCGATGTCGCCCAAACTTTCACCATGCGAGTGATATCCTGGTGGGGTGACGGCCAGGAACTCTGAATCTGACCCTGCGGCACCTCGCGACCTGGTCCAGTCGGTCGTCCGGGCCCTCGACATCGTCGACATCGTCGCCGAGAGCGACACGCCGCTGCGTGCGCAGGTCATCGCGCAGCGCGCGGGCCTGCACCTGGCCACGCTGTCGCACCTTTTGTCCACCCTCGTGTACACCGGCTATCTGCAGCGTCATGAGCGCGAGTACAGCCTGGGGGGCGGCAAGATCCTCTCCCTGAGCTCACGCGTCGAGGCGGACTGGCGGCCCAGCCGGCAGGCCTACGACATGCTGGAAACCGTCGTCAGCACGACCGGAGAGACGGCCTACCTGTCGGCGTGGCACGACGGAGACGTGACCATCGTGGCGATCCAGGAGGGGTCGCATTCGGTGCGCGTGGCCGACCTGCGCGTGGGGGTGTCGGGAGACATCCATGCGCGCGCGTCGGGCAAGGCACTCCTCGCGTACGGCATGCCCGCAGCAGTCGACAGGCTGGGGGACGCCGACGGGAAGCTGTCGGCACGCACCGAGAACACGGTGACATCCCGCGAGGCACTCGTCGCCGAACTCGAGAGGACGCGCGAGCGCGGGTACGCGATCGACGAGCAGGAGTACGTGACCGGTGCGTGCGGGCTCGCGGTCCCGATCTTCGAGGGCGCGCGGTGGCCGCAGACGGCCCTGTCCATCACGACGCCCCTGCATCGCTACGAGGACCCTGAGCACCGCGAGCTGTACGTCAAGGCCCTGCGCAAGGTGCGGGAGCTGGACGCGTCGATGGGCTGAACCTGCTCATTGGGCGAATTCGGTGGGGGCGCTCTTGATCCAGTCCTTGTAGATCGGATCGTCCTCGCGCCAGGCGCCCCAGTGCGAGACCCGGGGGACACCCACGATGCCCCAGTCGGTGTTGGTCTCCCTCACGTCGATCCAGTCCCAGACGCAGGTGCGATGGAGGATCTTCCACTCTCCGTCGCGCTTCTCGCACAGGTCGCGGTAGCGGCCCGCCTGATACATCGTCATGCCGGTCTCCTTGAAGGGCACGACGCAGAGGAACATCGACTCGCGCTTGGCGCGGTTGCCGTCGATCTCGGACAGGACGTTGGTGACGTGGTGGCTGCAGCTGAGGATCTGGTCCTCCCAGGCGAGTGCGGCATCCGCCCAGCCCGGCCCGTCACCGACGTACGCTCCGTGGTTGTCCCAGGAGTCGGGCCAGTAGGCCGACAAAATGAGGTCGCGGTCGTGGCGGTCGGCCCCGCGGACGTACATCATCAGGTTGTCGTGGAGAGCCTGCTTGTCCCACAGTTCCACCAGCTGAGCATCGGTCAAAGACATTGAGAACCTCGCCCTCCTGTGAAGTCGAGGGCCGCGTCGTCGCTGACCCTCGCCAGGAAAAACGTAGGAGGAGCCGGCCGGGGGGCGTGCTGGGAAGACACGACATCCCACGAAGATTGCACGCCAAATAACTCGGAGCTGTCGTTCATGCCGCGGTGGCGGCGCCCGCGGGGCGTCGTCGGACAGGGCGAGCTCCTCCAGGGTGCGGTAGTTGACGGCGCTACTGGTGGGGGCGTGAGGTTGGCCTTCTGAGACATCGCTGCAAGCCTCTTTTCATTTCGCATTGCGGCCACTACCTTCACCATGTGCGAGTTGCCTTGACGGGGAGCTCGCACCAACGACGGTCACGACGGCGTACTTTCACAGGTGCGCCGTGTCGATCGCGGAGAGGCGAGGTCCTCGAGGCACCTCGGCCACCAAGAAGTGACGCAGCCTCCCGTCGACGACACCTTCCTCGACTCCGGCCCTGGATCCGGCTTCTGCAAGAGGTGGGCACCGAGGGTGCTCTTCGCCCGGTGACGTGTGCATCGCCGTCAGAGCGGGACATCCACGCTCAACGCAAGCTCGCGCGAGCAGTCGAGACTCCATGCCGAGTGCGACCGCGCGAGCGAGGAAGTGACCGGCCACGCAACTGAGTTGGCGAAGCAACCAGAGTGAAGGACGGCGCAGGTATGAACATTGTTCCTGAGGTGACCTCCCAGCCGGACCGCTCCATGCTGAGGCGAGTTGCCGCTGCAGGTGGAATCGGCAACTTCGTCGAATGGTTCGACTACGCGCTCTACGGGTACCTCGCCACCACCATCGCGACGGTGTTCTTCCCGTCGCACAACCGGGATCTGTCCCTGCTGGCGACGTTCGCGGCTTTCGGTATCTCGTTCCTGCTGAGACCGCTGGGCGGATTGATATTCGGCAAGCTCGGCGACAGGGTCGGCCGACAGCGCACACTGGCCACGATCATCGTCATGATGTCCGCGTCGACATTCGTGATCGGCCTGCTGCCCACTCACCATCAGACCGGCGTCCTCGCGCCGGCACTCCTCGTTCTGGTGCGTTGCATCCAGGGCTTCTCAGCAGGTGGCGAGGTTGCGGGAGCTGCCTCGTTCACGGTCGAACACGCTCCCGCCGGCAAGCGCGCCACCTACGCGAGTGTGCTGCCGATGAGCAGCTCGCTCGCGTTCGTCGCTGCCGCGGGCCTCACGGCTCTTCTCTCGGCCTCGCTCTCCGCGTCGGACTTCAGCTCCTGGGGCTGGCGTCTTCCCTTCCTGATCGCCGGACCGCTCGGGCTGATCGGCCTCTACATCCGGCGCAGCGTGGAGGACACCCCCGCGTTCCGCAAAGTGCAAAAGGAAGGAAGGGTGGCCACGGCACCGCTGAAGGAGAGCCTCCGGACTCAGGGCAAGCCGATCCTGTTGCTGCTCGGCTTCCTGATGACGAACAGCGTCGGGTTCTACATGCTTGCCACGTACCTGCCCTCGTACTTCCAGGAACGGATCAAGCTCGGCAGCGACACCGCGCTTTTCACGAACATGGCCGCTCTGCTTCTGCACGTGGTGCTGATCGGAGTCTTCGCGGTCATGGCGGATCGCGTGGGACGCAAGCCGATCATGCTCGGCTCCTGCCTCGCGTTCGTCCTGCTCACCATCCCGGCCTTCCTTCTGGCACAGCAGGGGTCGGTCGGGGCACTCCTGGGGGCCCAGGCGATGCTTGCCACCGCGGAGGCAGGCACCTCTGCGGTGAACAGCCTGCTGCTCGTGGAGATGTTCCCGACACGGGTGCGCTATACGTCGGCCGCGGTGAGCTACAACCTTGCGTACATGCTCTTCGGGGGGACCGCGCCCTTCGTGGCGACCTTGCTCGTATCGCAGACCGGAAGCGGGATCGCGGTCGCGCTCTACATGACGATCATCGCCGTCATCTCCCTGGTCGCCGTGCTGCAGATCAGGGAGACCAAGAACGTCTCCCTGCTGGGAGTTACGGATGTTGAGCAGCCCGCACGCGCGGACACGCCCGTGGCCGGGCGGCACTCGGGCCGCCCTACTCGGACCCGAGGACGTCCTGGTTGATTGCGCCCTTGCCACCGTCGACCACGAGGTCGACGCCGTTGACGTAGCCGGCCTTGTCGGAGGCGAGGAAGACGACGGCCTCGGACACCTCGCTCGCGTCCGCGAAGCGCCTCGCCGGGATGTGCTTCGTCACGGATGCGATCGCCTCGTCGGACAGCGCGTCCCGGGCCATCGGTGTCATGATGGCGCCCGGCAGCACAGCGTTGACTCGGATCGCGTGCTTGCCGAACTCGAAGGCCGCCTGCTTGGTGAAGCCTCGGATGGCGAACTTGGATGCCGAGTACGCAGGGTTCACCGTCGTGTCGTAGCGCATGCCGGCCAGGGACGAGATGTTGACGATGGAGCCCCTGCCGTTCTCGACCATGGTGGGCAGCACCGCTTGCATGCCGAAGAAGGTCCCGGCCAGGTTGATGTCCATGATGCTGCGGTAGAGGTACTCACTGACCTCGAGGAGACCGGTGATCGGGCCGGCGATCCCGGCGTTGTTGACCAGGACGTCGACGGTGCCGAACACCGCTTTCGTCTCCTGGACCGCCTCCTCCCAACTGCCCGGGTCGGTGACGTCGAGTTCGAGGAAGAGGGCGTCACCGCCCAGTTCGTCCGCGAGTTTCTTGCCGCTCTCGACGTCCAGGTCGGCGACGACAACCTTCGCCCCCTCCTCGACGAACTTCCGGACGTGTGCCTCGCCCATTCCCTTCGCCCCGCCGGTGATGATGGCAACCTTGCCGTCCAGGATGCCGGCCACCGGGCTCACACCCTCTCCACGTTCGCGGCGTCCTCCGGCAGCACCGAGTCCAGCTCGGGAGCGAGGTGCACCATCTGGTCGCGGAACGACTCGCTCGCGTTGTGGAACACGCGCAGCTCGCCGTCCTTTGTCAGGGCCTGGGCCTGCTCGACCCACGCCTCGGGCGTGGCCGCCGCGGCATCGACGCGCTTCATGCCCGCGATGGCGACACGGCCCGCCGCGACACCCGCGATCTCGAACGTGTCGGCGTACGTCGTGGTGTCCTGGTGGGCGAGGTAGGTCACGAAGGCCGACACCGCCTCCGGCGGGACGTTCTTCTTCATGGCCTCCTGCACCACGGGGTTCGGGAACGCGTCGTGCGTCATCGGCGTCCACGCCACGGGCATGAGCGTCGTCACCTGCACACCGACCTCGCGCGCCTCGGCCGCGAGACCGATGCTCAGGCCCCACACCGCGGCCTTGGCCGCGGAGTAGGCCGAGTCGAGCGGCACACCCATGAGGCCGTTCGAGGAGATGTTGATCAGACGCCCCGTGCCCGAGGCGATGAGGTGCGGCATCGCGGCGCGCGACACCTCGACGACGCCCTTGATCGCGACGTCGAAGACGCGCCACCACGTGTCGCGGTCCATCTCCCAGAACGTGCCGAACGCGTTGATGCCCGCGTTGTTCACGACGACATCGAGCCCGCCGTACGCGTCGATCGCGGTGCGCACGATGGACTCCGCGCCGGTGACGACGTTGTTGACGTCGACCACGGCGGTACCGCCGTGGTCGATGATCTCGGCAACGACCGAGGCGGCGTTGTCCGCATTGAGGTCGTTCACGACGACGCGCGCACCGCGCGAGGCGAGCATCTTGGCGTGAGCGCGCCCCATGCCCTGGCCCGCGCCGGTGACGATCGCGATGCGGCCGCCGAAGTCGAGGTTCTGTGCAGGCATGTCCCTACTCCTCCTGTGGAGTTCAGCCGTTGTCTGTGCGGGGCCGCTCCCGCGGCCCCGGGGCGGGTCGTCTACTTGCCCGCGAGGTATCCGCCGTCGACCGGCAGCGTCACGCCCGTGACCATCCGCGCATGGTCGGAGCAGAGCCACACGACGGCGTTGGCCTGGTCCTCCGGCTCGGCCAGCACTCCCATCGGGATGCCCGCCAGGATGCTGTTCCTGAATTCGTCGCCGGGGTTCTGCTCGAAGGCGTTCATCATCATCGGGGTGGCCGTGGAGCCGGGGGCGAGTGCGTTGACCCGGATGCCCTTGGAGCCGTAGTCCATGGCGACGTTCCGAGTGATGCCGACGACGCCGAACTTGGCCGCGGTGTACGGCGCGTTGTAGGCGATGCCGATCAGTCCGGCACCGGAGGCGGTGTTCACGATCGCCCCGCCCCCGTTCTCCTCCATCGCGCGCACCTCGTGCTTCAGACAGTAGAAGAGGCTGTAGAGGCTGACCTTCATCACGCGGTCCCAGACGGCACTGTCTATGTCACCGATCGGTGCGAAGACACCATTGGTACCCGCGTTGTTGAACGCGAAGTCCAGCTTCTCGAAGGTGGACACCGTCGCGCCGACGAGCGCCTCGACCTGCGCCTCGTCGCTGACGTCGCAGCGCAGGAACGCCGCGGTGCCACCCTCCTTCTCGATCATCGCGACCGTCTCGGCACCGGCCTTCTCGTCGATGTCCGAGACCATTACGGAGGCCCCGGCCCGGGCCAGGGCGACCGCGGCCGCCTGTCCGATTCCGGACCCCGCGCCGGTCACCAGGCCGGCCTTGCCACTCATCGAACTCGTCATGACTCAGATTTCCTTTTCGGATGGGCTGCGGCGACGCGGGTGCGACGCCGGGGGGATGGTCAGTACGTTTCTCCTGCGTGCGGGCTTCTCTCGTAGTCGCGCTGCGCGTCCTGCGGGAGGTACTTCTCCTCGATGCGTCGCACCTCGTCGGAGGAGGGACGGCCGAACATGGCTCCCCAGCCGATGTCGTACTTCGTCCCGGCGTCACCGGTCACCTTCTGGAGGTACTCGGGGAAGCCCGTGGCCTCGCCGCTCTCGATGGCGTCGACCATGAAGTGGTAGACCTCGCGGACCCCGGGCAGGAAGACGGGCAGCGACTGCACCGCCTGCCCCATCGCCGTCATCTCGGCGACCGTCCGGGTCCCGATGAGCGGGACACCGACGACGTACGCGGGGCCGGGTGTCTCCTTGAGGGCGATCTCGGCCTGCTCCCACGTGTGGAAGCCCTCGTAGAAGATGACGTCGGCACCCGTCTCGGCCTTGTAGAGCTGTGCGCGGCGGATTGCCTCATCGAGGCCACCGCCGGCCGCACCGTAGGCGTCGGTGCGCGCGACGACGACGAAGTCCTCGTCGGACTTGTCACGCGCGTCGCACGCCGCGTTCAGCCGACCGATCGCCTCGACGTCGGAGACGAGTTCGACGCCGGCGACACCGCCGGACTTCTTCGGTTCGCGCTGGTCCTCGATGTGGATGCCCGCGACACCGGCGTCGATGAACTCCCGCACTGTGCGCTGCACGTTGAGGGGCGCGCCGTAGCCGGTGTCGCCGTCGCAGTAGATGGGGATGTCGGCAGCCCGCGCAGTGCGGCGTGCGAGGTCGACGACCTCGGTCATGGTGAGCCAGCCGACGTCCGAGACACCCTGCCACCAGGCCGACGCACCGCCGGAGAGCTGGAACGCTCCGAAGCCCGCGTGCTGCGCCATCTGTGCGTGGATCGGGACCGAACCGAGCGGCAGCAGCTCGGTCTTCTCGCACTCGAAGACCGCGCGCAGCGCCTTGCCGGGAGAGGTCAGGCTCATGCTGCGGCCCCCTCGGCGGTGTTGAAGCCGACGGTGACGACGACGTAGACACAGTCCTCGTCGTAGGGGTTCTTCCAGGCATGGGGCACGCCGGCCATGACGAGGAGGTCGCCGGGCACGAGGGTGCGCTTCTTGCCGCCGGGGAGCACCAGGTCGACCTTGCCGGAGATGACGACCTCGTAGTCGATGGTGTCACTGGCATGCATGCCGGCGTCGCTGTCGTCGCCGGTCGCGGACATGCTCTCGTCGAGGGTCGAGGCGTCGACCTCGCCCGACGAGTGTGCGGGGAAGCTGCTGATGCCGAACGTGGACCCGTTCGGCCCGGCCAGGGCGACCTTTGTAGGAGGTGCGCCGAAGGAGGTCTTGCTGTGTCCGCCCTCGATGGCCCAGTAGAAGGCCCCGGAGGACACACCGGGGAAGTCGAACTCGGTGGCGGGGCCCGGGTCGAGGAAGTCCGCCTCGCCGGCCTCGTTCTGGCCGGCGACGACCAGGCGGAACTTCTTGGGGTCGGGGAACGTGCTCATGTCTCTGCGCTCCTCTGTTGAAGGACGGGGAAGGGATGGGCCGGGCGTGGTGTCTCGGCGCCGAGCCAAGGGGAGGTGTCAGGCGTGCAGGCCGGTCCCTCGCATCAGGGGGACGGTGTCGCAGAGTGTCTGCAGGACTTCTGCGATCACCTCGGGGCGCCGCCCAGCGGGGGCAGGCAGGGGCCCTGGTGGATGTGTACGGACCTGTCCGGCCGGGCCGTTGCTCTGCTTGCAGATGTCCTGATCCGGTTGCGGGCGTCGTCCTTCACGCAGATCCGCTGCCGGCGTACGGCGCGCTCTCCGTCGCCTTTGCCTGGCACGCGAGGTGGGCGCCTGCACACAGGGCGGCTTCCCTCAGGATGGGGCGCATGTCACGCTGGACGGTGTGCTTCGTCCCCAGGGATCGATAGCAGTCATCCTTCTCTCCACTCCGTCGTGGTGTCCTGGCAGGAAAGGCGGGACTGACGGCCACGCCTGGCCCTTCTTGGCACGACGGTAGGCGCAGTCCATGGGCACCCAGTCACGGTCAAAAGCGCCATCAGAGCCGGAAATTGCGCCACCTGCTCGCGTACTCGTTTCTGAGTGGCCGCGGCAAGATTCCCGTGGCTGGAGAACATCTCGGTGTCATGGCCTGCACGTCCGCTGAGAAGCGGCGGAGCGCCCAGGCGTGGGTGCGGGTGCGTCAGCCCGTGAGCCGGGCCGGATGCGGCGCACAGGTCTGCCGGACCATCGCCATTTCTGGGGGCCATCCGGCCCACGGGCATCGACCCGCGCTGTCACGCGGCGGTGAAGCCACCGTCCACGATGAACTCGGCACCGGTCGAGAAGCTGGATTCGTCCGAGGCCAGGTAGAGCACCATCGACGTGACCTCCTCGGGCTGTGCCGCGCGGTGCATCGGGGTGCCCAGGATCATCGGGTGGTCGTCCTCGAAGCCGAAGCCTTGGGTCATCGGGGTCGCGATAACGCCCGGGTGGACGGAGTTGACGCGGATTCTGTCGGGAGCCAGCTCGATGGCTCCGGCCTTGGTCATGCCTCGCACGGCGAACTTCGAAGCGCTGTACGCGAGTCCGCCGGAAGCCGCGATGATTCCGGCCAGCGACGAGATGTTGACGATCGAGCCGCCACCCGCCCGCCGCATGGAGGGAACGACTGCCTTCATCCCCAGGAACACGCTGACCTGGTTGATGTCGATGACCTTGCGGTACTCCGCCTCTGACATCTCCACCAGCGGGGTGACATGGCCTATGCCGGCGTTGTTGACGAGGATGTCGACCGGCCCGAAGGCCTCCTCTGCGGCCGCGACGACGCGGTCCCAGGTGGCGGCGTCGGTGACGTCGTGGGCCAGGAAGCGCGCCTTGTCGCCCAGCTCGGTGGCGAGGACCGCGCCCTCGTCCTCAAGCAGGTCCGTGATCACCACGGACGCGCCTTCCCGTATGAAACGCCGGGCATGCGCGGCACCCATGCCGCGTGCCCCACCAGTGACGATGGCGACCTTGCCCGTCAGACGTCCCATGGCTGCTCACTCCTTCGTGCGGGGCTCAAGACCCCTGGCGCGGTCGGACTCCTGTGTGCCAACCGATCTGACGCCACGGTACTCCCACTATTGAGCACGTGCGTAATAGTGCTCGGATAGGCTTCCGGGCAGCACAAGGGCATGGAGGCGCGAGTGGATCCACGAGCACGTAGAACGCGTGACAAGTTGCGCGAGGCGGTGACGGGCCTCGCCGCCGAGCGCGCCATCGGAGAGATCACCGTGGCCGACGTGGCACGCCGCGCCGGGGTGACGCGCAACACCGTCTACAACCATGCCCCCACCCCCACGGCACTGCTCTGCCAGTTCCTGGGCAAAGAGATCGACGATCTCTCGAACGTCTTCCTCGACAAGGTCGAGAGCACTTCCGCAGTGGACGTTCGCGCAGCCCTCTACTCGGACATCGAGGCTCTACTGCGCCATGTCGCCCAGTACGCGACGATCTACGAACAGGCCTTCGCCGGCGCGACGGCTCCGGTCATGAGTGATCTTCTGGGGCAGCAGTGCGCCAAGGGGATGCACGTGTACATCACCCGGCACCCGGAGCTCATGCCCGAGTACGAGGACCTCGCCGACGACCCCGATGCGCTGGCTCTCGCCGCCGAGATCCATGTCGCTTTCGTGTCCCGCGGTGCGGTCGGCGCCATTTCGGCCTGGCTCCGAAGCCCATCTCCGATCAGCGTCGAAGCGGGTGCCGTCGCGCTGCTGAATTCCCTGCCCGGGTGGTGGTACGGCCGGCCCGGACAGGGAAGCGAACGGGAAGCTTCCGCGTCCGGGGCTACCTAGAGTCCGTCCGCCGGCGGGTCGGAAGACACCGTCGCCGCAGGCGTCAGCGGTGACCGACAAGGCAGAGGCAGTGGGAGGCGTTCGACGCTCTTTCCGGCCTTGTTGGCCTCGAATGCTGTGCCGGTCCGATGCGGACGGCTCGTAACCTGAGCCGTGGCGAAGGTGGGCAAAGACAGTGGCGCGCTGGCACTGATGACCATTCGGCCAGGTTTCCGCGACGGCACGCATCCGTGGCGGACAACCCTGCCGATCACCCCCGCTTCGTGGCCACGTCGAAGCGAGACCATCTCGAGGCGATGTCAGCAGCGCCCAGCTCGCCGCTTGTGTCCACCACGCGCTCGTCCAGCAAGGAGTTGCACCGCCTTGGAGCCCACCGAATCGACCGACCCGCAGTTTCCCCCCGCAGATTGGACCGGGATATCGGAGCGGGACCGTCTTGCCTTCGCCCATAGCTGCTCAGGTGATGAACCCTATGAACTAGGCGAGGATTCCCAGCATCAGCCGGGAATCCCTCGAGGGAAGATTCACGAGCACCGGCTCCGCGATTCCACCGTCTACGCCGGAGTCCCACACCGCTACTGGGTCTACGTTCCCGGCCAGTACGACGGCACCGCCGACGCCTCGCTGCTGGTCTTCCTGGACGGTGGTCAGATCTACCTCAGCCCGACAGTCAACACACCAGCCGTGCTGGACAACCTCATCGCAGCCGGCGACGTACCCGTCACGATCGCCGTCTTCGTCGATCCGGGCCCCAACGGGCCCGGCATGCCGGTGTACGGCGGATCCGACAACAGGAGCATGGAGTACGACTCGCTCGGTGGCGATTACGCGAGCTTCCTCCCTGCTCCCCGGCATCGAGCAGAGCTACCGCGTCACCGCCGAGCCCACGCGCCGCGGGATCTGCGGGATCAGCTCGGGCGGGATCTGCGCATTCACTGTGGCATGGGAGCGCCCCGACGCGTTCGGCAATGTCATCAGCCACTGCGGCAGTTTCACGAACATCCGAGGCGGTAACGCCTACCCGTCCCTGATCCGGCGAGGCGAAAAGAAGCCGTTGCGGGTGTTCCTTCAGACCGGACACAAAGACCTCAACATCGTGTTTGGCGACTGGGAGCTCGCCAACCGTGACATGGCCGAAGCCCTCCAGTATCGCGGCTATGACTACAAGCTGGAAGTCGGCCAGGGAGGGCACACACCCATGCATGGCGCCGCGATCCTCCCCGACACTCTCCGATGGCTCTGGCGCTCGCCGGGTCTCCCAAGATCTTCGTAGCCGGTGATCGCAGGGTCCGCTGGATTGTCAGTTGAGCAGGATGCGCTGGCGGGGGCGTCGGCGCCGACGACTACATGACCAAGCCGTTCTCCATGCGGGAACTCGCGCCGGGCCGCCGCCTCGGAACGGCCCAAGTACGGGGCCCTGAAGGTGATGCGGCACGCCGACGGGGCCGCGCCGCGGTTCGGGTCGCGTCGCCCCTACCGGATCGTCGGCAGCAAGGGGTTGTGGGCGAGTGCCGAGGGTAGGGGGCCGGTGCCGGTGCCGGTGGCGCACATGCCGTCGAAGGTGAGCCGCAGGTAGCGCCGCCAGGCCGCCGGATCGGCAGCCAGCAAGGGTGCGGCGGTGTAGTACACGCCGCAGATCAGTAGCATCACGTCCTGCCCGTTCAGGTCCGCGCGGAGTGAGCCGTCGCGTTGCGCCCGCCGCGCCAGTGACTCGGCTGTTGCGATCAGTTGCTCCTGTCCGGCCTGTATCTCCGGGTGCCGGACATCCGACACCATACGTAGGGCCTCCGCGAGTGCCCGGTTGTTTGCGTAGAGATCGACGCCCGCGCTCATGAACTGCAGCAGGGCGGTGTCGGCGTCGGCCTGCTCGGCCTGCTGGCGGCCCACTGTCACCAGCCCGTCGATTTCCTCGCTGATGATCGCGGCGAACAGGTCCTCCTTTGTGGGGAAATGCCGGAAGACGGTTCCCTTCCCGATACCCGCCCGTGCCGCGATCTGCGCGATGGACCCTTCCGCGCCGTGCTCGGCGAACACCTCCGCGGCAGCCTTCAACAGCGCCTTACGCGTCCGCACCGCGTCGGCCCTCATCCGTCGCGCAGGCGGCACTGCAACAGCTTCTTCTTCAGTGCTCATGGGCCCATTCTACGCAACATGACCGAGCGGTCCGGTTAGGTGGTACGGTATTTAAAGTGACCAGTCGGTCCGGTTACGGTTCGTGGCTGTGGTCGGTCCGGCATTTCCTCATCCCATTGGAGAACAGAGCACCATGAGCAAGACACTCGGCATCATCGGCAGTGGCAATATCGGCGGCACCTTGGCCCGCCTTGCTGTCGCCGCAGGGCCTGGACGTCGTCCTACTGAGGTTGAACTCGGGATGTCGTGCTGCTGGTCAGGCGGGTCGGATGGTCAGGCCGGTCTCGGTGAGGCAGCCGTCGATGAGGTGGCTGTGGTACTGGATGTGTCGCAGGCCGCGCCGGACGGTCTGGACGAGGTGTTCGGGGTGCTGAAGGCGACGTTCGAGAGCCATCCACGCCGTAGAAGTGACCAGATGCCTTCGACGGGATTGAGGTCGGGGGCATAGGGCGGCAGGTAGTGGATGGTCAGCCAGTCGCGGGATTCGGCGAACTCCCGCAGACCTGCGGCTTTGTGGACGTTGAGGTTGTCCCAGACGAGGACGATGGGGCCGTCGAGCTGTTGGTGGGCGGCGATCAGCAGGTCCCGGTAGTCGCGCCAGGAGAAGCTTTTGCGCCCGTCACGGTTGCCGTCATCGCGGCGGGGTCGGTAGATCAGCCTCGACCGGTGGCCGGGCTTGTAGCAGGTCAGCGCGGCAATGGAGAGCCTTCTGCGGGAACGGCCGCGGACCCGGACCACCGGGGTGCGGCCTCGTGGTGACCACGTCTTGGCGTGCGGCGGCGTCATGGAGAAGCCGGCTTCGTCCTCGAAGACCAGCCAGGCTCCACGGGCCGCCGCTAACCTTCCGCGCGGGGCCACACCTCCTTGACCCACCCCGCGACCGCATCATCGTCCCGCTCCATCGCTCTGCGGGCCGGGACCTGGCAGGACCAGCCGTTACGCACCAGCAGCTTGCGTATGCCCTGGATCGTGTACGTCAGGTGGAAGCGCCGGCCGATCAACGTCTTCACGCGGCTCAGCGTCCAACGCTGGTCCTCCCAGCCATGCGCGGCCGGCCCTTTGGCCAGCTCCGCCTCCAGCTGAGCGAACTGCTGATCACTCAGTCTTGGCAGCGACGCAGGCCCCTGAGACCGCAGGGATCGCGGGCCGCCCTCGGCCCACGCGTGACGCCATCGCTGGACCGAGCGGACACTGACCCGCAGATCTCTGGCGATCGCCGTACTGCCCTCGCCCCGGGCGAACCGCTCAGCCGCCTGAAGCCGTAACTCTTCGCGAAAATGCTGCCGTTCGGCGGTCAGCCCGCCCCCTTGTGGATACCGCATGCCTTCGGTGATACCGCAGCCACCGGCCAGCCGTCACCCCCTACGACACCACGCGTTCAATCTCAGTAAGCAACTCCCGCGGCCCCGAGTCCCTCGCGGATCTCGTCGCCGAACTCGGCCCCCGCGCCCGGGCTGCCACTCCCGCCGAGGCCGCCGAGGCCGGGGACCTGGTGGTGTCCATCCCGCTGAGCGCCTACGAGAAGATCCCGGCAGGGCCGCTGGCGGGCAAGATCGTGATCGATACGCTGAACTACTACCCGGAGCGCGACGGCCGCATCGCCGAGCTGGACGCGAACGAGCTGACGAGCAGCGAGCTGGTGCAGCGCCACCTGGTCGACTCCCGTGTCGTCAAGGCGGCCAGCAACATCGTCTACAGTCAGCTGTTCAGCCTTGCCCGCTCCTCGGGTGCGCCGGAGGCAGTGCCATGCCGATCGCCGGCGATGATGCCGCCGCCAAGGCGGAGGTTGTGGAGTTGCTCGACATCCTCGGCTACGACGCGGTGGACATCGGCGCGCTCGCCGACAGCTGGCGCAGCGAACCTGGCACGCTCGTCTACTGCAAGCCCTACTACGGGGAAGTGCCCAAGGGTATGAGCGGGGACAAGGCGATGGGATGGATCTTTCGGACCCCGGGCGTTCCGATGCCTGCCGACCGCGTGAGGGAACTGACCGCCACGGTTGTTCGGGGTCCCGCGGGCGGCAGCTTCTCGGTCGACGCCTGGGTCTGAGTGCAGAGCATCGCGGAAGAAGAGGTGGAACCGGAATTCTGACCAGGTCAGGACACCGACCCGCCGCGGTGGTTCGGGCCTGCAGCGGGGAGACGGGCGTCGGCGGCTGCCCGCTCGGCTGCGACTGCTGCGGCTGAGTCGACACCTGCACGAGACAGAGAGACCCCGGCCGTCACATGGCCGGGGTCCTCTGCTGTCCAAGATCATGGTTTGACTGGCATCACCATCCGCCTGGCCGTCCCCCGCACTGACGCGTGAGACGACTACCGGTCAGAGCGGGCTGTGCATGTCCTGCTGGCTGCGCGAGAGCGAGCCGGACCTCCGGCTCTGTGAGGGCGACGTCTGCCGGCATGTGGTCCGCAGGAATGAAGCCTCGCCGTGGTGTCCCAGATGTCCCGATCGCCGGAGGCCAGACGCTAGAACGGCTCGAAGTCGTCGTACTCCTGCTGCGACTCGTCCCGCTCCGCCTGCCGGTCCCGGCGCCGCTGCGCCGCCGGTCGCGGCGCCTCCATACGGTGGTCCTCGCCACGCCGACCGAGCATCTCGGCCCCCGCCATCATCGTCGGCTCCCAGTCGAAGACGACCGCGTTGTCCTCGGGACCGATCGCGACGCCGTCACCGTGCCTGGCACCCGTCTTCATCAGCTCGTCCTCGACACCGAGACGGCTGAGCCGATTGGCGAGGTAGCCGAGCCGCCGTTGCCACCGTCCTGGCCGCTGAGCGGCTTGAACTTCTCCCGGTGAACGGAGGCACAGCCGTGGCCCCCGTTACCCGCGGCGACGTGAATTTCGACGCGGACCACGAAGGTGATCATGGTTCAGTGCCGCCAGAAACGTACGGGACTACTGGGATGCGGAACGATGGCCCGTCAGTTGCGGGCGGGGGTGAGATCGAGGGCCTCGGCGAGCAGGGTCCGAGCGTGTGTCCGGGCTGCGGGGTCCGCGATGATGTCCTGGACCATGACTTCGTCGACGCCGGTGGCCTTGGCCATCTGCTCCAGCTGGTCCCGCACGGTCCCCGGGCTGCCGGCGAGCTGCAGGGGCCAGCGGCCGTCCGTGATGACGGTGGGGGCGTCCTTCTGCGTCTGGGTGAGTTCCCGTTCGGCCTCCTTAACGGTGGGGACCTGGGCGGCGGCGCCCTGGCGGCCCAGGCGTGCCATGAGGGCGGTCCTGGTCCAGTTGAGCCGCCGCGCCTCGGCGTCGGTGTCGGCCACCACGGCGCTGACCGACAGGATTCCGTGCCCGCTGGTCGGCCCGTGGGCCGCAGGCGCGGTGAACGCGCCGTGGCGGAGCAGAGCGCGTTCGGCGCCGGCAGGGTTGATGAAGCCCGCGAAGGCGTAGCCGAGTCCGAGTTCACCGGCCATGCGGGCGCTGCTGCCCGAGGAGCCGAGGATCCACACCTCCGGCCGGGTGACTGTGCCTGCGGCTGGGTTCAGGCGCGCGAAGGGGTGGTCGGCGGGGAAGCCGCCGTGCAGGTGGGCGAGGACCTCCTGGACCTGTTCGGCGAAGTCGTCGGCGGGCGGTGCGTCGCGGTCGCGGCACAGGGCGAGGTCGACGACGGGTCCCGCGGTGGCGCGGCCGAGGCCGAGGTCGATGCGGCCCGGGGCGACGGCTTCGAGCTGGAGGAAGGTCTCGGTGACCTTGTAGGGGCTGTAGTGGTTGAGCAGGACCGCGCCGGAGCCGACCCGGATGCGTGAAGTCGCGCTGCCCGCAAGGGCGATGAGGATCTCGGGCGCGGTGGAGGCGGTGCTGGCTGAGTCGTGGTGCTCGGCGTACCAGATGCGGTGGTAACCGAGGTCCTCCGCCTGCTGCGCGGCCTTGACCGAGTCCTTGAGGGCTTGGGTCTTGTCGCTGCCGGGAGTGACGGTGGAGAGCTCGACGAGAGAGAGTTTCATGGTCTTTCGATCCCTGCTGCCGGCTCTGCTGGAGGGCCGGCGGGAGACGTGTTCGGGGAAGGTTGAAGGGTGCGTGAGGGGTTCGGGCAGCGCGGCGCACCGGTGGCGGTGCTCGACCGGACGCTGCTGATTGCGGACCACCGGAACACCGGCGCCAGGATCGAGCGATACCTGGGCGCCGGTGGTCCGGTGGGCATCCCCGGCTCAGTCCCGTCGAGCGGGCTGCTTGGCCTTGCCGACAAAGACGGTTCCGATGATGGCGAGGCAGGCGACGACCGCCGCCGTCGTGAAGGCGGCCTGCGCTGCCGAGACGGACTGGGCCAGGTTCAGCGTTCCGGCGTCCTGTGCGTGCGACCCGATGGTGTAGGCCGAGACCAGGATCGCGCCGCCCGCGGCGCCTGCCAACTGCTGGACGGTGTTGAACGCCGCGCTGCCGTGCGGGTAGAGCTCGGTACGCAGCGAGGCCAGTGCGGACGTCGTCATCGGCGCCCACATGAGGGCCTGGCCGACGATCATGATGAGGTAGGCGATCAGGAGTGTCGTGGTACTGGTGCCCGCGTCGACTCGGCTTAGGAACCACAGGGCGGCCGTCCAGATGATTGCTCCGGGAATCGCCAGGGGACGCGGCCCGACGCGGTCGTAGAGCCGCCCGCCGAGGGCTGAGACCACGGAGACCACCACTCCGCCGGGGAGCATGAAGAAGCCGATCTCCATGGTGCTCAGTCCGGACACGTGGGCGAGGATCAGCGGCAGGACCATCGGCACGCCGAACCCGATCAGCGGGACGACGACCATGACCAGCTGCGGCACGGTGAACGAGCTGGTTCGGAAGATCCTCATGTCGAGGAACGCGGCATCGGTGCGCTGCAGGACGATCTGCCGGCGGACGAACGCCGCGATGAAGAGGACCCCGGCCACCATGGGGAGGTAAGGCGGGATGGGCGCGTGGCCGGAGGCCGACTCACCGATCGTGGCCAGACCGTAGATGAGCGCGCCGAACCCGACGGCGGACAGGATGAGCGACAGCACATCCAGCGTGGTCGGTTCGGGCGTGGTGATGTTGCGCAGCTTGGCGGCTCCCAGTACCAGTCCGGCCAGGGCGACGGGCAGGACGAGGATGAACAGCCACCGCCAGCTGAGCTGGGAGACGATGATTCCGGAGAGCGCGGGTCCGACCGCGGGCGCCACCGCGCCCACGGCGGTGACCAGCGCCATCATCCGGCCCCGGCGGCCTTGGGGAACCAGGCGCATCACTGTGGCCATGAGGAGCGGCATCAGGGAGGCCGTGCCCACTGCCTGGATAATGCGACCGGTGAACAGCACGCCGAACCCCGGAGCGACGGCGGCGATCACGGTACCGGCGGTGAACAGCGACATCGAGGTGATGAAGATCGTGCGGAGGTTGAACCGACGCATGACGAAGCCGGTGGCGGGGATGAGGACGGCCAGTGTCAGGAGATAGCCCGTCGTGAGCCACTGTCCCGTGCTCGGCGTGATGTCGAGCTCGTCGATCAGCGTGGGCAGCGCCACGCCCACCAGCAGTTCGTTCAGCAGGGCGATGAACGTGGAGAGGGTCAGTACCCAGATGATGAGGGAGTCCCGAGCTGGCAGCTTGTCACCGGCGCGGTGGGAGGGCGGTGGGCTGACGGCGTCCGGAGCGGCGTGCGTAGACGTTTCGTTGAGGGACACGTGCGTGATCTCTTTCGCGCTGTGGCAGGCAAGCAGGCAGGGGCTGGTGACTGCGGTGGCCCGCCGGTGGGTTGGGGAACGGGGCCGGGGGAGTGGCCCGAGGGGAAGTGGCCGCAGCGTCAGGAAGCGAGCGGTGTGTGGGTGCCGAAGGAGCGTTGGTGGTAGGTGAGAGGCCTGAGAATTCCCAGGTCGCCCTCACCCTGTTCGGCGGCGTGGACGTGGGCGAGCAGGACGGTGTGGTCTCCGGCACCGACGTAGTCGTCGACCTCGGCGGCGATCCATGCCGCCGAGCCCAGCAGGCGGGGCAGTTCCTGGCTCGGTGACCAGGTCACGCCGTCGAACTTGTCCGGTCCTGAGCGGGCAAAGACGCCGGCGAGGTCGGCCTGGTGGGCGCCCAGGACGTTGAGGCCGAAGCGGCCGGTGCGGCGGATGATCGTTAGCAGCTGGGAGCGGTTGTCCAGGGACGTCAGCATCATCGGGGGCGTCAGGGACAGTGAGGCGAAGGCGCCGACCGTGGTGCCGTGCGGGCGGTGGCCGTCCATGGCGGTGACCACGGCGACGGGGGAGGCGACGGTGGCCATGGCGTCACGGAACGCCTGGAAGGTGACGCTGTCGGGGACGTGGATGGCGGTCATGACCGGGGTGTTTCCGCGACGCGGGGATCGAGGCCGTACTGGGCGCGGGCCCCGAGGTTCTCGCGCAGGGTGCCGCCCTCGTAGTCGTGGTGGAACAGGCCGCGTTCCTGCAGGAGCGGCACGACCTGGTCGACGAAGGCGTCGACGCCGTCGTGGTAGCCGTCGATAGCCAGCGAGAAGCCGTCGCAGGCGCCCGCCTCGAACCATTCCTGCATGTGGTCGGCCACGTCGGCGGCGGTGCCGGCGACGACCGGGTGGTAGTCGATGACGCCGTGCGCCAGGACGTCCCGCAGACTCCAGCCCTCCCGTGCCACTTCGAGGGCGCGGGCGGAGCGTGCGTCCTGCGGACTGGGTACGGCGTCGGCCAACTGGCTTGCGGTCAGCGGCTCGCCGAGCTGCTCGTGGCTCAGCGGCAGGCCGATCATGGCGCCGAGATAACGCACGCGCTGGCGCAGGTCGACGGACTCGTCCAGGAAGCGCCGCCGGTCCAGGGCGGCGGCGCGGGAGGAGGCGATGGTCGGCATGAAGCCGGCGAACATCTTCACCTCGTCCGGGTCGCGCCCGGCCCGCTTGGCTGCGTCCCGCAGGGCCCCCCGCTGGGCGATGGCGTCGTCGATCGTCATCGGGTTGGCGTACACGCCGCCGGCGTACCGGCCCGCGAGCTCCAGGCCGTAACTGCCGCCGCCCGCCTGGAAGATGACCGGCTGGCCCTGCTCGGACGGTGGGATGGGCAGCGGACCGCGGGAGGCGACGTGGCGGCCCTGCAGGTTGACCGGCTGGATCTTGCCCATGTCGGCGAACCGCTTGCCCTCGACGTCGAGGACCCAGGCGTCCTTCTCCCAGCTGCCCCACAGTGCCTGCACGATCTGAACGAACTCGTGGGCCCGCTCGTACTTCTCCGCACGGGGCGGGACCGGAGAGCCGAAGTTCGCCGCAGCCGCCGGGTGGGAGGTGGTGACCGCGTTCCATCCGGCCCGGCCGTGGCTGATCACATCCAGGGCCTTGAACTGGCGGGCGAGATTGAAGGGCTCGCTGAAAGTGGTGGAGCCGGTGGCCACCAGGCCGATCCGCTCGGTCTCACGGGCGATGACGGTGAGGACGAGGAGGGGGTCGATGGGGTGGTGTGGGTGCTCGTTCTCCAGGTCCACGTCCAGGACCGGGGTGTCCGCGATGAAGAGCAGCTGGACCTTGCCGCGCTCGGCGGCCTGCGCGTAACGCACGAACTGGTCCATGTCCGTGTAGCTGGACAGGTTGGCCCCGGGCAGCCGCCATGCCCCGGGCTCGGATCCGTAGCCGCTGGTGAACTGCATGGCCAGCAGCATCTGAGGGGTTGTCATAGCCGTCTCTCCAGACGAGGCGAAAAAAACGGAGAGTACATCCGTTTACTCTCTCGACAATACGGAGGCTACCTCCGTATTGCAAATGGGTCGGGTCCGGAGGGAGGGGAGGGGGCGCGGGCGCCTGAGACGGCGGGCGCGAACCCGCGGCGGAAACACCAGGAACCACGCAGCTCCCCCACTGCGCGAGGCGCGGCGGAAAGCAAGGGCTGCCCGGGTGGGGGAACTGCGTGGTGATGTGGCCGTGACGTCAGTTCAGTGCGAGAGGAAGAGCTACTGCCCGGCCAGGACGCCAGGGGTGCCGTGCACGACCACGCTCTGCTCGAGCGGGACGCGCCCCATGCGGAAGCTGTTTGCCGGTGCGGTCACGTCGGCTGTGCCGAAGGAGATGCCGAACAGCAGCTTGAGCTCCTTCGAAACACCCAGGTGCTCGCGGATGGTGTCGGCGTAGAACCCGAGCGCGGTCTGGGGGATGCCGTCCAACCCCCGGGTCGCCAGCGCGAGCAGGAAGTTCTGCGCGTACATCCCGATGTCACCGGCCGGCCGTACCCCGTCGCCGAATGTCGGCATGAACAGGAGGGCGATGTGGGGAGCGGAATACCAGGTTCTCGCGGGCTGCGGCCTTCCTGCCCTGCCGGTCCGAGCGCGGTATTCCTCTCTGCGGTACTTACTCCCCGCCGTAGCGGTTCGGGTCTGCCGAGCGGGGTGGCGACAGGGGTGTGGCGTGGAACGAGGCGGTCGGCATGAAGACGGCACAGGACGTGCCACCGCCCTCTCCAATCGGGGCGCTTGGCAAGCGGGTCGTGCCGGAGCTGTACGCCGCAACAGGGGGTGTGTGTTCTTTGCGTCCGTGACGCCGCCGCCTGCGTATTGGCCCGAATACGTAGGCGGCGGCGCCGGGCGGGTCAGCGGTGGGCGGCGCGGTTCATCTCGACGACATCATCGACGGTGGGGTTGGCGGGGAGGGCGGCGAAGCGCTCCGGCAGGCTGTTGCGGACGCGGACGTCCTTGGCGCGGTCGGCCGCGGCCAGGGCTGCCGGCAGGGTGTCGAGGGTCAGTTCGGTGCAGTAGGCGGGGCTGTTCGGCTGCTGGCGCCAGGAATCGGCCAGCGTGCCGGCGTCGTAGGGGTCGAAGCCGGTGTCGTCCACGAGCTGCATGGCCACACGCCGCGCCTCCTCGGAGTCGCCGGCGACGGGGATGGCGATGCGGCCCGGGGTGCCTGCCGGGACACCCTTGGCCTGCTGGGTCCCGGCCAGGGCGGCGTTCCACGCCTTGACCACGGGGCGGCCCAGCTGCTCGGCGTTCCACACGCTCTCGACCTGGCCGTTGTCGACAGCCTCGATCGGCTCACTGAGTGTGCCCGGGTAGTAGTTCGAGGTGTCGATGACGACCGTCTCGTCCTGGACCGTGGCGAACAGGTCGGCCAGCTTCCCCGCCACCCCGAAGGGGATGGCCAGGATGATGACGTCGCGGCCCTGGACGGCGTCGGCGAGGTCCGCTGCGCGGGCCCCGGACTCCAGGACCTCGGCCCGGACGGCCTCGGGGCCGCGAGCATCGGCGATCTGGACGTCGTGACCGACCGTGCTGAGCTTGGCAGCGAGGTTTCCGCCGATGGCGCCAGCGCCTATAACAGTAATTTTCATAATTTGTCCCTTGGGAGGTTGTGCTGCCCCAGGGCAGCGGGGTGTGATGGTTGGGTGGTGGGAGCGGGGCTTGCGGCGGTCTACGGCTGATTGTTCCTCCGGCGGTAGCCGCTCGCGATGAGTGTGCGGAGGCGGTCGAGTGATTCCTCGTCGATGCCGTTTCCCTTGATCCAGGCAGTGGAACAGGCTGCGAGGAACAGGTCGTAGCCCCTCACGCCCGCGCGCACGTACCCTGCGCTCTGCGCGGCTTTCACGTGCTCGTCGGTGGCGGTGATGAGAATGCCGCAGGGAATCGTGAGCGGATTGTCCGGCTCCTGTGCCCGGGCCGCAGCCATGAGCGGTTCCGGCAGCCCGCTGAAGGCGCTGAAATAGTCTTCCATCGCCCGCAGCCACTGCTCCAATGCCTCGGTCGGGTCGCCGAGTTGCTCGATGTCCGCCTGGCGGGCCACCAACTCCTCGGAGCGCGTCTGCAGCACGGCCGCAAGCAGCGCCTCCCGCGTGGGGAAGTGCCGGTACAGAGTGCCGGGCCCAACCCCCGCATCTTTGGCCACCGCCTCGAGCGAGGTGCCGACCCCGTGCTGCAGGAAGTGACGCTGCGCGGTCTCCAGGAGGGCGGCGCGGTTGCGCTGGACGTCCGCACGGGGCTTGCGGCCCCGCTGTTCACTGGCGCTCATGCGCCCTCCCCGGTCAGGTGATCTTGCGGCCGCATCAAAACGGATGCTGCCTCCGTACTCATTCGAGAGTAAAGCGGAGGGTGCATCCGGTCAAATGAGTGCGGTCGGACGGGGCCCGGGATGCCAAGCCGGGGGGCGTGGCCCCCCCCCGGCGGTGATGCCCTCGTCGAACTCTGCGGTCTCGCAGGCCGCCGAGCCCGGCAGGCGGGGCGTGCCCTCGCTTGGCGACCAAGAGACGCCACCGGACTTGTCCGGGTTGAGCGGGCGAAGGGCGTGGTGGGGGCGGCCTCGTGTGCGCGGCTCCGGGATTTGATACGTACCTCGACGGGGTAGCCGGCCCGCCAGGCTTCGCGGCCTCAGTGGGCCTGCTGGTGGTGCGATCATGGCGGCGCGAATCACATCTCGCTCTGCCCGTCGCTTCGCACCGATCATCGCCCAGTCAGGGCCACCGATGACCGCTCGGACCGACACGGCCGGTCCGGCCTTCCGTCGCCCCGCTGCCCACCCGATGAGCGGACGTCAGGCCGGGCAGGGGGGTCCTCACGGTGGCCCGGGCAACAGGCCGAGCCTTGTCCCGCTAGGGCGTCTGACAGGAAACCAGCCTAAAAAATGTAAATACTGGATTGTGTATGCGGAAAGCGCATTCCTGACGTAGTATGAGGTCATGCTGATGAGTACCGAGGAAACCCTCAGGGTGACGGTGACCGCACTCGCGCACCGCACCGGCGAGCAGCAGTCCGCACTGGCAGCCGCCCTGGGACTGACACAAAGTCAGGTCAGCCGCAGACAGAGCGGAAAAGCCGCATGGACTCTCACGGACTGCGACCGCCTCGCCGCTCACTGGGGGATGCCCGTACTGGACCTCCTCGCCGGTCCCACCCACGCCCTGGCGAAGCTGCCCGCCGACCGCATCGCGAACGCCGGGCAACGAACCCCCGCCCCCCTCGACCTCCCCAAACCGGCCGCAACACCCACCCCGGCCCCCTCGGAGCCGGAGAACGCCGCGCCGCCAGCCTCGAAGCAGGCGGCCGCGCCCACGGGCCCGCTCGCAGACCTGGTCCAGGAACGAGTCGAGGAGGAACTAGCAGCGCACAAAGGGGACTTGGCGACCGCGCGGGCCGCGCTCATCAAGACCGCGGTCCCAGACGTGATGGCACTGTTCGCCGCCTCCAGGGTCGGCGGCCGATACGAACACTCGGAGTTCCCGCCCACAGCTGCCATCCTCAAGAAAGCATCACAGAAAGGCGCCGACCAGATCTGGGAAGGCCGCCCGAAATGGCGCTCCGAAGAATTGCACCGCGCCGCCCGCGCCGGACACGTCACCCTCAACGTAACCGCCCTGGACATGAACGCGGCCTACCTCAGCGCACTGAAGACATGGCTCCCGATCGGGAAATTGGTCCACTCCGAGGGCGACTACCACGACGCCAAGCGCTCCGGCGTCCACCGTGTCACCCCGGCCATCTGGGAGGAACCAGACCTCCCCTCGCCGCTCGGCGCACGGAAAGAACCGGGAGACTTGTGGGTCACCGAACCCACGCTCCGCCTTCTACTGCGCTGCGCGAAACTCGGCTACTGCCAGGCACCCGTCATCCACGAATCATGGACATCCGGAGCCTCCGAAGGGCTACTGGAAAAAATGCGCCGCACTCTCGCCGAAGTACGCAAAAACGCCATTTCAAAAAATGACGAAGTGACCCTAGAGTACGTGAAATCAATGTATTCTAAGTTCGTGTCAACTATCGGGGAAAGCAGCGCGAACCGGGAAATCCGACGCCCTGACTGGATGCACACTATTCGCTCGCAAGCTTTCGCCAACCTGTGGCTGAAAGCGCATAAAGCACACACCTCAGGTTTGACAGTCGTGCAGATGTCGGGAACCGACGAACTGCACGTCACAGGGGACTGGCAATCGGTGTTCCTGGAGGGCCGTGATCTGTCCCAGGTCAAGGCGAAGACCACCTACACGCTGGGGGAGTAGACCATGGCCGGCGGAGCTACCGACCTATGGGGCGAGTGGCAGAAACACGGCGCCCAAGGCATCAGCGGCGCCCAGGCACTCGCGGGCGAGCTCGACCGCATCGCCCGGGAGAGCAGCATTGCTTCGCCCGTAACAACCCACCGAGGGCTCTCCGCCCGCCTGCGCTACCTCAACACCCGCCCCGGCCGCGAAGTCTTGCGAGAGCACGGAATCTCGACCCGCCTGCTGCGCTCCTGGGAGCGCGGGACACGCCCCAGCCGACCCAAGTTGGAAGCCATCAACCTGGCCTATCAGGAACGCCGCCGTGACAACCTCGTCCGTTCGGGCGCACTGAAGCGCCTACTGGACAACGGAAGCCGCGGCCGCAGGATCGAGATCTACCCCGTCGACCAGACGGCTGTGGATGAGCGGTATCGCCGACCGAACGTCAGTGAGCGCTCGGTGCAGGCACGGTACGTCTGGGACGACATGATCGATGCCTGGGCCCAGAACGACACGGACACCCTGGACGAAATCTGGGATGACATCATTACCGACCTCGACTCTGACTATGCGGCATACGCATACGTCGGTTCCATTGGAATCGGCGCATGAATCCGGAAACGACTAGTATCGATTTTTGATCGGCCGACTATCTGCTCCACGAAGGACACGCCATACACGGTGTCCTGGAAGGCGAACCAACGGCCAACCGCAAGGCCCTCTCTGACCATGTGTTCCGTTCAAATCAACGGCACTTACGGGCTGCTGAAGCGTCTGCCCGCCCAGAACCCTTATGGAGATGTAGTGGGCGCTAATCTCCGCCTTCCTGGGCTTAATACGCAGTGATTCAGGAGTGGTCTATCTCTGCTAGGTCGTCCTAGCAGAGATAGACTCCCAGCGGTCTAATTTGTTGCCATGTGAAAATTCTGATAGGCTCTCAAATCTCCTTTGGAGAGCAAGGGTTGACAACCGGTCAAAAGAGGACACCTCTCTATCTTGTAGCCAGCCATGAAATGCGCGGAGCGGATTTCATACCGGAAATCGCGGAGCGATTTCCGGAAGGCCGAAATTGCGGAGCAATTCGTGCCGCAGCCAACGAAGTTGGCTGTACCGGTGGCGAAGCCATGCGGCTAGCCACGCGGAGCGCGGCAGGGTCACCGCCGCGTAGCGGCGGCGCGTCATGTCTGCGGAAGGTGGGCGCGCGCGCGCGCGCGCGCGCGCGCGCACGCGCGCGCGCACACACACGCGCACGCGCGCGCGCGCTCTACTCCACAGACACGACGCGCCGCCGCCGCGGCGGTGACCCCGCGCTCCGCGCGCTTCGCCACCAGCAGCCAACTTCGTTGGCTGCGGCTTTTCGCAATCCGCGATTGTATGAAAATCCGCTCCGCGCGTTATTTAAATAAATGATCCTCTTTGACCGGTTAATCGAGCTGAGAGCCTATCAGAAACCGCATGGTATTAAAATTAGACCGCTGAAATCTGGCGACCCAGAGATAGACCACTCTGAATCGCCGTGATGGTGCGCCCTGCGGCGGGCGGAACAGCAGGGAACTGCCGTTGTGCCCGGAACGCAGAGAAGAGCCTTGTTTCCAGGACACCGTGTATGGCGTGGTCACTGGTGGAGCAAGCCGATCCGCCGATGCGCCGACCCGATGGGGCCGACATGCCGCCTTCTTGCCGGTGAAGTCGAGGTGTCGGTCGTCGGAATGTCCGTACGGAAAAAAGTCATGTCGTTGGGCGTAGCGCAACGTTCGGTCGGCAATCCACAGGCGAGGCCCTGCGGCCACGAAGCCGCTCGGCAGACGAGGCGGCGGCGTTCCTGATAGGCCAGGTTGACAGTAAGCAATTGGGGTCGGGGCCCGTGCTTCTCAAAACTTCGTGCGGAGCAGCGCAGGCGGGTGAATTTATTACAGGCGAGCAATCTTGCTCTCTGGGGCGATGGACAGGCTCTTGCAGATGCCTGAACCGCTGATGCCTTGTTTTCGTCTTCTGCTGCTGCGCCTCCGTCAGTGGCTCAGGCATGGGTACCTGCAGCCGTGTGGTGTTCTTCCTTTGACCCTTGGGACGGTGCGACACCTCCAGGCACCCGGTGCCCGTTACCTCAGCCTGTGGGACCTAATCAGTTGGTATCCGTGCTCAAGCCCCAGTCTTTCTGCTGCTTTCAGACACGTTGGCCCCGACAGTATGTGCATCCCATTCAAATCGTTCCCAGTTGCCTTTGCTTTCCCCATGGCCTGACAGGGCTCCATTGATTTCGTACTCTGAGATAACAAATGACGTTTTGCATCGCCCTAGGTGTGTCTGCCTCGTTTAAATGGACAGTCACTGGCAGCAACCGAGTTTCAGCGCAGTAGAGCAGACGTGACGGTTCTTCCGACGTTCCGCGGCGGGGTGACGTGGACGCCAGCGTAGTCGGCCTCAATCGCTCAGTAGGCCGTTCATGTCCCGGGAACGTGGGCACCATTCCCGTTCGGTCGTCGCCTTTGCCGTGCTGCCGAGTTGTTGTGGGGGCGAGGGCTCCCGGTGTTCATCGACGCTGCTGGGCGACGTGCCTCGTCTTGGGACCGCGATGGCGGGCGGCCACCTCCTCGACTCGTTCCTGGACGGTACTTCGGCGCGTTAGTGTTGCGGTCGGCGTCGGCAGGCAGCAGGGCGCGGGTGGGGCGGCGGGGTCGGCATCCCCGGTGAGCGGCGGGCGTGCGTCGGTCCATGCGGCTTTTCCGCTCTGTCTGCGGCCTGACGTGTTGTCCCAGGGCGCAGCTGCTCGCCCGTGAGGGCTCGGCCGCCATCGGCATGACCTCATGCCTACGTCGGGGCTCTCACGCCGCATTTTTAGGCTGATTTCCTGTCAGGTAGCGAGACCGACGCCCCGTGAAGGACCCCTGCCCGGCCTGACGCGTCCGCTCATCGGAGTGGGCAGCGGGGCGACGGAAGGCCGGGCCGGCCGTGTCACCGGCCTCGACAGGTGACTAGCAACATTTCAGGCGAGCAGATATTGTTCATGTCCTGTTACGAGT